>NZ_JBHTTU010000004.1:0-188057 GCF_042794375.1 Kitasatospora sp. NPDC056531 | reverse complement strand
CCCCAACCCCCCCCCCCAAACACCACCCCCCCCCCTCGCCCTCCCCCCCCCCCCTCCGCCCCTCCCCCCCTTGGGGGGGGACCCCCCCCCCCCCCGGGGAGCCCCCCCCCGCCGCTGTGCCGTCCGGGCGCCGCGCGTGCGGCACAGCGGTGCACGGCCCCTTGCCCCACCGGTCGGCGCCTCACCACCCATCCGCCTCACCGTCCTGCGCCCCAGCAGCCTTCGCCTCACCGCCGTTCGCGTCACCGCCGTTCGGCTTACCGCCCTTCGCCTCGGGCCGAGCGGGTGAACCGTCCGCCGCCCGCGCCCCGGCCGGGCCCGGGCGGGGGCCGCCGATGGTAGGCATGGGCCGCATGGACTGGTTCGCCGCCCCCGACTACTGGCTGAGCCGGCTGCTCGTCCAACGCCTGCTCGCCGGCCTCTACCTGATCGGATTCCTCGCCGCCGCCGCGCAGTTCCGCGCCCTGATCGGCGCCGACGGCATGCTGCCGGTGCCCCGCTTCACCGCCCGCGTCCCGTTCCGCCAGGCCCCGAGCCTGTTCCACCTCCACTACAGCGACCGCTTCTTCGCAGCCGTCTCGTGGAGCGGCGCCGCCCTGGCCGCCGCCGTCGCCGCCGGACTCGGCGACGTCGTCCCGCTCTGGGCCTCCGTCCTGCTCTGGGCGGTGCTCTGGGTCCTCTACCTCTCCATCGTGAACGTCGGGCAGACGTGGTACTCCTTCGGCTGGGAGTCCCTGCTCCTCGAAGCGGGCTTCCTGGCCGCCTTCCTCGGCAACGCCGGCACCGCCCCGCCCACCCTCGTCCTGTGGCTGATGCGCTGGCTGGCCTTCCGGGTCGAGTTCGGCGCCGGACTGATCAAACTACGCGGCGACAGCTGCTGGCGTGACCTGACCTGCCTGCGCTACCACCACGAGACCCAGCCGATGCCCGGACCGCTCAGCTGGTTCTTCCACCACCTGCCCGACCCGCTGCACCGTGTCGAGGCAGCCGCCAACCACTTCGTCCAACTCGTCGTCCCGGTCGGCCTGCTGCTCCCGCAGCCGATCGCGAGTTACGCGGCCTGTGCCGTGCTCGCCACCCAGCTGTGGCTGGTCGCCTCCGGCAACTTCGCCTGGCTCAACTGGCTGACCATCGCCCTCGCCCTCGCCGCCGTCGAACCGGCCCGCCTCGGCCTGCCCGTGCACGCCCGCCGGTACCCCGGCGCCCCCCTCTGGTACGAGGCGCTGGTGATCGCACTGACCGTCGCCGTCCTCGTCCTCAGCTACTGGCCGGTCACCAACATGGTCTCGCGCCGCCAGGTGATGAACCGCTCCTTCAACCGGCTCCACCTCGTCAACACCTACGGCGCCTTCGGCAGCGTCAACCGGCTGCGCCAGGAGGTCGTGGTCGAGGGTACCGACGAGGCCGTCCTCACCCCGCACACCGTCTGGCGCGAGTACGGCTTCAAGGGCAAACCCGGCGACGTGCGTCGCCTCCCGCGCCAGTACGCCCCCTACCACCTGCGGCTCGACTGGCTGATGTGGTTCGCCGGCATCTCGCCCGCCTACGCCCGCCCCTGGTTCCTGCCCTTCGTCGCCCGCCTGCTGGCCGGCGACCGGGCGACCCTCCGGCTGCTGCGCCACAACCCCTTCCCCGACGACCCGCCGACCCACGTCCGGGCGACCCTCTATCTCTACCGGTTCACCGGATGGCGCGAACTGCGGGAAACCGGCGCGTGGTGGCACCGCACCGCGTTGCACGAGTACCTCGCGCCGGTCGACGCGCACACCCTCGGTCGGGCCGGCTACCGCCCGCCGCTCGGCCGACCGGTCCGCAGCGCCCGCAAGGTCCCGCTGGACGGGCTGCGGCGGCCCCGCCCACCCCGGACGGAGCACCCCGGCCACCCGTCCGGACCAGGGGAGGGCCACCCGGGTGGCCCTCCCGAGTAGCGTCCAGGCGGGCGGTATGGCACACGACACCGGCCCGTCCGGCGGTGGGTGCGTGCAAGGCTCGAACGGGCACCCGTATTCTGGGCCTCCACAACCGGCGGCCCGACCGCGCGCCCCCCGGCCCCGCCCCAGGGGCACTCCGCGCACCCGGTCCGTCGCCCCCTCGCCGCCAGCCCCGCCGTCGACGCCCAGAACCGGACCACACATGACAGTGCTTCACTCGCGCAACGCCGACGCAGCCGACCCGGCGGACGTCGCCGGCGCCGTAGACGTCAAGGACCCCCAGGACGCCGCCGCGGAGCCCGACCTCCGCGAGGACCTCGGCCGCTACGCCGAACTCGGCGCCTTCACCGTCCGTGCCGACACCCACGCCTGGTACGCGGCCGTCGACACCGTCGCCACCCCCGAGGACGCCCGCGCCGCCTCCACCGCCCTCGCCGAGCTGCGCGGTCGCGACCTCCAGCAGACCTGGGAAGCCGTCACCGCACTGGCCGCCGAGGCCAAGCTCGACGAACCCGCCACGATGGCCAAGACCGCGCTGCTGGTCGAGATGCTCCAGCGGGTGCACCGAACCTCCGCGACCCTCACCACCGCGGCCTACGACGCCGACCTCACCGCCCTCGTGGCCGCCACCGCGGACAGCAGCTGGCGCCGAGAGAACGGCGTCAAGCTCTCCTGGCTGCGCGGCCGCTCGCTGCGCAAGCAGGCCGTCGCCCTGGCCACCGACCGCCGGGTCCGCCGCGAGGACCTGCACGAGGCCCTCACCTCCGCTGAGATCGAGCGCCGCGCCTGGGCGGCCCTCGCCCCGGCCGGCACCCTCCCGACCGTGCCCGCCGACGGCGCCCTGGTCGACCGCACCGCCCAGGCCATCGAGGCCATCAACACCGGACTGCGCGGCCTCGCCCGCCTGCTGCCCGAGCACGACCTCGACGGGATCGCCTTCGCGGACCTGGTCGACCTGGTCGAGCGCCTCGCCGCCGACGAGGGCACCCTCTACCGCCTGCCCACCATCCGCAGCCTGCGCGCCACCCTGGAGGAGGCCGGCCTCGGCGACCTGATCGCCGAGCTCACCGCCGCCAAGGCCGACCGCCGCGCCGCCGAGGCCGCGTACGCGGCGCGCCAGACGCTCGCGGGTGGGCAGCGGGACGGGCTGGCGGAGTCGGACGAGACGGGTGCCGGGGAGTCGCTGGTCGAGGTGCCGGAGGTGGAGGCGTCGGACGCCGATGCCGAGGCTGCCGCGCGTCAGGCCCTGGCCGGCGGCCAGCGGGACGGCCTCGCGGAGGAGGCGCCGGTTTCGGTGACGGCTCCGGTCGAGGCCGAGGCTTCCGTGGCTGAGACCGAGACCGAGACCGAGGCCGAGACCGAGGCCGAGGCCGAGGACGGGGTCGACGCCGAGGCTGTCGAGACGCCGTCGGGCTCGCACCTGAACTCCGTCGAGGTCGAGTCGGCTGCGGTGGAGGATGTGACGGAGGAGGAGACCCCGGCCGCCGTGGTGTCCCTCCCGGCGCCCTCCCCGGCCGCCGACGACCTGGTGGCCGCCGCGACCGCCGCGCTGGCCGAGGCCGCAGCTGCGGACGAGACGGGGGCGGAGCAGGCGGAGGAGCCTGTCGCCGAGGTCGAGGCCGTCGAAGAGGTGGTGAAGGAGGCTGCCGACGCCGAGCCGGTGGCCGAGGTCGAGGCCGAGGTGGTTGCCGTCGAGGTCGCTGAGCCCGAGGTACCTGCCGTCGAGGAACCGGTCGCTGAGGCTGAGGTTGCCGACGAGGCCCCTGCCGTTGAGGTCGGGGAGCCGGCGGCTGAGGTCGAGGAGCTGACCGACGCTGCGATCGCCGAGCCTGCCGAGGCCGTTGAGGTCGAGGTGGCCGATGAGGGTTCTGCCACCGAGGTCGAAGAGGCTGCTGCCGGGGTTGAGGAGTTCGTCGAGGCTGGGATCGCCGAGCCCGAGGCTGCTGAGGTCGAGGTCGAGGTCGAGGTCGAGGAGCCGGCCGCTGAAGCTGACGGCGCGGAGGTCGCGGAGGTCGCTGAGCCGGTGACGGAGGCCGAGGCTGCCGAGGTTCCTGCCGTCGAGGTCGAGGAGCCCGAGGTCGAGCCCGAGGTCGTCGCCGAGGTTCCCGCCGTCGAGGTCGAGGAGCCCGAGGTCGTCGCCGAGGTTCCCGCCGTCGAGGCCGAGGAGCCCGCCGTCGAGCCTGAGGTCGTCGCCGAGGTTCCTGCCATCGAGGCCGAGGAGCCCGAGGTCGTCGCCGAGGTTCCCGCCATCGAGGCCGAGGAGCCCGAGGTCGTCGCCGAGGTTCCCGCCGTCGTCGCCGAGGTTCCCGCCGTCGAGGCCGAGGAGCCCGCCGTCGAGCCCGAGGCCGTCGAGGAAACCCCCGTCGTCGAGCCGACCGCTGTCGAGCCTGCAGAGGCCCCCACCGGCCGTCCCGAGAAGCCGGACTTCACCCCCGGCCGCCCCGTGACCGCCTACTCGGCCGACGAGCTGCTCGCCGTCGTCCGCTGGGTCGACGGCGACGGTACCGGGCGGACCGACGAGGAGCTGCTCCGGGCCGCCATGAAGGAGCTGGGCTTCGCCCGCCTCGGTCCCCGAGTAGGGGGGGAGTTGGGCGCGGCGGCCACCGCCGGAGAAGGCCAACGCTCCAACACAAAGAACGGGCCCAGGGACGCACGACCGCCCCGGGCCCTGTGCTGCATGTAGGCCGGCAGTCAAGCGCCGTGGCTCGTCAGCCCGCCTTGTTCCACGGCTGGCTGGACATCAGCGCCTTCACGTTGGACACGTACTTCGGGTTCGGGATGTCCAGGCTGCCGACGACCTCGCCCGTGGTCGGGTCGGTGACCGCGTTGTAGTGCACGTTGCCCGCGCCCGCGTTGTACGCCGAGATGACCAGGTCGAGCAGCGGTGTCTTGCCGGTGGCCGGGTCGGGGGAGAGGTCGTACTTGCCGCCGAAGGAGGAGTCGCCGTAGTAGGCGACCAGCCAGTTGAGCAGCTGGGTGCCGAGCTGCACGTTCCCGGCGAGGGTCTTCGGGTCGGAGGTCGTACCGAACTTGCCGTTCATCCAGCTGACGGTGTTCGGCATGACCTGCATGGTGCCGATCCCGCCGTCGCAGGCGAGGATGCCGGACTGCCAGCCGCTCTCCTGCCAGGCGATCGCCTTGACCAGGTTGACCGGCAGCGGCGGGAGCTTGTCGGTGCCGCCCGAGCTGAGGGTGAGCACCCGGGACTGGCCGGCCGCTGCCGCGAGCGCCGCGCCGACGGTCTCCTTGGGCTCGTCCGGCTGGGGCTTGCTGGGCTGGCAGCCGCTCTGCAGCGGTGGCACGTGCGGGGCCGGCGGTGCGGGCGGCGGCGGGAGCGCGACCGCGCCGGGCTTGGCGGTCGGTACCGGGGCGGCGACGACGGGCTTCTCGACCGGCGGCTGGGTGGCGGGCGCGGGGGCCGCGTTGCCGGTGGCCGGCTTGGCGGGGCCCGGCTGGGTGCTCGGTGCGGCCTTCGCCGTCTTGCCCGCCCCGGTACTGGCGGCGGCGCTCGGGCTGCGCGAGGCGCTGGGGCCGGCTGACACCGAGTCGGTCGGTGTCGGGGCGGCGCTCGTGGACGGGCTCGGGCTCGGCGTGTCGCTCGGCGAGGCGGTGGCCGCCGCAGCCGTGCCGGTCGCCGCCGCGTTCTGGTGGTTGTCGGCGTGCTTGGTGCCGCAGCCCGCCAGGACGGCGGTCGAGACGGCGGTGGCGGACACCAGGATCAGTGTCCGCCGGGTGGTGCTCAGCCTCATGCGTGGTTCCCCCCACTTGTCGCCGGTGATCCCGACGAGTGGCGGTCATCCTACGATGTGGGCATCGAACCCTGTACGAACGGGTGGTCGATCGCCTGCCGCAGCACGGTCGGCGCGGCGACCAGGGAGGGGCCGTACCAGGTGAGGTGCCGTCCGCTGACCAGCGCGGCCGGGACGTTCGGGAACGCCTCCGGGCCGTCCTTGGCGGTGAAGCGGTACGGTTCGTCCGGTAGCACCACCAACTCCGCTCCGCTCGCCAGGAGTTCGGGCAGCGGCACGGCGGGGTAGCGCTCGGGGTGGTCGGCGTGGACGAGCCGCAGGCCCAGGCGGTGCAGCAGGTCCCCGGCGAAGGTGTCGCGGCCGAGCACCATCCACGGGCGGCGCCAGATCGGCACGATCACGCGCGGGCCGTCCGCCGTCGGCCGTACCTCGCGCCAGGCCGTCTCCGCCTCGTCCAGCCAGGCCGGGCGGGGCAGTCGGCAGGCGGCGGTGAGCAGGCGGTCCAGCGAGCGGAACGCATCATCCAGAGTGCGGATGTCGGTGACCCAGACCGGCACCCCGGCGGCCCGCAGCGCGTCCAGGTCGGGGCGCCGGTTCTCCTCGTCGTTGGCCAGCACGAGGTCCGGTTCGAGGGCGAGGATGCTCGGCACGTCCGGGTTCTTGGTGCCGCCGATCCGGGTGACGGCCAGGTCGGCGGGGTGGCTGCACCAGTCGGTGGCGCCGACCAGCAGGTCGGGCGCGGTGGCGGCGACCGCCTCGGTCAGCGAGGGCACCAGCGAGACCACCCGGCGCGGCGGGTGCGGCCCGAGCCGTACGGGCAGGTCGAGGTCGTCGCGCAGCAGGGTGGGTTCGGCCATCCGGCCACCCTACGGGCAGGGCGGTTGTGCGGCGTTCGTCGGTGGTGCCCGTCGGCGGTGCGGAAATCGTCGGGAACCCGCCGTGGTTACGGCCCGACTACCTGGTCCGGGTCCGCACCGTGGGCCCGCAGCACGATCTGCGGCCGGCAGGTCGCCAACGCCGTGATCACCCAGGCCGGGGCCCGCAACGTGTTCGCCGACATCGACGCCGACTTCAAGCCGGGATCCTGGGAGGACGTCGTCGCCAAGAATCCGGGCTGGATCCAGCTCGCCGTACGCAACCGGGGCAGCAAGGAGGCCACCCGCAAGGCCTTCGACGACGCCGAGGGGTTCCTGAGGAGCTTCCCTGCGACCCAGGGCCTGAAAGCCGTCCAGGAGGGGCCCTTCGTGCGGCTCGGCTCCGAGGTGACCACCATCGCCGGTGTGCGCAACGCCGACGCCGTCCGGCAGATCGCCGCCACCGTTTACCCCGACCTCGTCAAGAACGGCCAGTAGAGCGTGTCTTCGGCCGCGCACGTCGATGCCACCGGCTCCACCGATTCCACCGATTCTGTCGATGCCGCCGCCGCCCGGCCCGCACCCTGCGGGCCGAGCCGCTGGCTGTCGCGCTGGCCGTCGCCCTGCTGCTCGCGCTGACCGCCGCCGTCGGTCTCGAACTCTCCTTCGGCAGCGCGCTCGGCCTCACCGTCTCCCCGGCGGCTTCTCCCCGCTGCGGCTGGTGCTGGCCGACATCGGCATCGCCCAGTTCCTCAGCGGCATCACCAGCTACCTCGTCCTGCAGACCCGCGACGAGCAGCAGACCCGGGGCGTGCTGTTCTGGCCCATGGGCAGCCTCGGCGGCGCCGTCTGGGCTCAACGGCAGCGGCAAGTCCAACCTGCTTCGCACCGTCTACCGGCACCTGCGGCCGAGCACCGGGCGGGTACTGCTGGCCGGGCGGGACCTGGCCGAGCTGCGACCCGCGCAGTCCGCCCGGCACATCGGGGCGCTGCCCCAGGGGCGCGGCGGGGACTTCGAGTTGAGCGTGCGTGAGGTGGTCGCGATGGGCCGCACCCCGTACAAGCGGGCCTCCGCCGCCGACGACGCGAGGACCACCGGATCACCGCCGAGGCGCTGGTCCGGGTCGGCATGACCGAGGCCGCCGACCGCCGCTTCGCCCAACTGTCCGGCGGCGAACGGCAGCGGGTGCTGCTCGCCCGTGCGCTCGCCCAGCAGCCGGACGTCCTGGTCCTGGACGAGCCGACCAACCACCTGGACGTCCGCCACCAGGTCGAACTCCTCGCCCTGTTCCGGGAGCAGCGCCGCACCACCCTGGTCGCGCTGCACGACCTCAACGCCGCCGCCTCGGTCTGCGACCGGCTGCACGTGCTGCACCGCGGCGCCCTGGTGGCCTCCGGGGCGCCGCGCGAGGTGCTGACCGCCGAACTGTTGGCGGAGGTCTTCGGTGTGTGGCGCCGCCGTGCTCCGGTAGCCCCGGTTCCGTAGACCGGGTTTCAGTGGCCTTGTTTCGGAGGCCCGGGTTCAGCGGCTCTCGTAGTGGCTCGGCCGACCGAGGTGCATCACCAGTCAGCCGAGCCGCGCGGCCTCTTCGTTGAGCCGCAACTCCCGCCTGCCGTCCGGCCGGTGGAGCACAGCCGAGTGTCGGGGCGTCATCCAGGCGTCGTCCGCCGGCAACAGTCGGATGCCGAACTTCAGCACCCCGGCGGGCTGCGGGTGGATCGAGAGCCGCGCCGACCTCGGGTGCTGCTCGGCGATCAACTCGCCCCAGGCGCAGCTGCGCTGGATCACCTCGTACGCCCGGCGACGGCACTCCCGCTGCAAGGCCGACTTGGTACCGGGGAAGCCCACGGTGTCCTCGGTGAGGAAGTGGGTGATGCCGCGGTAGAGCCGCAGCGTCTCCTCCTCGGTCACCACCTGCTCGCGCAACTGCTCGACGCTCGGTGCGTACCACTCGTGCACCCGGGCACGCTTCTCGTCGTACGGCGGGTCGCCGAGCACCGCCCGCAGATCGAAGGTGGCGAGGTGGCGCAGGCCCTCGCGCTCGATCATCGCGGTCAGCTCGTCCGAGTGCTCGTCGATGTGCTCGTCCGGGACGTTGATCAGATCGCCGAAGATGTGTCCGTCCGAGCAGATCAGGATCCGTGCGCCGGGCGGGTATATCCAGCCGATCCGGGCACACAGCTCGTCGAGGAAGGCCAGGGACAGCCGCTCGCCCTCGTCGGGCAGGTGGCCGGGCACCTTCGCCGGGTTCGGTGACTTGCACGGGAAGCCCGGCAGGGTGAACACGATCGGGTCACCGGCGGCGATGAAGTCCGCCGACTGGGGCGCTTTTCGGCGAACGGATAACAGCTGACAGATTTCGAAATCTGTCAGCTGTTATCTGTCATCTGCAATCTGTTCCCTGTCCGCTGTCGGCTGCCCGCCTCCGCTCAGCAGGCCGCCGCGAGCTCCCCGGTCTCGGCCGCCCGCAGTCGCGCCACCAGTTCCTCGCGTGCCCGGGCGACCCGGGAACGGACGGTGCCGACGGGGCAACCCGCGACCTCCGCCGCCTCGGCGTAGCTCAGGCCGACCACCTGGGTCAGCACGAAGGCCTCCCGCCGCTGCGCGGGCACCCGGTCGAGCAGGTCCCCGAGGGCGATCCCGTCCTCGAACCCAACCGTCGGGGTGGCGCCTTGCCGTTCCGCCGCCTCCTGCCAGTCCGGCAGTGCCGCGCAGCGCGGCCGGACGGCGGCCATCCGGTACCGGTCGATCACTGTGCGCCGGGCGATGGACAGCAGCCAGGTGCGGGCCGAGGAGCGTCCGGCGAAGGCGGGCAGGCCGCGCAATGCGCGCAGGAAGGTTTCCTGAGCGAGATCGTCGGCGGACTGGACGTCCGTCAGGTGGGCGACGAAGCGCCACACGTCCCGCTGGGTCGCACGGACGAAGGCCTCGACGTCCGCCGCCCGGCCCGATCGGGCGATCAGCGCGAGCGCGGTGAGCTGGTCGTCATCCACGGCGGCCTCCCGCCGGGCCCGCCGTTCCGGCGCACCGGCCGTGCGAGACGATGGTCACATGAGATGCGCGCAGTTCCGTACTGCTCTGTCCGCCCGACTCGACGGTGAATCGAGCGGCCTGTCGGACGCCCGGTTGGACAAGCACCTCGCGCGCTGCACCCGCTGCCGGGAGTGGTACGACCGGGCCGAGCGGCTGCGCGGCCAGGTGTGGGCGGCTGTCACCGACGGGCCGTCGCCGGAGTGGTCGGCCCGGCTGCTGGCCAGGCTGGAGGCGGAAGGTCCGGTCGGTCACGCTCCAGGGGGCCCGCAGGGCGCGGAGCGATAGGGCGGTGGCGCAGGCCGGAGCCGGTGCGCCGTCGTAGTGAGGCATGGGAAGGTCCCGAGGGGAAGGCTGGGAACGGCGCCGCGCGCAGCGGTACCGCAGACGTCCATGGGGCGATCGCGCGGCACACCGCACCTCCCGCAGGAGGCGTCGGCGAACGCGGGCCCGAACCCTGCTCGGCACGGTGCGTGGCCGCACTCCGGCACGGCGACCCGAAGGTGCTGTGGCAGCGGGGTGCGACGGACGACGGCACGACAGGGCGACCTGCCCGTCACGGAGGTCCCTGCAGTGGCCGAGGTCGGCTGGGGGAGGGGCGCGGCGGGCGCGTCAGCAGGCGGGGGCGAACGCCGGCGGGCCGCGCCGGACGACGGCATGCGTGAGCAGCGCCGACCGGGGCAGCCGGGCAGGTCGGTCGGCGGGCCGGGGAGGTGCCGGCGGCCGGTACCCGAAGGGGTGGGCGGCCAGCGCCAGCAGCGGGAGCAGCAGCGCCCCCGCGACCACGCTCCCAAGTGCGCCGAGCAGCTCGAAGAGCCGCACCAGTGCGACGTCACCGCGCCAGAGCAGCAGCGCACAGGCCAGCGCCGCCAGCACGTGGGCGACCGCCATCCCCGGCGACATGCCGTGCGACATGCCGTGCGACATGCCGGGGGGCATCCCGTGTGTCATCCCGCCGGACAGGTCATGCGACATCCCCGACGGCATCGCGTGGGACGTCCCGGGCGACATGCCCGGCATCCCAGGCATTCCCGTCATCCCGGGCAGGCCCGTGTCCATGGCCATCCCGTCGGCCGACCCGGCCGCCGTCCCGTGGTGCATCCCCGCCAGGGGGCGCAGGCTGCCGATCGTCGGCGGGACGTCCGGGTCGATGCCGGCCATCCGTGCCAGCTCGACGGGGGAGAGTCCGCTCGGCACCCGGTTCGGGTTGCAGAGCAGCAGGGCGGCCCAGTCCGTGGTGGCGAGCCGGCCTAGACCGCCGCCCCCGCGACCGAACGACCCGGCCTGTTCGAACAGCAGGTGCAGCGCGCTCTGCGCCGCGACCATCCACACGCTGATCACACCGAGCCCGCGCGGCTTCCGGGCCAGCAGCCAGGTCAGCCCGAGGACCGTCCCGAACGCGCCGAACAACACCGGCGGCGAGACTCCGGTCCCGGCCATGGCGACGTGCGCCGTGGCGGCCATCGCCACGCACAGCGCGGCGAAGACCGCGGCGCGCAGCAGGCGGATCCGGTCGGTCATCACGATGACACTCATCGTCGCACCCGCCTTGCCCGGCCCGTACCGCACCCTCCGGTATTGGCCGGTTCCGTCCCGTGAGACCATGCCCGGCTTCCCGGCTTCCCGGCTTCCCGGCTTTCACCGGCTCGGCCGATAGGTGAACCGATCAGCCGCTCGTATCACCCATTCATGCAGCCATCGATGCGATTTGACATCACACATCCCCTGCTCACTAAATGTGCACACCGCAGCACGGAACGTATGTGTCGGAAGGAAGCGGCCCGGAAGTAGGAGGCAGGCCCATGGACGCCCCGACGGAGATTTTCACGGCCACCCCGGCCACCCCGGCGTCAGCCGCCCCCGACCTCGCCGACCCCCGCTTCTGGCAGCTGCCCGCCCCCGCCCGAGCCGCCGCCTTCGCCGAGCTGCGTCGCCGCCCCGCCCCGGTGTACTTCGGAGACCGTGCCACCGGTCGCGGGTTCCACGCCCTGGTCCGGCACGCCGACGTGGTCGAGGCCAGCCGTACCCCCGCCGTCTTCCTCTCCGGCCCGGGCGTGACCACCCCCGAGCCGGCCCGCTGGGTCCGGGTGCTGTTCGGCGACTCGATGGTCAACCTCGACGACCCCCGCCACGCCCAGCTGCGCCGGATCGTCTCGCGGGCCTTCACCCCGCGGCTGCTCGGCCGGGTCGAGGAGGACGTCCACCGGATCACCACTGCCCTGGTGGACGGGGTCGAGCGCGGTCGGCCCGAGGACTTCGTCGGTGCGGTCGCCGCCGAGCTCCCCTTCCAGGTGATCTGCACCATGATGGGCATCCCCGCGGAATCGCGCCGCGCCATCCTCGACCTGGTCAACCGCACCTCCGAGGACATCGGCGTGGCCCGTCCGCTGCGCCGCCGGTTCCGGGTGCCCGGGCGCGGGCTGGCGGCGCTCGCCCGGATGCAGGGCATCGTCGCCGGGATCGGCCGCGAGCGCCGCCGCCGGCCCGCCGAGGACCTGATCTCCGCGCTGGTCACCGCCGACGTGGACGGCCGCCGACTCACCGGCCGGGAGCTGGGCGCCTTCTTCACCCTGCTGTTGGTGGCCGGGGTGGAGACCACCCGCAACGCGCTGGCCCACGGCCTGCACCTGCTGACCGTCCACCCCGAGCAGCGGGCCCTGCTGCTCGCCGACCTGGACGGGCGGCTCGACGGTGCGGTGGACGAGATCGTCCGGCACGCCACGCCGATCATCCAGTTCCGCCGGACCGTCGCGGTGGACCACGAGCTGGGCGGCCCCGGCGGCCCGCTGCTGCGGGCAGGGGAGAAGGTCGCGCTGTACTACGGCTCGGCGAACCGGGACGAGGCGGTCTTCCCCGACCCGGACGCCTTCGACATCACCCGCAGCCCCAACCCCCACCTCGGCTACGGCGGCGGCGGACCGCACTACTGCCTCGGCGCCCACCTGGCCCGGCAGGAGATGGCGGCGCTGCTGCGCGAGCTGTTCACCCGGCTGCCCGACGTGCGGTCGGTCGGCGCGCCGGAGCTCGTCCCGTCCAGCTTCGACCACCGGGTCCGTTCGCTGCGGTTCACCTTCTGAGCGCTTGCCCGGCCCCGGACCGGAGCCCTCGCCCGGGTCCTCGCTCGAACCCTCGTCCGAGTCCTCGCCCGGGCCCGCGTTTGCGTCCCCGATGATCCGTCAGGCGATCTCCCGGACCGCGTGGTCGTGCGCGAAGAGCGCCCAGTGGCGGGCGTCACGGCGGGAGCGCGGGGTGCGGAGCACAATGCCGGGCATGACAGATCGTCCGATGCCGTCCGGGGGCGGGCCCGCCGACCGTCCCACCGCCGACCGTCCCACCGCCGACCGTCCCACCGCCGACGCCTGGGCCGCCCTCGGCGGACCGGCCGAACTCCTGGACCGGGTCGGCTTCCGCGGCCCGCGGGACGGCCTGCCCTCCGGTCTGCCGGTGCGCCGGCTCGCCCGCGCCACCGTGGCCGCCTGCTCGCTGGCCGCCGCCGAGCTGGCCGCGCACCGCGCGGGCGGGCCCGTCCCCGCCGTCCGGGTGGACGAGGGGGCCGTCGCCGCCGCCTTCGTCAGCGAGCGGCACCTGGCGATCGACGGCCGTATGCCCGTCAGCTTCGCTCCGCACTCCGGGTTCTGGCGCACAGCCGACGGCTGGGTCCGCACCCACGCCAACTACCCGCACCACCGGGACCGGCTGCTCGCCGTCCTCGACCTCGCCCCGGACGCCGGGGCCGACCAGCTCGCCGAGGCGCTCGGCAAGTTGCCGGCCGAGCAGGTGCAGGAGCGCGCGTACGCGGCGGGGGCGCTCGCCGTGGCGGTCGCGCCGGTGAGTGCGGCGATGCACCCCCTGGTGGAGCGCCGGGAGACAGGGGCCGCGCCCGTCCGTCCGCTCGGCGCCGCCCCGGTGGACCGGCCCGCCGCCGGGATCCGGGTCCTCGACCTCACCCGGGTGATAGCCGGACCGGTCGCCACCCGCACCCTCGCCCTGCTCGGCGCCGACGTCCTGCGGATCGACTCGCCCCGGCTGCCCGAGGCCGAGGACGCCCACGCCGACACCGGCTTCGGCAAGCGCTCCACCCGCCTGGACCTCGCCGACCCGGCCGACCTCGCCGTCTTCGAGGGCCTGCTCGACACCGCCGACGTCGTCGTCACCGGCTACCGCCCCGGATCCCTGGACGCCCACGGCCTCGCCGCTGACGCGCTGTTCGCCCGCCGCCCCGACCTGGTCCTCGCCCAGCTCTGCGCCTGGGGTTGGACCGGTCCGTGGGCCGGCCGCCGCGGCTTCGACAGCCTGGTCCAGGCCGGCGTCGGCATCGCCGCCCACGAGGCGGCCCCCGACGGCCGCCCCGGCGTCCTGCCCGCCCAGGCCCTCGACCACGGCACCGGCTACCTCCTCGCCGCCGCCGTCCTGCGCGCCCTCACCGACCAGCGCACCGACCGCCCCGGCGGCCGCCACCTGCGCTTCTCCCTGGCCGGCACCGCCTCCTGGCTGCTGCACGGCATCGAGCCCGGGCCGACGGCCGCACCGCGCCCGGGCGCCGAGCCGTACGACCCGACGTACCGGCTCACCGAGACCGACTCGGCGTACGGACGGCTGCGGCACGCCCTGCCGCCCATCGGCTACGAGGGCGCGCCCGTCGACTGGGCGCGCCCGCCCGGGCGTTGGGGGACGGACGCGCCGGTCTGGCACTGAGTGACCAGGGGCGCGGCGGGCGATGTCAGCGGGGTCTGGCAACATCCTGCGCATGACCGCCGCACACGCCACCGACTACACCTGGTTCGAGAAGCGCTACCCCGTCCTGGGCGAGGCCTACTGCCTCACCCAGGTCCAGGGGGTCGACGCCGACGAACTGCTGCACCGCTTCGACGCCCTGACCGGCCGGGAGGTGACCGGGCTCAACGCGGTGCTCGCCGCCTGGGAGACCTTCGACGACGGGGAGGACGAGGAGGCCGAGGAGCTGTTCGACCTGGATGAGGACCGGATCCTCGTCGCCGTCGCCGAGCTCGACGGCTGGGCGCTCGCGATCGAGCCGTACGGCTACCTCGGCAGCCTGTACGAGGTCGTCCCCCGGCTCGGGGAGGGCACCCGGCTGGTCTCGCACTTCCGGAACGTCAACGCGGCGGACCACTTCCACTGGTGGGAGCACGGCACCTGCCGGCTGGACTTCGAGCCGCTCTTCGTCGACCAGCGGAACGGCACGGACGCCGAGGCCCCGGGCATCCCGGAGCTGCTGACGGCCTGCGGATTCCAGCTCGACGGGGAGCGCTACGAGCTGCACACCGAGGCCGCGTTCGCGCTCGCCGAGCGGCTGACCGACGTCCGGCTCAGCCCGGAACGGCTGGAGGCCGCCACCTTCCGGCTCGGCTACGCGCCCCGGCCGTAGCGGCGGAGGGGATAGCACGGCGCCGGGAGCGGTGGCGGCCCCGGGGCTGTGCGGCGACCGCCTTCTCGGGCGGAGGCCGCGGCGTGGAGGCCGGTCAGACCCCCGGAGGGATCCGCTTGGCCCGGCCGCGCATCTGGAGGGCCGTCGCGATCTCGACCACGCCCAGGATCAGCAGCCAGCACCCGGCCAGCACGGTCAGCGCGGCGATCGAGCCGACCGGCCAGACCATCAGCAGCACACCGGCCAGCGTGTTGGCCACACCCGCGAAGGCCTGCCAGCCGCGGGCGGGCATCAGTGGGTCGGAGATCGCGGCGGCGAACTGGGTGATGCCGCGGAACAGCCAGCCGATGCCGATCCAGAGCGCGAGCAGCAGTAGCGACTGCGCCGCACTGCGGAAGCAGAGCAGCCCGAGCAGCACGCTGATCGCGCCGCTGATGAAGGCCAGCACCCGCATCGCGGTGGTGGTGTGGGTGCCGAACGCGGCGACCAGCTGGACGATGCCGATGACCAGCAGGTAGAGGCCGAAGAGCACGCCCACCACCAGCAGCGTCTCCCGGGGCCAGGAGAAGACGATGATGCCGAGGGCGAGCGAGGCCACACCGGCGGCCAGGAGCACCTGCCAGGCGGCCCTGGCGAGCATGCCGAGCGGGCCCTGGACCGGGGTGCCGTCGGGGGTGATGATCGGAGGGGCCACGGTGGGGTACTCCTCGGGGCTGGGGGCACAGAACGCATCCCAGCCTCGTCGTTCCGCTGTCAGGCGGCGCGTCGGTGCGTCCGGTCGAGTGACTTCCGGCAGTTGCCGGAATGACACCCTCCGGTCACTCGTCGTCGATATCATCCGGCGGTATGACTTCTGAAGGGTGGGGGACCCCTCCGGTCGAGCCGATCAGCCAGCACTACATCGTCTGCGGGGGCAACGCGCTGGCGCACCGGCTGGTCCTGGAACTCGTCGAGCACTACGAGGTCCCGGTCGTCGTCCTGGTCGCCGACCGGACCCGCGACCACGCGCCGCAGATCGAGCAACTCCCCGGTGTCGCCGCCGTGGTCGAGTACCCGAGCGTCACCGAGGAGGCGCTGCGCGCGGTGTCCATCGGCACCGCCCGTGGACTCGCGCTGGTCGAGGGC
This sequence comes from Kitasatospora sp. NPDC056531, assembly GCF_042794375.1. NCBI lineage: Bacteria > Bacillati > Actinomycetota > Actinomycetes > Kitasatosporales > Streptomycetaceae > Kitasatospora > Kitasatospora sp. NPDC056531. The sequence goes on along the minus strand of NZ_JBHTTU010000004.1, from coordinate 171,981 downwards.
AGCGACCAGGAGAACATCCACGCCGCGCTCGGCGCCCAGGAGCACAACCCGGACATCCGGATCGTGTTCCGGATGTTCAACCAGCGACTCGGCGAGAACATCCAACGCCTGCTCAAGAACGGCGCCGCGCTCTCCGGCTCCGCCACCGCCGCCCCGGCCTTCGCCGCCGCCGCGCTCGGGCGACCCAACGCGGTCGAGGTCGACGGACGGTACCTGCACATCGCCTTCGACGACGCCATCACCTCCGACCGGATCTGCGTGGTCGCCGACCAGATCGACCGGCAGGACCTCAGCAAGATCCGTCTGCTGCCGGTACAGGAGGGCGACTCGGCCCAGTTCGTCCGCCTCGCCCGAGAGTTCGGCGACGACGGACCGGTCCTCCCCGGTGGGGTGCACCGTGAACCGGTGGTGCCGGCCGCCGAGCCCGCGGAGGCGCCGGGCGGGAGAGCCGCGCTGCAGGCGCTCCCCGTCGAACCCCGGGAGCCGATCAGCTGGGCACGACGGCTGCGCTGGCGGGTGCTCGACACCATGCGGTTCTTCACCAGCGCCCGGATGCGGCTGGTGCTGCTCACCGCGCTCGCCGCGGTGCTGATGGCCTTCGGCGTGCTCTGGTACCTCAACCGGGACTTCGGCTGGACCGTCTACATCTCACTGCTCGACCTGGCCGGCGCCGCCCAGCCCGACCAGCAGGCCGACATCGCCGCCGGGACCGGGACGGGCGGGATCTGGCAGCGGGTCGCCCAGGTGGTCATCACCATCTGCGGGATCACCTTCGCGCCGGTCGCCACCGCCATCGCGGTCGAGGTGCTCGGCTCCGGACGGCGCGGGCTGCCCCGCAACCCCAGCGCGGGCACCCGGGACCACGTGATCGTGGTCGGGCTCGGCAACGTCGGTACCCGCGTCGCGACCCAGCTGCACGACCTGGGCGTGCCGGTGGTCTGCATGGAACGGGACCCGCAGGCCCGCGGCATCGCCGCCGTCCGGGCGCTCGGCATCCCGGTCGTGCTGGGCGACGGGCCGTTCGAGGAGCAGTTGCGCCGCGCCCGGCTGAAGCACAGCCGGGCGGTGGTCGCGGTCAGCGGGGACGACGCCACCAACCTGGAGGCGGCGCTGGAGGCGCGGCACGGCAATCCCGAGGTGCGGGTGGTGGTGCGGCTGTTCGACGACAACTTCGCCGGCCACTTCTACAAGACGCTGGACAACGCGGCCTCCCGGTCGGTGTCCTACCTGGCCGCGCCCGCCTTCGCGGCCGCCCTGATGGGCAGCGAGGTGCGCGGGACGCTGTCGGTGTTCCGGCACGTGCTGCTGATCGCCGAGCTGGCGGTCGAGGACGGCAGCGGGTTGATCGGCCTGAACCGGCACGACCTGGAGGACCCGGGCGGCGTCCGGGTGATCGCCGTCCGCTTCGCGCGCAGTACGCACCTGCAGTGGAACTTCCCGGACCGCACCCGCCAGCTGACCCCGGGCGACCGGATCGTGGTCGCCGCCACCCGCAGCGGGCTGGCGCGGCTCAACACGGTGCTGGTGGAGGAGGGGTGAGGCGCGCGGCCGAGGGCGGGTGACGGCGGGCGGGTGACGGCGGACCGTGGACAGACGGCCGCGAACGGATGACGGCTGACAGATTTCATCGCCTGAAATCTGTCAGCCGTCATCCGTCAGTTGTTCGCTGTCAGTTGTTCGCCGTCAGCAGGCGGGCGTTCCCCGTGGACCGCCCGCCCCCGCCGTCAGCGGTTCTCGAACTTCGGCGGGCGCTTCTCGGCGAAGGCCGACATGCCCTCCTTCTGGTCCGCCGTGGCGAAGGCGGCGTGGAACAACCGGCGCTCGAAGCGGACACCCTCCGCCAGCGTGGTCTCGAAGGCGCGGTTGACGCTCTCCTTCATCATGATCGCCGCCGGGGTGGACATCGCTGCGACGGCCTCGGCGGTGGCCAGCGCCTCGTCGAGCAGCTGGTCGGCCGGGACGATCCGGGAAACCAGGCCGGCCCGCTCGGCCTCCTCGGCGCCCATCATCCGGCCGGTCAGGCACAGCTCCATCGCCTTCGCCTTGCCGACCGCCCGGGTCAGCCGCTGCGAGCCGCCGATGCCCGGGATCACACCGAGCTTGATCTCCGGCTGCCCGAACTTCGCGGTGTCCGCCGCCAGCAGGATGTCGCACAGCATCGCCAGCTCGCAGCCGCCGCCCAGCGCGAAGCCGGCCACCGCCGCCACCACCGGCTTGCGCAGCGCGCCGAGCCGGTCCCAGGGGCCCAGCCAGTCGTCCAGGTAGACGTCCGGGAAGTGGTTGCCCTGCATCTCCTTGATGTCGGCGCCGGCCGCGAAGGCCTTCTCCGAACCGGTGATCACCAGACACCCGATCTCCGGGTCCCGGTCGAAGGCGGTGGCGGCCGCCACGACCTCGTTCATCAGCTGGGTGTTCAGCGCGTTGAGCGCCTTGGGCCGGTTGAGCGTGATCAGGCCCACCCGTCCCTTGCGCTCGACCAGGATCGTCTCGTAGGTCTCGGTCTCGGTCATCGCCGTTGACTCCCATTCCGCTGCTCGGCGCCGCGCGGGCGCGCCCTGACCACCCAACGATCTACGACGCGCCCCGCCTCGCGCCAGTCTTGACATGCGAGACGCCGGTCACGAGCGTGGCGGAGTCCCCGGCCAGCGTCCGTGTCAGCGTCGGTGCCGGCGTCGTCGGCACCGGGCGGGTCATGGCGGGCTCGGGGTCAGGCCAGGCCCAGCTCGTCGTCCTCGCGCGGGGCGAGGAAGCGCGCAACGTCGGCTTCCGTCACCTCGGCGAGCGTGCGCGGCGACCACTGCGGGTTGCGGTCCTTGTCGACCACCTGGGCGCGGATGCCCTCGACCAGGTCGTGGCCGTCCAGCGCGGCGCAGGAGATGCGGTACTCCTGGTCGAGCACGGCCTTCAGCGAGGGCAGCGTACGGGCCCGGCGCAGCGCGGCCAGGGTGACCTTGACGGCGGTGGGGGAGTTCCCGAGGACCAGCCCGGCGGCCTCCTTCGCGTCCGGCACGCCGGAGTTGAGCAGCCGCTCGACGATCTCCTCGACGGTGTCGGCCGCGTAGCAGGCGTCGATCCACTCGCGCCGGGCGGCGAGCTCGGCGGGCGGCGCGGGCTCGGCGTGCGCGGCGACGGCGGCGGTCGGGTCGGCGCTGCCGGCGAGGGCGTCGAGCAGCTCGGGGAGGCGTGCGGACGGGACGTAGTGGTCCGCGAAGCCGCAGAGCAGGGCGTCGCCGGGGCCCATCGAGGCCGAGGTGAGCCCGAGGTGGGTGCCCAGCTCGCCCGGGGCGTGGGCGAGCAGGCGGCTGCCGCCGACGTCGGGGACGAGCCCGATCCGGGTCTCGGGCATCGCGACCACGGAGCGCTCGGTGACGATCCGCACCGCGCCGTGCGCGGACAGGCCGACGCCGCCGCCCATGGTGATGCCGTCCATCACTGCGACGTACGGCTTCGGGTAGTCGGCGATCAGCGCGTTCAGCCGGTACTCGTCGCGGAAGAAGGCGCGGGTGCCGGCCCCGCCCGCCTTCGCGTCGTCGTGCATCGCGCGGATGTCCGCGCCGGCGCAGAGGCCGCGCTCGCCGGCGCCGGTCAGCACGACCGCGCGCACCCGGCCGTCTGCGGCCCAGTCGTCCAGGGTCGCGCGCAGGGCGGTGATCATGCCGTGGGTCAGTGAGTTGAGCGCCCGCGGGCGGTTGAGCACGATCCGGCCGAGGCCGCCGTCGCCGTTCTCGTCCAGGAAGGCCTGGACCTCCGCCACCTCTGCGCTCATCGGACCCGCTCCCGTCCCTCGGTGATGTGGACTTCCGTGCTCCACCGTACCGGGGCGCGCGGGTGGTCCTGATCGCCGGGCCGGGACCGGGTGGCTCGGCTACGGCCAGGCGCGCAGGGCGAGTTCGGCGGTGCGGGCCAGGTCGTCGGCGGTGGCGCCGTCGCGGGCCTGCTGGGACATGCCCTGGATCACCGCGGCGAGGTATCCGGCCAGGGCCTTCGGATCGGCCTCGGGCGGCAGTTCGCCGTCGTGCCGCGCGGTACGCAGACGGTCCTCGAAGACCGGCTTGTTCCGGTCGCGCAGCTCGCGCAGGTGCGCCTGGACCTCGGCGTCCTGCGGGGTGACGTTGGTGGCGGCGGTGTGACAGCTGACAGATGGTGAAATCTGTCAGCTGTCATCCGTTAGCTGTTGTCTGTCATCCGTCGCGAAGGGTGCGCACCACTACCCCCGCACCCGCCCGGTCACCTCGCCGAACCCGACCACCGCGCCGTCCGGCCCCGGGGCCGTGGCGGTGATGGTGACCTCGTCGCCGTCCTCCAGGAAGGTCCGGGTCGTCCCGTCCGGCAGCTTCACCGGCTCCTCGCCGTTCCAGGTCAGCTCGATCAGCGCGCCCCGGGTGTCCGGCTGCGGCCCGCTGACGGTGCCCGAGGCGAACAGGTCGCCCGTGCGCAGTGAGGCGCCGTTGACGGTCATGTGGGTCAGCTGCTGCTGCGCCGTCCAGTACATCGCGGCGAACGGCGGCCGGGAGATCGGGTGCCCGTTCAGCCGGACCTCCATCGCCAGGTCCAGGCCCCAGGGCTCGTTGCCCCGGTCGTCGAGGTACGGCAGCGGCTCGACGTCGCGCTCCGGCGGTGCGACCCGGGCGTGCTGCAGGGCGTCCAGCGGCACGATCCACGGCGAGACCGACGTGGCGAAGGACTTGCCGAGGAAGGGGCCGAGCGGCACGTACTCCCAGGCCTGGATGTCGCGCGCCGACCAGTCGTTGAGCAGGCAGACGCCGAACACGTGCTCGCGGAAGTCGTCCAGCACGACCGGCCGCCCCAGCTGCGAGGGCGTGCCGACGACGAAGCCGACCTCGGCCTCGATGTCCAGCCGGCGCGACGGCCCGAAGGTCGGCGCGGCGTCGGTCGGCGCCTTGCGCTGCCCGTGCGGACGCACCACCGGCGTACCGGACACCACCACGGTGCCCGCCCGGCCGTGGTAACCGATCGGCAGGTGCTTCCAGTTGGGGGTGAGCGGCTCCGTACCCGGGCGGAAGATCCGGCCCAGGTTGCTGGCGTGGTGCTCGGAGGCGTAGAAGTCGACGTAGTCCGCGACCTCGAACGGCAGGTGCAGCTCGACCTCGTCCGCCGGCAGCAGCGCGGGCGAGAGCGCCTCGCGGAAGGACTCGTCAGTCAGCCAGGTGGTCAGGTCGGAGCGCACTTGCGTCCAGACCGGGCGTCCGGCCGCCATCAGCGGGTTGAGCGAGTCCGCCTCCAGCAGCACGGACGGCGCCCCGGCGGCGCGGGCGGCCGCCCCGGCGTCCAGCACGAAGTCCCCGACGCGCACGCCGATCCGGCGCCGGCCGGGCTGGTCGGCGGCGGTGAAGACGCCGTACGGCAGGTTGTGCACGCCGAACGGCGAGTCCTGGGCGCTGGCGAGCCAGCTGCGCGGGCTGCTGGGGGTGGTGCTCAACGGTCCTCCTGGGGCAGTGGATCGGGCGACGACAGCAGGCCGAGTGCGGCCAGGTCGCCCAGCGGCTCGGCGATGCTGCAGGTGCCGAACGCGGTGAACGAGTTGCGGATCACCGTAACCTGACGATCAGTCAGCGAGCGTGCGGCCTTGGCCAGTACCTCGCCGTCCCGCTCCGCCAGCACCGCCGCCGCGGCCGCCCGGTCGGTCTCCCGCGCGGCCAGCAGCACGTTCAGGAAGCCGTGGTGCTCGAAGCCGGTCTCCGGGTCGGTGTGCCGGACGGCGTTGTGCAGTCCGGCCGTGCACTTGTACGGCAGGCCGCGCAGCGCGCAGCCGGTGAGGAAGGCGGCCAGCTCGTCCTCGTCCGGGAACGCCTCCGCGACCAGCCCGCCGGTGCGGAACTTCGCCCGGTAGGGGCTGTCGACCAGCACGTCCAGCACCGCGTCCAGTCCGTCCCCGCGCAGGAGTTCGCGCGGCAGCTCGACGGCGGCCGGTACGTGCGGCGGCAGCAGCCGGTCCAGTTCGGCGACCGCCTCGGCGGCGTCCCGGGTGGCCAGTTCGACACCGGCCAGCTCGAACGGCGCGGCGGCGGCGAGCGCCGGGGCGAGCTCCGCGCTGCCCCCCGGCAGCACGAGCCCGACCCTGAGCGGCGTGGCGCCCGCCTCCTGCGCGCCGCCCACAGCCCCGGAGGTCGGGGGCACGGCGGCCAACTCGCCCAGCCGGCCCGCCCCGCAGAGGAGCGGGCCGACCGCCTCGGCGTACCAGGCCGTGCGGTGGACGCGGTGCGCGGGCACCGCCTCGGCGACCGGCAGGTTCCCCGGGGGGAACACCGCGGCGTCGTCGAAGAGCCCGCGGAACAGCTCGGGGATCACACCCGTGGAGACCGGAGCGCTCATCGCCCGGGCCCCCGACCGGCCCAGGTCCAGGCGTAGTTGTCGTCCTCGCTGGCCCGTCCGCCCTCGCCGAGCTCCAGCGGCCGGAAGGTGTCCACCATGACGGCCAGCTCGTCGAAGAAGTCCACGCCGATGCTGCGCTCGTACGCGCCCGGCTGCGGTCCGTGGGTGTGCCCGCCCGGGTGCAGCGAGATCGAGCCCTGGCCGATGCCCGAGCCCTTGCGGGCCGCGTAGTCGCCGCCGCAGTAGAACATGACCTCGTCACTGTCCACGTTGGCGTGGTAGTACGGCACCGGGACCGACAGCGGGTGGTAGTCCACCTTGCGGGGGACGAAGTTGCAGATCACGAAGTTGTTGCCCTCGAACACCTGGTGGGCCGGCGGCGGCTGGTGGATCCGGCCGGTGATCGGTTCGAAGTCCCGGATGTTGAAGGCGTACGGGTACAGGCAGCCGTCCCAGCCCACCACGTCGAAGGGGTGGTGCGGCACGGTGTAGCGGGTGCCCGAAACCCCGTTCGGGCCACGGTGCTTGACCAGCACGTCGACGTCCCCGGGGGTGTCGACCACGAGCGGCCCGACCGGCCCGCGGAAGTCCCGCTCGCAGTACGGCGCGTGCTCCAGCAGCTGCCCGTACTTGGACAGGTAGCGCTTGACCGGGGTGATGTGGCTGTTCGCCTCGATGCAGTAGGCGCGCAGCGGCTCGTCCCCGGAGGGCACCCAGCGGTGGGTGGTGGCCCGAGGGATGATCACGTAGTCGCCCTGGCCGACCTCGATCGAGCCGAAGACCGTCTCGACCGTCCCCGAGCCGGACTCCACGTACACGCACTCGTCGCCGAGCCCGTTGCGGTACAGCTCGCTCGGGGCCCCGGCGGCGACGTACGAGATCCGCACGTCGCCGTTGCCGAGGACCAGGCGGCGGCTGTTCACGACGTCCGCGGACTTCCACTCCTGGCCCGCGAACAGCTCGTGCAGCTTGAGGTGGCGGGGGAGCAGGGGATGGTTGGGCACCGTGGACTGGTCCGGGAGCTCCCAGGGCACCGCGTTGACCACCGCCGAGGGGATGCCCCGGTGGTAGAGCAGCGACGAGTCGGAGGAGAACCCCTCCTCGCCCATCAACTCCTCGTAGTACAGCCCGCCTTCGGGTGTGCGGTGCTGGGTGTGCCGCTTGGGCGGGATGTTGCCCAGCTGCCGGTAGTACGCCATCTCCGTGCTCCTCTTCGACCGTCCGTCAGGGCCGCCGTCAATCAGGGTAGGCCGACGCTCACAGGTTGCCGCGACGGTCCTGCTCGCGCTCGATGGACTCGAACAGCGCCTTGAAGTTGCCCTTGCCGAAGCCCAGCGAACCGTGGCGCTCGATGAACTCGTAGAAGACGGTGGGGCGGTCGCCGATCGGCTTGGTGAAGATCTGCAGCAGGTAGCCGTCCTCGTCGCGGTCGACCAGGATGCCGCGCTTCTTCAGCTCCTCGATGGGCACCCGGACCTTGCCGATCCGCTCGCGCAGCTCCGGGTCGTCGTAGTAGGCGTCCGGGGTGTTGAGGAACTCCACGCCGCGCGAGCGCAGCACGTCCACGGTGGTCAGGATGTCGTTGGTGGCGAGCGCCATGTGCTGGCAGCCGGGGCCGGTGTAGAACTCCAGGTACTCGTCGATCTGGGACTTCTTCTTGGCGATGGCCGGCTCGTTGAGCGGGAACTTCACCCGGTGGTTGCCGCTGGCGACGACCTTGGACATTAGGGCGGAGTACTCGGTGGCGATGTCGTCGCCGACGAACTCGGCCATGTTCACGAAGCCCATGACCCGGTTGTAGAACTGGACCCACTCGTCCATCCGGCCCAGCTCGACATTGCCCACGGCGTGGTCGAGGGCCTGGAACAGGCGCTTGGGCGAGCCCTCCGGGTGGGTGACGCCGCTCTTCGCGGTGACGTAGCCCGGCAGGTACGGGCCGCTGTAGCGGGACCGGTCGATCAGGGTGTGGCGGGTCTCGCCGTAGGTGGCGATGGCCGCGCGGCGCACGGTGCCGTTCTCGTCCGAGACGTCGTTCGGCTCCTCCAGGACGGTGGCGCCGGTCGCCCGGGCGTGCTCGATGCACTTGTCGACGTCCGGGACCTCGAGGGCGAGGTCGACCACGCCGTCGCCGTGGCGGCGGTGGTGGTCCAGCAGCGGGCTGTCCGGCTGGACGCCGCCCTTGATCACGAAGCGGCAGGAGCCGGAGCGGAGCACGTACGCCTTGCGGTCGCGGCGGCCGGTCTCCGGACCGGAGTAGGCGACCAGCTCCATGCCGAACACGACCTGGTAGAACTGCGCGGTCTGGGTCGCGTTGCCGACCACGAAGACGACCGCGTCCTGCGCGGTGACCGGGAACGGGTCGGTGCTGGCGTCGTGCTCGACGAGGCCGACGAGGCGGCGCAGCTGGTCGGTGTCGAGACCGGCCTCGCGCTCCTCGGGGGTCAACTCAAGGGCGTGGGACTGCGTGGTCATCGCTCGTTCCTCCACTCTGGGCCTCGGCGTTGAGGCTTTGCTGGATCGCGTGGATCGTGGCCGCACGGCGAACGGATGCGCGGTGCGGATGGCGCAGAGCTTGCTCCTGTCGGGGTGGTTGGGCAACAGGTCGATTTTTCACTGCTCAATGTGTACAAGCTGAACAGGAAATCCCGCCTCGGGCTGCGCAAAATGTGCTGCCCTGCAGCAGTTGTCGCGCGAATTCTGCGCACCGGCCGCTACGGGCTCTCGTCAGGTGAGTCAGCAGGTGAGCCGCCAGGTGAGTCCGCAGGTGAATCCCCGGGTGACTCGGCGAACGGGAGGTGGCGCAGGAACCAGTCCCCGGCCAGCTCGGCGACCCGGTCGAGCGTGCCCGGCTCCTCGAACAGGTGGCTCGCGTGCGGCACCACCACCAGCTCGCTCTCGCAACGCAGCCGGGCCCGGGCCTGCCGGTTGAGGTCGATCACGACGGTGTCCAGCGCGCCGACCAGCAGCAGCGTCGGCGCGCTCACCTCGCCCAGCACCTGCGGCCCGGCGAGGTCCGGGCGCCCGCCCCGGGAGACCACGGCGCGCACCGCCGGGCCCAGCGTGGCGGCGGTGTGCAGCGCGGCGGCGGCGCCGGTGCTGGCACCGAACAGGCCCAGCGGCAGGCCACGGGTCTCCGTGAGCCCGCCCAGCCGACCGGCGACGGAGGTCAGCCGCGAGCCCAGCAGGTCGACGTCGAACACCTTGCGCCGGTCCGGCTCCTCGGCCTCGGTGAGCAGGTCGAACAGCAGCGTGCCCAGCCCGGCGCGGTTCAGGTACCGGGCGACGTGCCGGTTGCGCGGGCTGTGCCGCCCGCTGCCGCTGCCGTGCGCGAACACCACGATGCCGCGCGCCCCGCCCGGGACGGTCAGCCGGCCCGCGAGCCGGACCCCGGCGGCCGGCAGCACCAGCTCGCGGTCGACCCCGGCGGGCGCCGGGGACTGCTCGCCCCTGGCCTCGGCCAGCAGCGCCAGCACCTCCTCGTCGCCGGTCTGCGAGAAGTCGGCGTAGAACTCACCGATCGCGAAGAACGGGGACGGCGTGTCGACGCAGACCAGCTCGTCGGCGACCTCGGTCAGGCGCTCGGTCCAGTCCGGGGGCGCCACCGGCACGGCGAGCACCACCCGGGCCGCGCCGCGAGCCCGGACGATCCGGCAGGCGGCCTTGGCGGTGGAGCCGGTGGCTATGCCGTCGTCCACCACGACCACGGTGCGCCCGCGCAGGTCGGCGGCCGGACGGTCGCCCCGGTAGCGGAGGGCCCGGCGCTCCAGCTCGGCGCGCTCGCTCCGCTCCACCGCCGCCAGCTGGTCGTCGGTGATCCCGGCGAGCCGGATGACGTGCTCGTTCAGCACCCGCACGCCGTCCTCGCCGATCGCCCCCATGCCCAGCTCGGGCTGGTACGGCACCCCGAGCTTGCGGATCACGCAGATGTCCAGCGGCGCGTTGAGCGCCGCCGCCACCTCGGCGGCCACCGGCACCCCGCCGCGCGGCAGCGCGACCACCACGGTGTCGGCACCGCCCAAGTGGCCGAGGCGGGCGGCCAGGCGCCGGCCCGCGTCGGTGCGGTCGGTGAAGTGGGTTCCGGTGACGTGCATGACACGGCCTCCGAGTACCACCGTACGCCGATCCGCCACGCCGCTCCCGGGCCCGTCACGACGGGGCCGGTACGGGCGCCGGCATCGGGCCGGGATGGGCGTGGGCGCCGGGCCGGGACGGGGCCGGGACCTGCGGGGGGTCTGGACGGACGTGGGCGCCGGGCCGGAACGGGGCGGGACCGCCCTGGCGGACTCCCGGGGCCATGCCCGTCGAGCCCCGGGACACGGTGGGCGCCGGGCCGGGATCCCGGTCGAGGGCCTGTGCCGCGTGTTCGGGTACCAGTCTCGGCAACCCCGTGTCCCGGGCGCCTGAGGCACCGGTCTCGCATCCGGCCCGGGACACCGCTCGCCGAGGCGGTCGCGCGGGCACCCGACATGGGGCTCGGGGCGGCCGAGCCCGCTCGGATTGGTCCGGGGGTGCCGGTCCGCCGACCGGCACCCCCGGGGTCTCACTGGTACTTCCGGTGCACCCGGTCCTACGGCTGCATCTCGTACGCGCCGGACAGCGCCTCGACCCGCGCCCACACCTTCGCGGCGCGCTCGGCGTCCGCGACCGGGCGGCGCACGTTCGCCAGCGCCCAGGCGGCCTGCTCCTCGGTGGTGGAGGCCTTGCCGTGCAGCTCGGTGGCGTGCGCGGAGAAGTCGCGGACCAGGGCGTCGAAGATCTGGTCCAGCACGTCGGCCGGCAGGTCGGTCAACTCGGCCTGCTCCAGCACCAGCTGGCCGTAGACGATCAGCGCGAACAGCTGGCCGATCTCCAGCAGGAAGTCCAGGTCGGCCTGCTGCTCCTTGCCCGGCGCGTGCTTGAGCAGCAACTCGCAGAAGCCGTCGGCCTGTTCGCGGAAGCGGGCAACGTTCGGCAGGTGCGCGTGGCGGTCGTAGGCGGCGCGCCAGTCGTGGAAGCGGATCGCGCCGAGGCCGCGGGCCGGGCCCTGGCGGAACAGGAAGGCGTCGTCGGCGGCGTCCAGGCGGGTCGGCACCGGGGCGTAATCGGCGGGCGCGAACAGGTAGTTGCCCATGAACTTGAGGATCAGCGCCAGGTTGACGTGGACGGTGCCCTCCAGCTTCGGCAGGCCGCGGATGTCCTTGGCGGCCTTGTCGAAGTAGGTGTCCGCCTCGAAGCCCTTGGCCGCGATGACGTCCCACATCAGGTCGATGACCTTCTCGCCCTCGGTGGTGACCTTCATCTTGGTCATCGGGTTGAACAGCAGATAGCGGCGGTCCTCGGGGGAGGCGGTGCGGAAGTAGTCCACGGCCCGGGCGCTGAACAGCTTCATCGCCACCAGACGGGCGTAGGCGTCGGTCAACTCCCGCCGCACGTGCGGGAAGTCGGTGACCTTCTTGCCGTACAGCACCCGGTTGTGGGCGTGCGTGAGGGCCTCGTACATCGCGTGCTCGCAGATGCCGACCGAGGCGGTGCAGAGGTTGAACTTGCCGACGTTGACGGTGTTCAGCGCGGCGTCGAAGGCGGCCTGGCCGGTGTGCAGCACGTCCTCGGCGCGGACCGGGTAGTCCTCCAGTCGGAACTCGCTGACGTACATCTGGGCGTTCACCACGTTCTTGACCAGGTGGTACGCCTCGTGGCGGCTGTCGGCGGCGAAGAAGACGTAGCCCTCCGGGCCCTCGACGTCCGAGCGGCGGCCGAAGACCGAGACCAGGCCGGCCACGTTGCCGTTGCCGATGTAGTACTTGGGGCCGGTCGCGGTGAAGCCGCCCTCGCCGTCCGGGGTGAGGATCATGTCGGTGGAGTAGATGTCGGCGCCGTGGGTGCGCTCGGACAGGCCGAAGGCCATCACGTGGCCCTCGGCGAGGAGCTTGGCGGCGCGGGCGCGGACGGCCTCGTTCTCGCTCTGCCAGACCGGGCCGAGGCCCAGGATGGTGACCTGCCAGGTGTACCAGTAGCCGAGGCCGTAGAAGCCGAGGATCTCGTTCAGCTCGGCGATCCGCGCGGTGTCCCAGCGCTTGGCGGGGTCGGCCGTGGCCGGCGTCAGGAACTCCGCGAACAGGCCTTCCTGGGCGGCGAATTCGAGGAAGTCGGCGTACCAGCTGCGGTCGATGTAGGTGTCGATGAGCGCCTTCTTGCCGCGGGACTCGAACCAGTCGACGGTCGCGCGCAGCAGACGGCGGGTCGGCTCGTCGAACTGCGCGGGGTCGTAGGTGCGCGGGTTGAAGAGCATCGGGGGCTCCCGGGGGTCGAGGGTGTGAGGACTCGGCGAACGGAGTTCAGCGAACAGAATTCAGCGGACGGAGTTCAGCGGACAGAGTTCAGCGAACGGAATTCAGCAGTCGGAGTTCAGAAGACAGATTTCAGATAACAGATTTCAGGCTCTGTCATCTGAACCCTGTTCCCCGCCGCGCTCCCCCTCGCCCGCGAGCCGGCGCAGCGTGGCGAGCACGTCGTCGAGCCAGGCGAGGGTCATCCGCTCGTACTCGATGCCGCCGCGCAGCACCACGTGCTGGAGCTCCTGCCGGGTGTCGAGTGCGGTGAGGTCGGGGAAGTCCCGCTGCTCGCCGTGCAGGTAGCGGGCGAGCAGGGCGGCGTGACTCTCGCGGTGCCGCTCGACCTCGGAGACCAACGCGGCCGGGTCGTCGAAGGCGGCGGCGCGGATCTTGACCGCGAGTTCGTGCCGTACGGTCTCCGGCTCGACCGGCTCGCGCAGCCAGTCGGCCAGTGCCGCCCGGCCCGGCTCGGCCGCCGAGTAGACCTTCTTGTCCGGTCGGCCGTCCTGTGCGACCTCCTCCGCCGCGATCCAGCCGTCCGCTTCCATCCGCCGCAGCACCCGGTAGATCTGCTGGTGGGTGGCGGTCCAGAAGCGTCCGATGGAGCGGTCGAAGCGCCGGGCCAGCTCGTAGCCGGAGCCGGGCTGCTCCAGCAGCGAGACGAGGATCGCGTGCTCCAGTGCCATGCCCGCATCCTGCTATGCAACGAGTTGCATAGGCAATGGGCCCTTGGAGTGTTGAGACGCAGGTCACCGGCGTGATCGGATGGTTATCGGTCATTCCCGACCATCGGGTGCAAAACGGTGGAGAAGCGCCAGAATAGGTACGGGGCAAGCCCCTTCCCTGGTCCGAACCACATGGAGGTGGTATCGGTGGCAACCCATATGCCTACGGGCATGGAGCACCACCCGGACATCGTCGAACTCCGGGAGCACTACGAGCGGGTCACCCTGACTCCCCGCGCCCAGGGCGTCGAAGCCCTGGCCGTACTGGCCGGCCTCTTCCTGGCGGCATCGCCGTGGATCGTCGGTTTCAACGCGTTCACCACCCTGACCGTGACCAGCCTGATCGTGGGTCTGGCCTACACGGCGCTGATGGCCGGCTACGGATCGGCCTACGAACGGACGCACGCGCGGGCCTGGGCGGCCGCCGCGCTCGGTGTCTGGACGATCATCTCCCCCTGGGCCGTCTCCGGGTCCGTCGCGATCGGCAGGAACATCGTCACCTGCGTCATCGTCGGTGCCGTGATGTTCCTGCTCGGCCTCGCGGCGATCTCGATGGCCACGATCACAGCGAACGGAGCAGCGATGCGGCTCGGCCGGGCCGGCCGTGCCAAGGGCTGATCTTCCCCACAGCCCGTGTCCGGGGCGCGGAGGGTGTGAGCCCGCCGCGCCCCGGCGCACGTCCGACGGGCGCGCCTGCGCAAGCGCCTACGGGTGCGTCATCCGCAGCACGTCCAGCGCCTGGTCCAACTGCTCCTCGGTGAGCTTGCCCTGCTCGACGTACCCGCGCTCCAGCACCACCTGACGGATCGTCTTCCGCTCGGCCAGTGCCTGCTTGGCGACCTTCGCCGCCTCCTCGTACCCGATGTACCGATTCAGCGGCGTCACCGCCGAGGGCGAGGACTCCGCGTACTCGCGGGCCCGTTCGACGTTGGCGGTGATGCCGTCCACCGTCCGGTCGGCCAGCAGTCGCGCGCTGTTGGCGAGCAGCCGCACCGACTCCAGCACGTTGCGGGCGATCACCGGGAGCATCACGTTCAGCTCGAAGTTGCCGCTCGCGCCGGCCAGCGTCACCGTCGCGTCGTTGCCGACCACCTGGGCGGCGACCATCAGCACCACCTCGGGCAGCACCGGGTTCACCTTGCCCGGCATGATGGACGAACCCGGCTGCAGGTCCGGCAGGTTGATCTCGCCGAGGCCGGTGCGCGGGCCGGACCCCATCCACCGCAGGTCGTTCGCGATCTTGGTGAACCCGACCGCCACCGTGCGCAGTTGACCGCTCAGCTCGACCAGCGCGTCCCGTGCGCCCTGCGCCTCGAAGTGGTCCCGGGCCTCGGTCAGCGGCAGGTCGGTGGCGCGGGCCACCTCCTCGATGACCGCCGCCGGGAAGCCGGGCGGGGTGTTGATGCCGGTGCCCACCGCCGTTCCACCGAGCGGCAGTTCGGCAACCCGGGGGAGCGTCGCCAGCAGTCGCTCCCGCCCGTGCCGCACCTGCGCCGCGTAGCCGCCGAACTCCTGGCCGAGCGTGACGGGCGTGGCGTCCATCAGGTGGGTGCGGCCCGACTTGACCACCTGCGCGAACTCGGCCGCTTTGCGCTCCAGCGACTCCGCCAGGTGTTCCAGCGTCGGGATCAGGTCGTGGGTGACGGCGGCGGTCGCGGCGATGTGGATCGAGGAGGGGAAGACGTCGTTGGACGACTGGCTCGCGTTCACCTGGTCGTTCGGGTGGACGGGCCGTCCCAGCCGCTCACCGGCCAGGGTGGCGATCACCTCGTTGGCGTTCATGTTGGACGAGGTGCCCGAACCGGTCTGGAACACGTCCACCGGGAACTGGTCGTCCCAGCGGCCCTCCGCGACCTCCTCGGCCGCCGCCGCGATCGCCCCGGCCGTCTCCTCGTCCAGGACCCCGAGGCGGGCGTTCACCCGGGCCGCGGCCGCCTTGATCCGGGCCAGCGCGGCGATGTGCGCGCGCTCCAGCCGCTGGCCGGACACCGGGAAGTTCTCCACCGCCCGCTGGGTCTGCGCCTGCCACTTCGCGTCGGCCGGCACCCGCACCTCGCCCATCGAGTCGTGCTCGACCCGGTAGTCCTGCGACTTCTCCCGCTCGTCACCCATCGCGCGCTGCACCTCCTGTACGGGCCCGCTCGGCCCGGTCACGGGTCCACCGATCCGCCGATCCGGTACTGATCCGCCGATCCACTGATTCACCGATCACGACAGCCGCGCGCGGGCCCCGGGTATTTCCACCCGGGGCCGAATGATCCACCGGTGATCCGCCGGCGGCGCCGCTACAGCCGGGTCAGCTCGGCCCGGACCAGTTCGCCCGGCTCGGTGCCGGCCTGGACGACCAGCGACCCGTCCGCCGCCCAGACGCCGGAACCGCCCGAGCTGTCCGGGAACACGCCCGTCAGCCCCGCGCTGGTGGACAGCACGACCTGGATCCCGTGCGCGGTGGCGCGGGCCCGGCAGTGAGCGTCCCGCCGCTCGGCCTGCGCGGCGCCCGGGCCGTACAGGGCGGAGGCGACGTAGGCGTCGATGCCGAGCGCGGCCGTTTCCTCGGCGTGGGTCGGGTCGGCGGCGTCGGCGCAGACCGCGAGGCCGAGCCGCAGGCCGTCCAGCTCCAGCACGACGGGCTTCTCGCCCGGGGCGAAGCGGTCGGGTTCTCCCTCGCCGTGCAGGCGCATCTTCCGGTAGACGACGGTGGCGCCCTCGCCGGTGACCGCCAGGGTGGCGATGGCCTCGCGCCCGTCCGCCTCCGCGACCGGCGCGCCGACCAGGGCGAGGGCGCCGGCGGCGGCGCAGGCCTCGACCAGCGGGGCGAGCCGAGGGTCCGCCGGGTCGACGGCGGGGGCGGCCAGGTCGTAGCCGGTCAGCGACAGCTCGGGGAAGACCACCAGGCGGGTCCCGGCCGCGCGGACCGCCTCGGCGTGCCGCTCGACGTTGACGGACACGGTGTCCGGGCGGCCGGGCTCGGCGCAGACGGGCTGGGCGACGGTGACGGTCAGCGACGAGGACGAGGGCAAGGCGGGGCCTCCGGGCGGTGGGAGTCGGTGGTCAAGATCAACCTATGCGTCCGCAGATGAGCCCGGCAAGGACCGGGAACCCGGGGCGGCTGCGGTGGCCGCCCGCCCGGCCGGGCTCCACCATGGCGGCATGACCAGCAACGATGACGCCGTCGCCCACTACGAGGCGATCGCCGAGGAACTCGCGCCCCGCGGTGCCCGTCGCTCGCAGATGTTCGGCATGCCCTGCCTGAAGGACCCCGACGGCAAGGCCTTCGCCGGGCTGAACGGGGACGAGCTGGTCTGCCGGCTCGGCCGGGACTCGGCGGAGCATGCGGAGGCCCTCGCGCTGACGGGGGCGCACCTGTTCGACCCGGCGGGCGGGCGGCCGATGAAGGACTGGGTCTGCGTGCCCGGCTCGGCGGCCGACCGGTGGCAGCGCTG
The DNA here is from genome assembly GCF_042794375.1 of Kitasatospora sp. NPDC056531. Taxonomy (NCBI): domain Bacteria; kingdom Bacillati; phylum Actinomycetota; class Actinomycetes; order Kitasatosporales; family Streptomycetaceae; genus Kitasatospora; species Kitasatospora sp. NPDC056531. Next base: position 155,169 of record NZ_JBHTTU010000004.1, on the reverse strand, counting down.
CGCGGAGGCCGCCCTCGCGGCGCCGCGCTGAGCACCGCCGCCGGGGAGGTCCGCAGCCGTTCGGGCTGTGATCACTCGAAGGAGTGAGATCCCGGCCGGATCGCTTCAAACGGCCGTACGGCGCTTCGTACGCTCCTGACCGGGGCCGGGCGGACACCGGCCCGCCCCGGAACGCCGCAGGACGGACCGGGGGACACCGGCGCAGGCGCAGGGGGCGGACCAGGATGACCACAGGACACGGTGTGAACGGCGGAGCGGGGAATGAGCCGGGGAGCGGCCGGGGGAGCGGTCTGAGCAGACGGCAGTTGCTCGGCGCCTCGGCGGCACTCGGCGGCGCGGCCTGGCTGCTGCGCGGCACCGTCGGCCCGGACAGTGCCGAGGCCGCCACGCCCGTACCGCCCGGCCTGCCCGCCGGCACCGAACTCTTCCAGCGGGTCTTCCAGAACTGGTCCGGCGAGATCCGCACCGACCAGCTGTGGACCTGCGCGCCGCGCACCCCCGAGGAGGTCCCGGCGCTGGCCGACTGGGCGCACGCCAACGGCTGGCGGCTGCGTGCCACCGGCTACCGGCACACCTGGGCGCCGCTCACCGTCGCCAACGGGACCCCGGACGGCGCCCGCGTCCTGCTCCTGGACACCAGCCGCCACCTCACCGCCCTCACCGCCGACTCGCCCACCACCGTCCGGGCGCAGACCGGCGCGAGCATGGAGGCGTTGCTCGCCCACCTGGCCGACCGCGGCCTCGGCCTGACGGCCTGCCCGGCCCCGGGCGACCTCACCGTCGGCGGCGTGCTCGCCATCGGCGGCCACGGCACGGCCGCCCCCGCGGCCGGTGAACAGCGGCCGGACGGGCACGGCTACGGCTCGGTCAGCAACCAGGTGGTCCGGCTCACCGCCGTCGTCCTCGACCCGGCCACCGGCCGCTACACGCTGCGCACCTTCGACCGCGCCGAGGCCGACAGCGCCGCCTTCCTGGTGCACCTGGGCCGGGCCTTCCTCACCGAGGTGGTGCTGCGGGCCGGGGCGGACCGGCCGCTGCGCTGCGTCAGTCGACTCGACATCCCGGCCACCGAGTTGTTCGCCCGTCCCGGCAGCGGCAGCGGCAGCGGCGGCGGACTTCTCGGAGGGCTGCTGGGCGGCGGCGGTCCGCGCACCCTCGCCGACTTCGTCGAGCGCGACGGCCGGGTCGAGGCGATCTGGTTCGCCTACACCGAGTACCCGTGGCTCAAGACCTGGACCGTCACCCCGACCAAGCCGCTCGCCTCGAAGGCCGTCGACCAGCCCTACAACTACCCCTTCTCGGACAGCGTTCCGGAACCGGTCGCCCAGCTGGCCGGCCAAATCGTCAGCGGAGCCTGGGGATCGGCCCCGCTGTTCGGCCAACTCCAGTACCTCATCGCCAAGGTGGCGCTCACCGGCGACCTCACCGACGTCCTGCTCTCCGGCGGACTGCTGCGCGACCTGCTCACCGGCGACCTGATCACCCACCTGCTCGCCGGCGGCCTGTGCTCCGACCTCTGGGGCCCCTCGCGCACCCTGCTGCAGTACGTTCGGCCCACCACGCTGCGGGTCACCGCCAACGGTTACGCGGTCCTGGCCAAGCGATCCGACCTGCAGTGGGTGGTCAGCGAATTCGCCGCCTACTACCGGCAGTTGCTCGGCGAGTACCAGGCCAGGGGCGAGTTCCCGGTGAACGGCGCGGTGGAGATCCGGGTCACCGGCCTGGAGGACCCCGCGTACGCCGGCGTCCCCGGAGCCCGGCCCCCACTGCTGTCCGCGCTGCGGCCCCGGGCCGACCGGCCGGAGTGGGACACCGCGGTCTGGCTCGACGTGCTCGCCTTCCCCGGCACCCCCGGCCTGGAACGCTTCGCCCGGGACCTGGAGCAGTGGCTGCTGCGCACCTTCGACGGCACCCGGGCGGGCGTGCGGGTCGAGTGGTCCAAGGGCTGGGCCTACACCGCCGACGCGGCCTGGTCCGACCCGGACCTGCTCGGCCGGGTCATCCCCGACAGCCTGCGCGCCGGGGGTGGGCCGGGCTGGGACGAGGCGGTCGCCGTACTGGACCGGTACGACCCGTACCGGGTGTTCGGAAACCCGTTTCTGGACGGGCTGTTGAAGTAAGCCGGCCCGGGTCGTCCGGGGGAGGGAGGTGGGCGGTGGTTCGTCAGATGTGCTCCATCACGATCACCGCGAGGGTGTCCGGCGCGAGGGCGCGGAACAGGTGCGGAGCGTCGCCCGGGTAGCTGATGTAGTCTCCCGGGCCCAGCTCGACCGGTGCCTCGGTCGGGCCGACCAGGGCCCGGCCCGAGCCGATCATCACGTGCTCGACGGTGCCGGACACGTGCGGGTCGGAGGCCCTGGTCTCGCCGGGCTGGGCCTCGATCCGGTAGATGTCGCGCCGGGCGTTCGGCGGGCAGGAGGAGAGCACGGTGGCCGCGTAGTTGGCCTGCTCGGAGTGGGTCACCGGGCCCTCCCCGGCCCGGAGCACCTTGACCGTCGGGCGCGGAGGGTCGACCAGTCGGCTGAAGGGCACGTTCAGTGCGACCCCGAGCGCCCAGAGCGTCTCCACGCTGGGGTTGCCTGCCCTCGCTCGCGGACCGTGGGACTCGTACGGCGGCGGTGGCGGGCGCGGTCGTGGCCGTCGCGGCCACGCCGTTCGTGCCGGCCGGGGTGCCCGTGCTGCTCGCCCTGGTCGGGCTGCTGTTCGCGGGCCGGCCGGGAGTGAAGGAGGCGGAGGGGCCGGAGGCCGCCGTCGTGGCTGTGAAGGAGGACGTCCGATGATGCCGCTCTACGCCATCCTGCTGCTGGCGGTCGGGGCGTACGCCTACCGGGCGGCCGGGCCGCTGCTGGGGCACCGGCTCGCGCTCTCGGATCGGCTCCGGCACCTGCTGGCCGTCGCGGCGGCGGTGCTGCTGGTCGCGCTGGTGGCGACCGGCGCGCTGACCCAGGGGCACGGCTTCGCGGGGTGGGCGCGCCCGGCGGGAGTGCTGGTCGCCGGGGTGCTCGCCTGGCGTCGGGCGCCCTTCCCGGTGGTGGTCGTCGCGGGCGCGGCGACCACGGCGCTGCTGCGGCTGTGCGGGGTGGCGTGACGGCGGGTCGCAGACGGCCGGCGGCGAACAGCTGACAACTTTCAGCGAACGGATGACAGATTTCGAAATCTGTCATCCGTTCGCTGTCGTCCGTTCGCCGACGCTGTGCGCCCCAACCGCGCCGGTCACTCCTCCGTCAACCGCTCCGCCTGCACCTCCGGCCGCTTGCTGTCCCACAGCATTTCCCACACCTTGAACACGCAGTGGTAGTTGCGCATGCTCCCCTGCGAGATCAGCAGATAGGTGTCCCCGTCCCGGAGGAGCGTCCTCCGCCGGGTGCTCATCGGGTGATCCGGGGTGTACGTCGGCACGATCCGCCGTAGCTCCGCGACGGCCTCCTCGCGGGTGCCCTCGACCTCGCCGAGCACCTTGGTGCCCCAGGTCCGGTCCCTGCCGATGCCGACCGTCTCCTCGACCACCAGCGCCCAACGCGCCATGTCCCGCCTCCCCGTGTCGCTTTCCTCACGCCTTCGCGTCCGTCCGACGCCCGGCCGCGTGCGCGATACTCCCGGTACCCGGCACCCGGCCGACCACCGAACATCCCGCATATTCCGCCACATTCTGCCGAGAGTATTAAGGAGCTTCAATGACGAAGCCGCCCCGGATCGACCCGTCCGACCTGCTCGCCGTCGGCGACCTCCTCTCCGACGAGGAGCGGCTGATCCGTGACACCGTCCGCAAGTTCACCGAGGAGCGGATCCGCCCGCACATCGGCGACTGGTTCGAGCGCGGCGTCTTCCCGGTCCGTGAACTCGCCCCCGAACTCGGCGCCCTCGGTGTGCTCGGCATGCACCTCGACGGCTACGGCTGCGCGGGCGCCGACGCCGTGGCCTACGGGGTCGCCTGCATGGAGCTGGAGGCGGCCGACTCCGGACTGCGCAGCTTCGTGTCCGTCCAGGGTTCCCTGGCGATGCGTTCGATCCACGCCTTCGGCTCCGAGGAGCAGAAGCAGCGCTGGCTGCCCGGCATGGCGGCCGGCGAGCTGATCGGCTGCTTCGGCCTCACCGAGCCCGACTTCGGCTCGGACCCGGCCAACATGCGCACCCGGGCGGTCCAGAAGGGCGGCGAGGGCGGCGACTGGGTACTGTCCGGCAGCAAGATGTGGATCACCAACGGCAGCATCGCCGACGTCGCCGTGGTCTGGGCGCAGACCGAGCAGGGCGTGCGCGGCTTCCTGGTCGAGCGCGGCACCCGCGGCCTGACCGCCACCGACGTGCACGGCAAGCTCTCGCTGCGCGCCTCGGTCACCAGTGAGCTCGCCTTCGACGAGGTGGTGCTGCCCGCCGACGCCGTGCTGCCCGGGGTCACCGGCCTACGCGGACCGCTCTCCTCCCTCAACGAGGCCCGCTACGGCATCCTCTGGGGCACCGTCGGCGCCGCCCGCGACTGCTACACCGCGGCCCTCGACTACGCCAAGAGCCGGATCCAGTTCGACCGCCCGATCGCCGGCTTCCAGCTCACCCAGCAGAAGCTGGTCGAGATGATGCTGGAGGTCGAGAAGGCCTACCTGGTGGCGCTGCGGATCGGCCGGCTCAAGGAGGAGGGTGCGGCCCGCCCGCCGCACATCAGCTTCGGCAAGCTCAACAACGTCCGCACCGCGCTGGAGATCGCCCGCAGCGCCCGGACCGTCCTCGGCGCCAACGGCATCACCACCGAGTACCCGGTGCTGCGGCACGCCAACAACCTCGAGTCGGTGCTCACCTACGAGGGCACCAGCGAGATCCACACCCTGGTCCTCGGTGAGGCCATCACGGGCGAGTCCGCCTACCGCTGACGGCCCGTCCGCCCCGTCGACCAGCGGAAATCCGGTAGCCGGGCCCCTTGCGGCCCGGCTACCGTTCCCGCCATGAACGGCCAGACCACCGGGACGACCCGGACGCCCCCGACCACCACCCTCTGGCGCCCCACCGGGCCCGAGGAGCTGGCGCTGGTCGAGACCGCCGACTGGCGCGCCTGGCCGCCGAGGCTGCCCGAGCAGCCGATCTTCTACCCCGTCCTCAATGAGGACTACGCGATCCGGATCGCCCGCGACTGGAACGTGCCCGCCTCCGGCGTCGGCTACGTGACCCGCTTCAAGGTCGAGACCGCCTTCCTGGCCCGCTACCCCGTGCAGCAGGCCGGCGGCCGGACCATCCTCGAACTCTGGGTGCCTGCCGAGGAGCTGGCGGAGTTCAACCGGCACATCGTCGGCCGGATCGAGGTCGTCCACGAGTTCCGGCCACAGCCGTGACACCGCGCACGGGTGCGCCGCGTCCGGGCACGGCGCGTTCCGGCACGGCCGGTACGGATGCGGTGGGGCGGGTCCTGCTCACCTCCGCCCAGCGGACCAGCACCACCGCCCTGCTCGCCGAGGCCGCCGTCCGGCGCGGACTGACCACCGCCGTCCTGGACGGCCCGGGCACGGTCGGGCGGCTCGCCGGGCGGCCAGTCCACTGGTACGGCGGCCCGCTCGCCGCCGCCCGGATCGCCGCGCCGCTCGGCCTCGCCCTGCTCGAACCCGAGGACGACTGGCTCGCCCGCCTCCCCGAGGAGTTCACCCGCCGCCGGATCGAACTCACCACCCTCGCCGAGGCCTGGACGCTGCGCCACCCGGTCTTCGTCAAGCCGCCTGCCGACAAGTCGATCCCGCCCGCCGTCTACCCGGACGGCTCCCGGCTGCCGCGCACCGGCGAGCGGATCGGCCCCGACACCCCCGTCCTGGTCAGCGCACCGGTGACCTTCGCCGCCGAGTACCGGCTGTTCGTCCGCGACGGCGAGGTGCTCACCGGTAGCCGCTACGCCCGCTTCGGCCGGCTCGACCCGGCGCCGCTGACCGACGGGGCCGCCGCCTTCGCCCGCCGCCTGCTCGACGCCATCGGCGACACCCTGCCCAGCGCCGTCGCCCTGGACGTCGGTCCGGTCGCCGACCCGTACGACCCGGCCGAGCACTGGGCCGTGGTCGAGGCCAACCTGCCCTGGTTCGCGCACTGCTACGCCGCCGACCCGGAGCGGGTGCTCGACGTGGTGCTGCGTGCCGCCGGACCGGCCGCCGAACTCGCCGAGGCCGACCGCCGCTTCGTCCGCCCGCCGACCGACGGCTGACCGAAAGCCGGCCTGACCGACGGCCGACCGACGGCCGACCGAAAGCTGACGCGACAGACCCCGACACCTCGCAGACACCCTCCGTTCGACGGGACGACGCCGAACGGTACGGCGGGCGGTGAAGCATGGCGCGGTCGGCGGCGCCCTCGGCGGGCGCGGCCGGGTGCGCACGACCGAAAGGAAGCCCCGCCATGTCCCCAGCTCAGTGGCCCCGCCCCCGCGTGCTCGTCGTCGGGATCGACGGAGTCCGCCACGACTACCTGGCCGAGGTGGCGATGCCGCGCCTCCAGGAGGTCGCCGAAGCCGGGTTCCTGGTGCCGGTCACCGTCGCGGACACCACGCCCACCATGTCCGGGCCGTGCTGGGCCACCATCGTGACCGGCGTCGAGCCCGCCAAGCACGGTGTCTGGGGCAACCACCTGGGCGGCAACCGGCTCGACGTCTTCCCCGACTTCGCCACCCGCCTCAACCGCGGCGACCGCCGCCGCACCTTCGTCGCGGCCGGCTGGGACCCGCTGATGATCAACGAGTCCGGCGGCCCGCTCTTCCGCGCCCCCGGTCGGCTCTCCTACACAGCCCCGGCCGAGGACACCCCCGAGGCCTGGGAGACCGTCGACGAGGAGGTCACCCGGGAGGCCGTCCACGTCCTCTCCACCGCCGACCCCGAGGCCTCCTTCGTCTACCTCGGCGCCGTGGACGAGACCGCCCACTTCCTCGGCTGCGGCGAGGAGTACCGCGCCTCGATGCGCACCGCCGACGAGCGCCTCGGCCGTCTGCTCGACGCCGTCCGCGGCCGGGCGAGCTACGCCGAGGAGCAGTGGACCGTCATCGTCGTCACCGACCACGGGCACGTCGACGCCGGCGGTCACGGCGGCCGCACCGTCGAGGAGCGGACCGCCTGGGTCGCCTGCGCCGGCCACGACATCCCGGCCGGCCCGCCCACCGGCGAGATCCGGCACCCCGACGTCGCCGCCCAGGTGTACGCCTCGCTGCTGCGTCCCATCGACCCGCACTGGACCCTCGACGGGCGCCCCTTCCCGGTCGCTCGGCCGGTGCCCGCAACGGTCTGACCTGCCGCTGCACCGTCCGGCAGCGTGTCCGGGGCGGTCCGTTCGGGGCGGTCCGTTCCCCCCGGGTGCAGCAGGCCGTACTGCGGCGGGCCCGCGATTGAGTCACGCTCGATCGCAGGCCCGAACCCACTACCTCGGGGACCGGGCCGCCGGACATACGCCTGAAGGTGGAGACGGTACCCCGTGGGTTGGGTGCAAGATCGCGACCTCGTGGTGACGATCCGACGGGGCGGTCCGGGCCAGGATGGATACACCCGGACGGCGGACCGCTCCGCCGGACGGTCCGGACGGACCGAGCACGGTCGCTCCGGCAACCGACACATCGGCACCGGACACGGAGAGGGAAGTCGGGTATGAAGGGCATCGTGAGCAAGGTCGCGCTGGGAGTCGCGGGCACCGGCATGGCCGTTGCCGTGGCCGCCGTGGCAATCGGCCCGCGGGTGTCCGAGTGGTGGGACGGGCGTCATCAGGAGCAGGCCTCGTACGAGAGCGGGTCCCAGGCCAAGGCCGACCGCCGTTCGATGCCCACCTGGCTGCCCGACAACGCCTCCTCGGTGAAGTACGTGATGTCCACCTCGGGCGACGACCGCCTGCTGCGCGCCACCCTCCCCGAGGGCCGACTGCCCGCCGGCTGCACCGCCGGGCTGCCGGGCAAGGGCCCGCACCCGGTGCCGCTCTCGCTGAAGGCGGGCTGGTTCCCGGAGAGCATCGCGACCAAGGCGAGCGGCACCTGCGGGCACTACAATGTGACGCTCACCGGCAACCAGCTCTACGCGTGGCAGGACGGCGCGGCGCTGCAGGCGGCCCTTCGAGCCGAGCACGTCGCCAAGCACTGAGGGTGCTGACCGGGCGCTGATCCCGGATCAGCCGTCCTGACCAGGGAGTGGAACGGCCCGCCGGGCACCGGAAGGTGCGGGCGGGCCGTCGTCGTGCGCGTGTCGAGAGTCGTGCGCGCGCCGCGACCGACCGGTGGGCGGATCCGCCCGGGCGCACCCCTGCCGTCGTTCCCCTCGTCGGGCTGCGATAGGACGGAGCGCGAACGAACCCACGTCACCGCGTCCGTTAGGAGAGCCATGCCCGGCCCGACCGTCGGCCCCGCCGACGACACGTCGACCGCTCCCACATCGACCGTCCCGGCATCGACCGCACCCGTATCGACCGCACCGGCATCCGGCACCTCGCCCGTCGTCGGCCGGGCCGGTGCCGGCCGGGCGACGATCGCGGTCCTCGGCGGACTCACCGCGCTCGGCCCACTCACCACCGACCTCTACCTCCCCGGTCTGCCGGCGATCGCCCAGGATCTGACGGCCGAACCGGCGGCCGTTCAGCTCACCCTCACCTTCTCGATGTTCGGGGTCGCGGCCGGTCAGCTGCTCTTCGGGCCGCTCAGTGACCGCTTCGGGCGCCGCCCGCCGCTGCTGGTGGGGCTGGTCGTCTACACCGTCTCGAGCGTGGTGTGCGTGTTCTCGCCCAACCTGTCGGTGCTGATCGCCGCCCGCTTCGTCCAGGGCGCGGCCGGGTCGGCGGGGCTGGTCATCGGGCGCGCCGTCGCCCGGGACCGCTTCCAGGGCGTGGCGATGCTGCGCTTCCTCGCCTCGATCGCGCTGATATCAGGGCTGGCGCCGATCCTCGCCCCGATCATCGGCGCGCAGCTGATGCGGTTCACCTCGTGGCGCGGCACCTTCGGCGCGCTGACCGCGCTCGGACTGCTGCTCACTCTGGCCGCGTTCGGCGCGCTGCGCGAGACGCTGCCGCCGCAGGCCCGGAACGGCGGCGGGGCGGGCGCGGCGCTGCGCACCATGGGGCGGCTGCTGCGCCGGCTGCCCTTCCTGGGGCTGGCGTTGACCAGCTCGCTGTCCTTCGGTGCGCTGTTCGGCTACATCAGTGGGTCGTCGACGGTGCTGCAGCACGTGTACCAGGTCTCGCCGCAGACCTACAGTCTGCTGTTCGGGCTGAACTCGCTGTCGATCGTGGTGATGACCCAGCTGAACGGGCGGGTGCTGGCCCCGCGCTTCACGGCACGGGCACTGATGCTGGGCGGACTCGCCACGGCGGTCGCGGCGGGGGTGGCGCTGGTGCTGCTGACAACGGTCTGGGACTTCGGGCTGGCCGGGTTCTGCCCGCCGCTGTTCGTGCTGATGGGCAGCCTCGGGGTGGTCCTGCCGAACACGGCGGCCCAGGCGTTGAGCCTGGTCGAGCCGCAGGTCGCGGGTACGGCCTCGGCGCTGCTGGGCACCGGCAACTTCCTCAGCGGCGCGCTGGTCGCGCCGCTGAGCAGCCTCGGCGGACGGCCGTCGGCGGTGCTGCTGGCGGTGGTGGTGCTGGGGTGCGGGGTGCTGGCGCTGGTGGCGTACGTGACGATGTGCCGGCCGGGGCGCCTGCGGACCACGGCGGGGTGACGGCTGTCGGCGAACAGATAACGGCTGACAGATGTTGAAATCTGTCAGCCGTTATCTGTTGCGCGTTTGCCGTCAGTCCACAGCCACTAGGAGATCGAGAAGTCGTCCCCGTAGACATTGCCCTGCCCGTACCAGCCGTGCAGGTACACCGTCACGGTGCCGGAGGTGCCGGTGGTGAAGGGGGCGGACAGCTTGGTCCAGCCCGAGGAACTGGCCCAGGTGCTCGCGGTGGCACCGCCGCTGACGCCGATGTAGGCGTAGTTGCCCTGCACCCAGCCGCTCAGGGTGTAGCTGGTGTTGGGCTTCAGCGTCACGGTCTGGGTGCATTCGCCGGTCCGGCTCGCGCCGGGCGCGGCCTGCAGCGCGTGGGAGCCGGAGTGGGCCGGGGTGGAGACCACGGCGCCGCCGCTCTGGCAGGTCCACGGGGCCAGGCTCCCGGTCTCCAGGTCGCCGTTGACCAGGCCGGTCGACGGAGCCGTCCCGGTGACGGCCAGCGAGTAGGTCGCGGTGTGGGTGCCGGAGGGCGCGGTGGCGGTCACGGTCAGCGGGTAACTCCCGGGCGCCACCGCCGAGGTGGTGGAGATGTCGAGCGTGGCGCTGCCGTCGGCGGTGACGCTGCCGGGGGTGACGGTGGCGGTGACGCCCGCCGGGGCGCCGCTGACCGAGAGGTTGACGCTCTGCGCCGAACCGGCGGTCACCGCCGTCGCGATGCTCGCTGAGGTGGACGAACCGGGCGACACCGTACCGGAGTTCGGGTTCACCGCGACGGAGAAGTCGTTGGTCACCGTCGAGCCGCTGGTGAACGGCGCGAAGATGTGGCTGAAGTCCCAGGTGTTCTGGGCGACGCCGGAGCAGGAGTCGTCCCCGCCCTTGCCGACGCAGCCGCCGTTGTCGCGCTGGAGCGCCCAGAAGGAAAGGGTGTTGATGCCCTTCGACACCGCCCAGTTGTAGACCGTGGTGGCGTTCGCCACGGTGAAGGTCTCGGCCGCGCCGTAGTCGTCGATGCCGACCATCTCGGTGATCCCGATCGAGCCCCACAGCTGTGCCGGGGTCTTGGACGGGTAGAGCTTGGCCAGCTGGTCGTGCAGGCCCTGCGCGGAGGTCTGGGTGTCGGCGGCCATGTCGTGGGTGGCGCCGTCGTAGTAGTCGAAGGTCATCATGTTGACGACGTCGATCCGCGCGTTGTTGCTGACCGCGTTGCGCAGCACCGCGAGGCCGTTGTCGGCCAGCCCGCTGGTGGTGGTCGGCAGCGTGTAGGAGAACTGGACGTTGCGCCCGTTGGCGGCGGCCCAGTCCTGCACGGTCTTGATCGCCTTGTTGCGGCGGTCGATCCCGGCCATGTTGGTCAGCGAGTTGTCCTCGATGTCGAGGTCGATCCGGCTGATGTCGTAGGTGGTGATGAGGTTCTCGTAGGCGGCCGCGATCTGGTTGACGTCGGTGCAGCTGTCGGCCAGTTCGGTGCCGGTGTTGTCGGCGGTGTAGCCGCCGAAGGAGGGGATCACGTCCCCGCCGTTGGCCCGGATGGTGGCGATGTCGGCGCCGAAGGTAGAGGAGGAGACCGGCTTGGAGGTGTCGCCGTTCCAGTACGGGGTGCAGGAGCCCTTGGTGGCGGCCTGCAGGAAGGCCATGGTCAGGTACTTGGCGCCGGACTGCGCGGCCAGCGTGGCGGGGCTCTGGCCCGTCCAGGACTCGAAGTAGGGGGCGAACACCCGGCTGGGCAGCGGGGTCGCGGCCTGGGCGGTGCCCGTCCCGGCGGCGACCAGGCCGGCCGAGGCGGCCAGGGTGACACAGGCTGTCAGCACGGCCTGGACGGTTCTGCGAAGACGCATGGATTCTCCAACAGGAGTGGTGGGGAGGGATGTTGGGGAGGTCGGAGCGGTCCGGGGCATCGGCGGCCGTGTGGGGTCGGCCGCGTGGGCCCTGGTCCGGGGAGTGCGGTGCGGACACAAGGGCGTGCGGAACCCACCGACTCGCGTGGAGGCGGGCGACGGTGTGGACGTGCGCACGCCGTACGGAGCGGGGGTGGAGCGGAGCAGGGCAGGGCGGTGCCTCAGCCGCCGGTGGTCACACCCCCACAGTGCATCCCGGTCGGATCGACATGCTTATGTTTGGACTAGACCACTGGTCTGTCAAGGGTCCTAACTGTTCGTCAGCATACGGCCCAGGCTGCCGAAGGGAACGGATTGGCCGCCGGGGTATTGGGCGTGATGGTGGGTGAACCGTGAGTCCGAGTCCGTGAACGCCGATGGCCGCGCTCCCGACGGGCGGGGCGCGGCCACGGCTGCCCGGAGCTCAGGACGCCGGGCGGTTCGGGGGTGCGGATCGCGCTAGCGCGGCGACGGGCAGAGCGTGGTGCGCAGCGCGTCGTTGATCTTCGCGGCGGTGTCGGGGCCGAAGCCCTGCGGGTGGTCGGGCGAGGTGAAGTGCTGGTTGGCCAGCTCGATCAGCTTTGCTTTGTCCTTGGGGAACTGGTACATCGACTGGCACTGCTTGCGGGCCTGTTCCACCACCTGGTCGGGCTTGCCGCCGACGATCGCCGGGTCGATGGCGTTCAGCGCGGCGACCACCTTGCCGGTCAGGTCGGCGTCCGGCTTGGCGGGCAGTCCGGCATCGACGGGCGGTGCGGGCTTGGCGGGGGCCGACCCGTCCGTGCCGGGCGAGGAGCCCGCGGGCGCGCCGGTGGCGCCGTCGGCGGTAGCAGTCGCGGCGGGCGCGGAGGCGGCGGGCGTTGCGGCGGCCGAACCGGTCGAGGCGTCGGAGGGGGTGGCGGTGGCGGCGGCGGTGGTGGGGGAGCCGGCCGCAGTGGTGGCCTTGCTCGAGCTCGATCCCGAGCTGGAGCAGGCAGCGAGGCTCACCGCGGCGAGTGCCGTGAGGGTGGCGGCGAGGAGACGAGTGCGCATGGCGCCACACTGTCATGTTCGCGGCGCCGAAGGGAAGGTCCCGCCTGACGGCGGACGGCGGCCCGGAAGCCGTTGCCTCCGCGCCGCCGTCCACCGCACGAGCCGTTCGCCGTCCGGCTCATTCGTCGTACGGGTCGTCAGCCGAGCCCGTTGGCCTTCAGCCAGTCCTTGGCCACCGCCGACGGGTCCTCCTTGTCGATCGCGACGCGCTTCATCAGCCCCGTCAGCCCGGCGGTGTCCAGCTTGGCCGACACCGCGTTGAGCGCCGCCGTCGCGGTGGCGTCCACGCCCGCCTTGTTGACCAGCGGGGTGATGTTCTGTGCGCCGAAGACGTTCTTCGGGTCGGTCAGCGGGACGAGCTTGTACTGGACGATCTTCGGGTCGGTGGTGAACACGTTGCCGACCTGGATGCTGCCGTCCTTGAGCGCGTTCGCGGTGGTGTCTGCGGTGGGCTTCCACTCCTTGAAGGTAAGCCCGTAGACGTCCTTGAACTGCTGCTCGCGGCGGGACTTGAACTCCGGCTGGCCGCCGATGGTGAACTCGCCGGCCTTGGCGGTCAGGTCGGAGATGCTCTTGAGGCCGTACTTGTCGGCGGTCTCCTGGGTGACGCTGAGCGAGTCCTTGTCCTCGGCGGGCGAGGAGTCGAGGATCGCCAGCGAGGCGGGCAGCGTCTTGGTCAGCGCCGCGTTCACGTCCTGGGTGGTGACGGCGGTGGCCTTGGAGTCCAGGTAGGCGAGCAGCGCGCCGTTGTACTCGGGCAGGACCGTCAGGTTGCCGCTCTGCAGCTGCCCGTAGAGCACCTCGCGGCTGCCGATGTTGAACTTCTCCTCGACCTTGACGCCCTTGGCCTTGAGCGCCTGCGAGTAGATCGAGCCGAGCAGGACGTTCTCCGGGAAGTTCGCCGAGCCGACGACGACCGTCGACCCGGAGCCGCCGCCGGCCGCCGTGGCGCCCCCGGAGGCGCTGGTGCCCGCCGCGACGGTCGAACCCCCGTCGAGCGGGTTGCTGCTGGAGGAGCTGCAGGCGGTCGCACCCAGGGCGAGCGCGGCGAGGGTGCCGAGGAGGACGGCACGCCTGCTTCTCTTCAATGTCGACATGGTGACAGTTGTCCTTCCGGAGCGGATGGGAGAGGAGGGCTTCAGCGGGCCCGGCGCTGGGCGCGCATCCCGGGCGGGAGCGCGAACCGGGCGAGCAGGGCGAAGAACAGCTGGGCGCCGACCGCGAGCAGCACCACCAGCAGCGCGCCGCCCACGGTCACCGCGTACTGGCGGGTGGCCAGGCCGTCGATGACGTAGCGGCCGAGGCCGCCCAGCCCGACGTAGGCGGCCACCGTGGCGGTCGCGATCACCTGGACGGTCGCGGTGCGGAAGCCCGCCAGCAGGGTCGGCGCGGCCGACGGCAGGCAGACCTGGAAGAGCACCTGGGGGTGGGTCAGCCCGATGCCGCGCGCGGCGTCCCGGACGTCCGGGTCGGTGCCCCGCACCCCCTCGACGGCCGCCACCAGCAACGGCGGCGCGGCGAGCGCGACCAGCGGGATCAGCACGGCGGTGTCGCCGACCCCGGCGAGCAGCACCGCGAGTGTCACCAGCCCGAGGGTGGGCAGGGCGCGGGCGGCACCGGCCAGCGCGGTGACCGCGGTGACGCCGCGCCCGGTGTAGCCGATCAGCAGCCCGACCGGCACGGCCAGGACGGTCGCGAACAGCAGGGCCTCGCCGGAGAGCAGCAGGTGCTCGGAGACCCGGTGCACGATCGAGTCCGGGCCGCTGCGGCGGTCCGGGGCGGAGAAGAAGTCGCTCAGCCAGTTGAGCCAGTTCACGAGCCCGCTCCCTTCTCCCGGACGGCCCACGGCGCGAGCAGCCGCCGGGCGGCCACCAGCAGCAGGTCGACGACCAGCGCGAGCGCGGCGATCAGCACGATGCCGGCCACGATCGGGGTCGGGAAGGTGCGCTGGAAGCCGTCGATGAACAGGTAGCCGAGCCCGCCGCGCCCGACCAGCGCGCCGACACTGGCCAGCGAGATGCTGGACACCGCGGCGACCCGCAATCCGGCGATCAGGTACGGCACGGCGGCGGGCAGTTCGACCGAGGTCAGCCGGTGCCACGGCCCGTACCCCATCGCGGTGGCGGCCTGCCGGACGGACTCCGGGACGGCGCGCAGCCCGTCCACGGTGGTCGGCAGGAGGACGGCGAGGGCGTAGAAGGCGAGCGGGATCATCACGGTCGCCTGGGTGGCGAGCCCGGTGTAGGGGATCAGCACCACGAACACGGCCAGCGAGGGCAGCGCGTAGACAATGTTGAACACGGCCGACAGCGGCTGGTACAGCCGGGGGAACCGGGCGCAGGCCAGTCCGAGCGGGACGGCCAGTAGCAGGCCGATGAGCACCGGGAGCAGCGCGATCAGGGCGTGGTCGGCGAGCAGGTGGCCGAGGTAGCCGAGGTGGTCGCCGATCCAGTACCAGCGGACGATCGGTTCATCGTCCACCGTCGGCTCCGTCCGTCCGGTCGGTGCTGAGGGTCTTGCCGCTGCCTTGGGTCTTGTCGGTGTCGAGGGTTTTGTCGGGGCTGACGCGCTTCTTGAGGGCGTCGGTGGTTCGGTCGGCCGGCGCGAGAGCGGCGAGGATCACCTCGCGGCTCGCGGTGCCTACGGCCCGGCCCTCGCCGTCCAGCGCGACCGCGACCCCGGCGGGGGAGAGGACGGCGGCGTCCAGGGCGGTGCGCAGGGTGTCGGTGTCCGGGCGGTATCCGGCCACCGGCTGCAGCTCGGCGGTGACGGCGTTGCGGTCGATCCAGCCGATCGGGCGGCGCTCGTCGTCCAGGGCCAACTCCCAGCCCCCGTAACGGACTCCCTCGCCCACCGGGCGCAGCGGGACGGCGCTGGCGGGGCGCAGCCCGAGGCCGCGCAGGCCCCGGTCGCGGCCGAGGAAGGCGGCCACGCCGTCGTCGGCGGGTGTGGTCAGCAAGGTGTGCGGGTCGGCCAGCTGGGCGATCCGGCCGTGCTCGCGCAGCACCACGACCTGGTCGCCGAGCCGGACGGCCTCCTCGATGTCGTGGGTGACGAACAGCACCGTCTTGTGCAGCTCGGACTGCAGCCGCAGCAGCTCGTCCTGGAGCCCGGCGCGCACCACCGGGTCGACCGCGCTGAACGGCTCGTCCATCAGCAGCACGGGTGGGTCGGCGGCCAGCGCGCGGGCCACTCCGACCCGCTGCTGCTGGCCGCCGGACAGCTGGAACGGGTAGCGCCTGGCGGTCTCCGGGGCGAGTCCGACGAGTTCCAGCAGTTCGGCGGCTCGGGCGCGGGCCCTCTTGCGGTCCCAGCCGAGCAGGTAGGGGACGGTGGCGATGTTGTCGATCACCTTGCGGTGCGGGAAGAGCCCGGCCTGCTGGATCACGTACCCGATGCCGCGGCGCAGTTTGGCGGGTTCCAGCTGGGCGACGTCGGTGTCGTCCAGCAGCACCCGGCCGGAGGTGGGCTCGACCATCCGGTTGACCATGCGCAGCAGCGTGGTCTTTCCACAGCCGGACGGTCCGACCAGGACGGTTATCCGACCGGTCGGGACCTCCAGGTCCAGGCCCTCGACGGCGATCGTGCCGTCGGGGTGGCGCTTGCCTGCGCCCTCGAATCTGATCACGGGGTGTTTCCTCGTCAGGGCGTCCCGGGGAGGCGGCGCCTGTGTCGGTCGGTCGTTCGGTCGGGTCGTTCGTATGACGGCGGGTCCAACCGCCCGGGCGTTCTTCCGCCCGCGTGGCTGCCCAGCTTCGGACCGGCGGAAACTCCGATAAGACTATGACCTGCATCATCTCCTGTCTGTGATTTACCGTCCGGCACGCGCCGTGGAGCCCGGCTCAGGCCCGGCTTGAGCCCTTCGTACCCGCCCCTGTCGGGGCCTCGGCGTCAGCCGCCCGGACGGGTCGGCAGCCCGGCAGCGGCCCAGCCGACGAAGCCGCCGTCCAGGTCGGTCGCCCGGTACAGCCCCAGCTCACGCAGCGAGGCGGCGGCCAGGCTGGAGGCGTAGCCCTCGGAGCAGAGCACGATCAGCTCGACGTCGTAACCCGAGGCCTCGGGGATGCGGTGACTGCCGGTCGGGTCGAGCCGCCACTCCAGGACGTTGCGCTCGATGATCAGTGAGCCGGGGATCTCGCCCTCGGCCGCCCGCTGCGCCGCCGGACGGATGTCCACCAGCAGCGCGCCCGCCAGCTGGGCCCGGTACGCCTCCTGGGCGCGGGGGCGGTGGACGCCCTCGCGGGCCCGTGCCACCAGGTCGTCGATCGTGGTCACCACTGCTCCGGTCCTTCCTCCGAGGTACGGACGAGCCCGCCGGCCCGCAGGTCGTAGTGCGCCATCGAGCTGAGCGGGGGCGAGTAGGCGTGCAGGGTGACGGCCGGGCCGGAGGCGGTGTTGCGGACGTCGTGCACGTACTCGGGGCCGAAGGCGCGGGCGGTGCCGACCGGGACCCGGCGGATCAGCAGGCCCTGCTCCGGGCCGCCGAGTGACAGCTCCTCCAACTCGCCGAGCGCGACGGTGAAAGCGCCGCGCGAGCCGCCGTGGTCGTGGAAGCCGGTGGACTGACCGGGCAGCCAGCTGATCAGCCACACCTCGTGGTCGTCCTCGGCCACCAGGCGCTGGTACCAGCGCTCCTCGGTGGAGAGGCGGACCAGGTGGATCCACTGCTCGGGTTGCTCGGCCAGCTCGCGGACGATGCTCCGCAGGGAGTTCGGGGTCAGTGGAGCGCGGGCGCGCTCGGTGGTGGATGTCTCGGGGGTGTGCGTCGAGGTCTCGGAGACGAGGTCCAGGCTCATGGGGCGTCCTCGGGTGCGGCGGGAACGTCGGCGGGGTGTGGCCGGGTCCGGCGGCTGCGGTGGTGCCGGGCGGGCGCGAGTCGGCGGAGCGACCCGGCACGGCGCGCACGGTGCCGTCGGGCGAGGCGGGAGTACGACAGGAGTCAGAACTGCGGGTACGGGTGCGCGGCGCGGGCCCTGGCAGACGTCACAGGGCGGGACCGGCGGGGAGGAGCAAGGTCAACAGGAACAGATGGAACTCGCCTGGCGTCGCAGATCGACGTGCAGGCGGCAGACCAGAGTGGCGCCGGAGTCCATGCACCGGATCTTTTCCGAGCCGGTCGGACGAAGTCAAGCCGGGGCGCCCGTCTGTTGCGCCCTGTTAACTCTCGGCAGGACGGCGCGGAGCCAGGGGAGCCGCGGCCGGCGGCGCCGCAGCCGAGTGCTCGGACGGCGCCGAGGACGCGCCGCCCGACGCCGAGGACGCGCCGCCCGGCGACTGTGCGGGGACGGGCGCCGCGGAGTCGTCCGCGGCGGCCGACAGGGCCTGCTCGATCACCGGCCCGGCCTGCTCGCCCAGGTAGCGGCCGAGCGTCTGGTAGGCGTCGAACTGCTGGTGGTTGAACCACTGGTCGCTGGTGCCGTCGTTCGGGAAGGCCTGGTTGGCCACCGCGTAGGAGTGCAGCTCGTACGGCATGTCAGCGGTCAGCACAGCCTGGAGGACGATCAGCGTGCCGTGCCGGTCGGACTCCGGGAGGCCGTCGGTGCGGGGGTAGAGGATGTCGCCGGTGATCACCCCGCGGGCGGAGAGCCGGTCGGAGAGCTGGGCCGCCAGACCGCGCAGGGGCGCTCCGCCGCCGTTCCGGTCGGCGGTGGTGCTGCCCGGGATCAGCAGCTCCGGCCGGTGCAGGGTGATCACGATGCCCAGCTCCTCGCGGGCCAGCGTGATCGCGGCGGCCAGGTTGGCGGCGTAGCCCGAATCCCCGCTGGCGTCGATGCACACCGCCGTCCGCACCCGGTGCCGCAGCAGCTCGACCAGTCCGAGGTTCTCGTAGTGGCCGCCGTCGGTGGTGAGCAGGAAGCGGTCGTCCTCCGGGAACCGGCCCGTCAGCTCCCGCAGTTGGTACGGGAGCCGGCGGACGGCTGGCTGCGCGGCGCGGCGCCAGTCCGGGGTGCCGGACCAGGCCGGCCCGAGCACCGCGGGGTTGGGCAGCCACGTCCCGAGCCGGGCGTTGGTCACAGCGAACAGCCCCTGGTAGACGCGGGATTGGCGCCCCATGGCGGAGGAGAAGGCGGCCCCGGAGACGGCCATCGCCGACTGCACGGTGAGGTCCCGGGCGATGTGTCGCCGGGTGCGCCGCTCCAGCAGGTCGGTGCGGGCGTACCCGACGTCCGGACCACCCACGTAGTCGTGGGAGAGCGAGAAGGAGACCGCCCGACGGCCCGGCGGCGTGCGGGAGTTGCCGGAGAGGTTGGCCGCCGCCGAGAAGATCACCTGTGGGAAGTCGGGGTGCCGGGCCGCGTAGTGGCTCAGCCAGGTCTGCTCCCGGTAGAAGTCGTACCGGCGGGCGAACGACCGGCTGCCGTCGGTGACCCGGCGGACCGCGAACGCGGAGGCCAGCCGCAGCCGGTAGAACGGGTGCAGGCTCATCCAGGTCTGGTCGAGGTTGAGCCCGACCGCGGTGAGCACCAGCGGCAGCAGTACCTGCACGGCCGTCGGCCAGGCGTACCCGGTGGCGACCGCCCAGCCGAGGGCCAGCAGCGCGCCGGCCGTCAGTGTGGTGAGGGCCGCCCACACCACGATGTACTGCGGCAGGTTGGCGGTCAGGCCGCCGCCGAACCGGCCGGCGCCGCGTAGCGCCCCGGCGAACGCGGCCGCGCCGCTGCGGATCGTCCGGCGGTCGCGCCAGAGTATGCCGAGCAACAGGGCGAGGTAGCTGAGCACCACGGTCAGGCTGAGCCCGGCGCCGGTCAGCTGCGGACCGGCGGCCAGGGCCTGTTGGAGCCGGACGGCGCCCCAGGCCAGCCCGGGGATCGCCAGCACCCCGACGACCAGCAGGGCGGCCAGCGCGAGCGCGGCGGAGTAGAGCCGGCGCAGGGTGCGCGGCAGCAGCGCGTGCCAGCCGAGCGGCGGGAAGGCCAGTAGCCACAGCAGCCAGCACCCGGCCGCCGCGGCCAGTAGTGCCGCGAGGGCGGCCAGCGCGGGCGTCCGGAAGGCCAACTCGCCCGGCACGGCGCCCGCGTGGCGCAGACCGACGGCCGCCAGGGCGTGCAGATCGGTGAGCGGGACGGCGCGGTAGAAGCGGCTGAGTCCGAGGCCGAGCACCAGAACGGCGGCCAGCAGCAGGGTGAGCGCCGACAGCACACCGCGCAGCAGCGTCCCGAGGGCGACCAGCCACTCGCCGGCGCCGTCGGCGATGAACTTGCCGTGCCGACGGAGGTGGTCCTCCTCCGGGGAGCCGGGCTCCAGCACGGTGTCGGCCGTCAGGCCCGAGACGGCGTGCACCGGGCTGCCGGGGGCGGAGTCGCTGAGCGCGAGCTGCAGCGCGCCCACGGTGTACCCGCCGCCCGAGACGGAGACCAGGTACCGGGCCCGTTTGAGCCATGGGCGCAGCGCCTGGAGCGCGCCGAGCGTGACGCAGGCCGAGCGGATGCCGCCGCCCGAGGCGCAGAAGCCCAGCTCGGCGGGCTCGCGGCCGGGCGGCACCCGCGCGGCGTCGCGCCAGTGGGTGTGGGCGTCGGGCGGCGGCTCCTCAGCTGACTGCCCGCCGTCGCCGTCGTGCCGGGCGTCCCCGTCGTGCCGGGCGGCCGTCGGCCAGGGCGGGATCAGCGCCGGGCGTTCCGCCTCGTCCGTCTCGTCCGTCCTGTCCGTCTCGACCGCGGGCTTCGACACGGAGGACAGCAGTCCGCGCACCGCCCGCGCGGCCGTCACCAGCAGCACGCCCGCCGCCGTCACCCCGGCGGGCAGGAGCAGCAGCCACGCGACGGTGGCGAGCGCGGCCGCCACCGCGAAGGGGGTGTCGGAGCCGTGGTGGTCGAGCGCGACGCGCAGCAGCAGGTTGCCGGTGAGGTCGCAGCCGGCCGCGAGCAGACCGGCCTCGCCGACCGCCAGCGCCAGGGCGCGCCCGCGCCGCCGGCCGAACACGTACCGACCGAGCAGCGCAGCGGCCACCAGCGTCAGCCCGTACCCGGCGACCGGCCAGAGCTCGGCGCGCAGGGCGGCCGTGTAGTCCCCGGTGCGCCCGCCGACCAGCGCCTCGGCGGCGGTGCGGGAACCGGCCAGCCGCAGGGCGACCTCCGGCACCCGCGGTGCCTGGCGGTGGTGCAGCAGCCAGCCGAGGGCGAGCGGCAGCACCGCTCCGAGGGCGAGCAGTAGGCCGGCCCAGGCTGGCAGGGCGGGCGGGCGCCCCGCCGCCACCGGGCCGTCGCCCACGGCCGTAGCCGAAGTACTCGAAGTACCCGTCGCACCCGCCGTATCCGAAGCGCGCTCCGCGCGCTTGCCGAGCGCTGCCATCCACACCACCCCCTTGGTCCCGATGCCACTCCGAGTCGTCGCCGTGTCGTCGTTCGATTCGCCTGCCAGATCCACGAGTTCACGCCGCCGGGTGCCGACGCGGCGGCCCGTCGTGACGTCCATCGGCGTCTTACCCGGTGGTGGCCGATTCCGCACCCAGGGCGCCCGCTTTCACTCGAATGAGTAAGGAACGCGTGTGCGGGGTAGATCAGCGTTTCACCCCACCCAGGGCCACCCGCGTGTCCGCGTAACAAGATCGCCCCAGACGCGTTACCGCCAACGTATTGTCAGGCCACCGAGGCCAGGCCTACCGTCTACAGATCGCTTTCTACGCACGTAGACCCCTGCGGCTCCCTGAGCGGACCGCAGGAGAGACCCGCCCCGTCAACCCTCAGACCGCGGGCCCGACCGCACGGCCGGACCGCGGAGTTGCGGAGGTACCCATGTCGCAGATCGTCCGTGCCGCGCTCGTCCAGACCCGCTGGACCGGCGACCAGGAGAGCATGATCGCGCTCCACGAGCGGTACGCCCGCGAGGCCGCCGCCCAGGGCGCGCAGATCATCGGCTTCCAGGAGGTCTTCAACTCCCCGTACTTCTGTCAGGTCCAGGAGCCCGAGCACTACCGCTGGGCCGAGGCCGTCCCGGACGGTCCGACCGTGCGCCGGATGCGGGAACTCGCCCGCGAACTCGGCCTGGTCATGGTCGTACCGGTCTACGAGGAGGAGCAGACCGGCGTCTACTACAACACGGCCGCCGTGATCGACGCGGACGGCACCTACCTCGGCAAGTACCGCAAGCACCACATCCCGCAGGTCAAGGGCTTCTGGGAGAAGTACTACTTCAAGCCCGGCAACCTCGGCTGGCCCGTCTTCGACACCGCCGTCGGCAAGGTCGGTGTCTACATTTGCTACGACCGCCACTTCCCCGAGGGCTGGCGCGCCCTGGGCCTGGCCGGCGCGCAGATCGTCTACAACCCCTCGGCCACCAGCCGCGGCCTGTCCGCCTACCTGTGGCAGCTCGAACAGCCCGCCGCCGCCGTCGCCAACGAGTACTTCGTCGCCGCCATCAACCGGGTCGGCACCGAGGAGTACGGCGACAACGACTTCTACGGCACCTCCTACTTCGTGGACCCGCGTGGCCAGTTCGTCGGCGACGTCGCCTCCGACAAGGAGGAGGAACTCGTCGTCCGTGACCTCGACCTCGACCTGATCGGACAGGTCCGCCAGCAGTGGGCGTTCTACCGCGACCGCCGGCCCGACGCCTACGGACCGCTCGCCGAGGCCTGAGGAGCACCGCGATGACCACCCGCGACCCGCAGCAGCGCACCGTCGTCCGCGGCGGCCTCGTCATCACCGCCACCGACGAACTCCACGCCGACGTCCTCATCGAGGGCGAACGCATCGTCGCGCTCGCCGCCACCGGCAGCGCCGCCGCCGAGGCCTGGACCGCCGACACCGTCATCGACGCCACCGGCCACTACGTGATCCCGGGCGGCGTCGACGCCCACACCCACATGGAGCTGCCCTTCGGCGGCACCGCGGCCTCCGACACCTTCGAGACCGGCACCCGCGCCGCCGCCTGGGGAGGCACCACCACCATCGTCGACTTCGCCGTCCAGCCCGTCGGCGGCTCGCTGCGCGAGGGCCTGGACACCTGGCACGCCAAGGCCGAGGGCAACTGCGCGATCGACTACGCCTTCCACACCATCGTCTCCGACGTCAACGACGCCGTCCTCAAGGAGATGGACACGCTCGTCGACTCCGGCGAGTCCACCTCCTTCAAGCTGTTCATGGCCTACCCCGGCGTCTTCTACAGCGACGACGGCCGCATCCTGCGCGCCATGCAACGCGGCGCCGCCAACGGCGGGTTGACCATGATGCACGCCGAGAACGGCATCGCCATCGACGTCCTGGTCGAACAGGCCCTCGCCGCCGGGCACACCGCCCCGCGCTACCACGGCGAGGTCCGGCGCGAACTGCTGGAGGCCGAGGCCACCCACCGGGCCATCAAGCTCGCCCAGGTGGCCGGCAGTCCGCTCTACGTGGTGCACGTCTCCGCCGCCTCCGCCCTCGCCGAACTCGCCCAGGCCCGCGATGCCGGGCTCAACGTCTTCGGCGAGACCTGCCCGCAGTACCTCTTCCTCTCCACCGACAACCTCGCCGAGGAGGGAACGGACGGCTTCGAGGGCGCCAAGTACGTGTGCAGCACGCCGCTTCGGCCCCGCGAGCACCAGGACGCGCTCTGGCGCGGGCTGCGCACCAACGACCTCCAGGTGGTCTCCACCGACCACTGCCCGTTCTGCTACGTCGGGCAGAAGGAACTCGGCCGAGGCGACTTCTCGAAGATCCCCAACGGCCTTCCCGGCGTGGAGAACCGGATGGACCTGCTCCACCAGGCGGTGGTGGACGGGCGCATCAGCCGGCGGCGCTGGGTCGAGATCGCGTGCACCACCCCGGCCCGGATGTTCGGGCTGCACCCGCGCAAGGGCACCATCGCGCCGGGTGCTGACGCCGACCTGGTCGTCTACGACCCCACTGCGGTGCAGACCGTCTCCGCCGCCACCCACCACATGAACGTGGACTACTCGGCCTACGAGGGCCGCCGACTCAACGGCCGGGCACGGACGGTGCTCTCCCGCGGCGCCGTCGTGGTGGACGACGGCAGCTGGCTCGGCCGGGCCGGGCACGGCGCCTTCCTGCGTCGCGACACCTGCCAGTACCTGACCTGAACCCTCCCCCTCCCGCCCGGGGCCGCGCGGCGCACGCCGGCCCCGGGTCGCCCTCCCACCCCTCCCGGAGCCATCCATGGACATCGGCCTCGTCCTGCAGACCGACCCGCCCGCCCGCCTGCTCATCGACCGGATGATCCGCGCCGAACGGGCCGGGTTCAGCCATGGCTGGACCTTCGACTCCTGCGTGCTGTGGCAGGAGCCGTTCGTCATCTACAGCCGCATCCTCGCCGAGACCGAGCGGTTGACCGTCGGCCCGATGGTCACCAACCCCTCCACCCGCACCTGGGAGGTCACCGCCTCCCTGTTCGCCACGCTCAACGACATGTACGGCAACCGCACCGTCTGCGGCATCGGCCGTGGCGACTCCGCCATGCGGGTCGCCGGACGCCGGCCCGCCACCCTCGACCGGCTCTCCCAAGCCATGCACGCCATCAAGGAGTTGGCCGAGGGGCGCGCCACCGAGGTGGACGGCACCGAGATGCACCTGCCGTGGGTGGGACCCGGCGCGGCGCTGCCGATCTGGATGGCCGCGTACGGCCCGAGGGCGCTCGCACTGACCGGACGTCAGGCCGACGGCTTCATCCTGCAGTTGGCCGACCCGTACCTCACCGAGTACATGGTCAAGGCGGTCCGGGCCGCGGCCGCCGAGGCGGGCCGGGACCCGTCCTCGCTCACCATCTGCGTCGCCGCCCCCGCGTACGTCACCGCCGACGACTCGCCCGCCGCGCTGGCCCACGCCCGGGAACAGTGCCGCTGGTTCGGCGGAATGGTCGGCAACCACGTCGCCGACCTGGTCAGCCACTACGGCGAGCACTCCGACCTGGTGCCCGAAGCGCTCACCGACTACATCAAGGGCCGCCAGGGCTACGACTACAGCCACCACGGCCGGGCCGGGAACCCCGACACGGCCTTCGTCCCGGACGAGATCGTCGACCGCTTCTGCCTCATCGGGCCGGTGGAGGCCCAGCGTGCCCGGCTGGCGGAACTCCGCTCGCTCGGCGTCGACCAGTTCGCCGTCTACGCCATGCACGACGCGGTCGAGTCCACCATCGACGCCTACGGAACGGACGTCATCCCCCACCTCTGATCCCTTCGCGCAAGACGGGAGTTGCCCATGGCCGACAGCGCGACCGGCGGCGGCAGACAGCGGCAGCACCCCGACGGCCGGGTCGAACTCGACCCGGCCGACGGGGCGTTGCCCCTCAACGGTTTCACCAGCGACGACCTGCGGCCGGTCCCGGTACGGCAGCGCACCTGGACCACGTACAACTTCCTGGCGCTCTGGGTCGGCATGGCCCACAACATCCCGTCCTGGACGCTGGCTTCGGGCCTGGTCGCGATCGGCATGGACTGGAAACAGGCGGTGCTGACCATCGCGCTCGCCAACCTGATCGTGCTCTTCCCCATGCTGCTCACCGGGCACGCCGGCACCAAGTACGGCATTCCCTTCCCGGTGTTCGCCCGGGCCTCCTTCGGGCTCCGCGGCGCGAACCTGCCCGCGCTGATCCGGGCGGCGGTGGCCTGTGCCTGGTTCGGCATCCAGACCTGGATCGGGGGCGAGGGCATCTTCCTGCTGGCGGGCAAGCTGTTCGGCGAATCCTGGCGCACGGCATCGGAGTTCGGCGGCTACCCGTGGACGCAGTGGCTCTCCTTCCTACTGTTCTGGCTGATCGAGATGGCCATCATCGCCCGCGGGATGGAGACGCTGCGGCGCTTCGAGAACTGGGCGGCGCCGTTCGTCATCGTCGGCGCGCTCGCCCTGCTGGTGTGGATCACCGTCAAGGCGGGCGGGCTGGGGCCCCTGCTCTCCCAGCCCTCCCGACTCGGCTGGAACGGCGGGTTCTGGAAGGTCTTCTTCCCGTCGCTGATGGGGATGATCGGTTTCTGGTCCACCCTGTCGCTGAACATCCCCGACTTCACCCGTTTCGGCGGCAGCCAGCGGGCCCAGATCCGTGGCCAGGCGCTCGGCCTGCCGACGACGATGACGCTCTTCGCGCTGCTGTCGGTGCTGGTCACCTCGGGCTCCGAGGCGGTCTACGGTGAACCGGTGTGGGACCCGATCAAGCTGGCCGCGAAGATGGAGAACCCGGTCGCCGTCCTGTTCGCGCTGCTGACCGTCCTGATCGCGACGCTGTCGGTCAACATCGCCGCCAACGTCGTCTCCCCGGCCTACGACCTGGCCAACCTGTTGCCCAGGTTCGTCAACTTCCGCACCGGGGCGCTGATCACCGGCGTGGTCGGGATCGCGATCTTCCCCTGGAAGCTGACCGCCGACCCGCACGTCTACATCTACGTCTGGCTGGGCGTGGTCGGCGGCCTGCTCGGGACGGTCGCCGGGGTGCTGATCGCGGACTACTGGGTGGTGCGCCGTGCCCGCCTCCAACTCGCCGAGCTCTACCGGCCGTTCGGCGCGTACTGGTACACCGCCGGGTGGAACTGGCGGGCAGCCGCCGCACTGCTGCTCGGCGGCCTGCTGGCGGTCGGCGGCTCGTACTCGGCCGTCGACGGGCACGGGGTCAAACAGGGTCCGTTCCCAGTGGACGGGTTGGTCCCCTTCCTCAAGCCGCTCGCCGACTACGGCTGGGCGGTGGGCTTCGCGGCGGCGTCGGTGCTGTACCTGGGGCTCAGCGCGGTGTCCGGTGGGTGGCCGCGCGCGGGCGCGGGGCGCCACGCGGCGGGTGGGTGATCGGCGACCAGGATGCGGGCGGCCGCGGTGTTTCGAGGTGGACGGCGCTCCGGAAGGGCGCGCTACGCGTGGGCCGGTCGGCTCGGGACTGCCGGATCGCGCGCCCCGCCCGGACGGCGGAACCGGGCCCGCGGGAGGCGGCGTCCTTCGGGGCAGGGCGGGCGGACGGGGCCGTCGCGCCGCGGACGGGAGGGACGGACGGATGAGCGTCATCGCGTGGATCGTGCTGGGCCTGGTGGCAGGCGCCCTGGCCAAGCTGCTGCTGCCCGGGAGGGATCCGGGCGGCCTGATCGTGACGACCCTGATCGGCATCGCCGGCTCCTTCGTCGGCGGCTGGATCGCGTCGCACTTCCTGCACAGGTCGATCACGGCGCGTTTCTTCGACGGGCCGACCTGGGTGTCGGCGATCGGCGGCGCGCTGGTGCTGCTGATCGCCTACCGACTGCTGTTCGGCAACTCGCGGCGCTGATCGCGGAGTTGCCTCGGATCCGGCGGGTCGGCCCGCCGGGGAGGGCGCCGTCCCGGACGTCTTCCCTGGATGTCCGGGCGCCGTTCGGTTCAGGGCCCGGTCGACACCTCGGCGACCCAGTCCGGCAGCTTCTCGCGGGCGGCGAGCCAGCCGGGCGGGACGTCCGCCAGCCCGGTGCGGGCGGCGACCACCCCGGAGGCGATGGCGCAGGTGGTGTCCATGTCGCCGCCGCCCTCCAGGGTGTGCCAGATCGCCTCGGGCAGCGAGTCCAGGTGCCCGGCGGCGGACCAGAGGGCGAACGGGACGGTGTCCGGGGCGGAGATCATCAGCCCCGAGCCGAGTACGGCGGCGGCGTGCCGGACACTGGTGTGCCCCGGCATCCGGGCGGCGATCCGCAGACCGGAGCGGACCTCGCTGTCCGGCAGTCGCCCGGCCACCTCGCTCAGCAACTCGGCCCGGTCGGGCGGGGTTTGCCCCCGGCTGCGGACGGCGAGCGCCGCGGCGAGCGCGACCGCCACCGCCCCGGCGACCGCCTCGGGGTGGAAGTGCGTGGTGAGCGCCTGGAGTTCGGCCTGCCGGGCCGTCTCGTCCAGGTCGTCGGCGAACCAGGCGCCCAGCGGGGCGACCCGCATCGCCGCGCCGTTCCCGTACGAGCCCTGGCCCTCGAACTGGCCCGAGGTGACGGCGCGCCAGTCCCCGCCGGAGCCGATCCCGCGCAGCACCCGGTGCATCGAGGGACCGTACTTGCGTGCGTACTCGCGGGTGTACTCCGCCGCGAACTCCTCGGCCAGCGCGTCCTGTCGGACCTCGCCGCGGGTGGTCAGGTGGCGGACCAGGACGAGGGCCATCGCGGTGTCGTCGGTCCAGTGCCAGGGCGCCGGGCGGGCCAGCCGGGCGGCCGGGGCGGCGGAGGTTTCGTCGGCCGGGACCGAGAACCAGCGGTCGCCGAAGGCGTCGCCGAGGGAGAGCCCCCGCAGGCTGTCCAGGACCGGGCCGGCCGCACGCATGTCATCCTCCGGGTGAGATCAACTGTGCGTGGCAGTCTGCCCGACGGCCGAGGCGCCGGCGACCGGATTTCACTCCGGAGGCCGGCGCCTGGATCCGATGACGTGCGTCACTTCGCCTTCAGGCCACCGAGAACGAGCTTCCAGACGGCCTCGAAGCGCTCGTCCGCGGTCGGCTCGGACCAGGTGGGCGCGTAGGCCGGGTCGTGGAAGGGGGCGGTGGCGTCGAAGACCGCGCGGGCGGTGGTGAGGATGTGGGCGAGCTTGAACTCCTTGCTGTCCATGCCGTCCTGGACGATCTGCGCGATCTGCTTGACCAGGGTGTCGATGTGTGCCGCCACGGTGCCGCTGTTCTCGTCGACCAGCACCATGTAGGTGGCGAACAGCTCCGGATCGTCCAGCGCCTTCTTCCGCTTGGCCGCGAACAGCGTGCTCAGCCAGCGCTTGAGGCGCTCGGCGGCGCCGCCGGCGTCGGTCGAGATGGTCTCCAGCTCGTGGTGCGCCTGGTCGAGCCAGCGCTGGGTGACCGCCTCGCGCAGGGCGGCCTTGCTGGGGAAGTGGCGGTAGACGCTGCTGTGGCTGACGCCGAGTTCGCGGGCGACGTCCACGACGGTGGCCTTGGCCGGGCCGAACCGACGCAGGACCTCCTCCGCCGCGATCAGGATCTGCTCGGCGGTGAGTGCGGTGTCCGTGGTCACGGGGAGGGCCGTCCTTAGGGTCGTGCGGTCAGGTGGTGCGGAGGTTTCCGCTGGTCAGCGCTCGCTGTCCAGGTTCGCCATCTGCGCGGCAGCGTACCGGTCGCCAGCGGCGGCACCGGCGGGGACGGCCGCCTCGATGGCGGCGAGGTCCTGTGCGGTCAGCGTGATGTCCAGCGCGCCGAGGGCCTCGGTCAGACGCTCCCGGCGACGGGCGCCGACCAGCGGGACGATGTCCTCTCCGCGCGAGGCGACCCAGGCGATGGCGACCTGGGCGACGCTCGCGCCCTTGGCGGTGGCGACCTGGCGCAGCGCCTCGACGAGGGTGAGGTTGTGGGTCAGGTTGTCGCCCTGGAAACGCGGGCTCTGGCCGCGGAAGTCGGAGCCGGCCAGCGGGCGGTCCTGGTCCCAGTGGCCGCTGAGCAGGCCGCGGGAGAGCACGCCGTACGCGGTGATGCCGATGCCGAGTTCACGGGCGGCGGGCAGCACGGCGGCCTCGATCGAGCGGGAGAGCAGCGAGTACTCGATCTGCAGGTCGCTGATCGGGTGGACGGCGGAGGCGCGGCGCAGGGTGTCGGCGCCCACCTCGGACAGGCCGATGTGGCGGACGTAACCGGCCTTCACCAGGTCGGCGATGGCGCCGACGGTCTCCTCGATGGGCACCTTCGGGTCGAGGCGGGCCGGGCGGTAGATGTCGATGTGGTCGGTGCGCAGGCGGCGCAGGGTGTAGGACAGCGCGGTCTTGGTGGCCGCCGGGCTCGCGTCGTAGCCGAGCCACTGGCCGTTCGGGTCGCGCTGGGCGCCGAACTTCACGCTGATCTGCACGCTCTCGCGGTCGCGGCCGCGCAGCGCCTCGTGGATCAGCAGCTCGTTGTGGCCCATGCCGTAGAAGTCGCCGGTGTCGAGGAGGGTGATTCCGGCGTCCAGGGCGGCGTGGATGGTGGCGATGCCCTCGGCCTCGTCGGCCGGACCGTAGAGGTCGGACATGCCCATGCAGCCGAGGCCGAGGGCGGAGGTGGCGGGCCCGGAGGTGCCGAGCGCGCGCTGTGCGGGGCGGGTGGTCGAGGCCATGAGTACTCCAGGTACGGATGCGGCGCCGCGTGGCGCGGGTGGTGTGACCCGAGTCTCACTATGGCATGACGGCGAACAGATTTCAAAATCTGTTCGCTGTCGTCTGTTATCTGAAATCTGTCGGTTGTCATCTGTTCGGGTCAGGTGCGGGGGTGAGGGCAGGGGCAGGGGCAGGGGCAGCGACGGAGACGGACGGGGCCGGGGTCGGGGTCGGGGGCGGCGCCCAGTTCTCCCGTCCGCCCGGCGGGCGCAGCAGGTAGGCCCGGGCGGGCGGCAGGTTTCGCCACACCGTGCGCTCGCCCAGCCCGTACGTCGCCTCGAAGCGTCGCAGCAGCCGTGCCACCACCCGGTGGTGGGCGCTCTGGCGGGGCCCGGAGACGAGCGTGCGTGCCGTCGTGGTGCCGAGGTAGCCGAAGTAGGTCAGCTCGCCGCCGGGTGCCAGCAGTCGAAGGTAGAGGTCGAGGAGGTCCCGGACCTGGGTCGGCTCGAAGTTCGTGAACGGCAGGCCGGACACGATCACGTCGTACCGCTCCTCGGAGCCAGGGGCGGCCCCCGCGCCCTCGGCCCCCGCCTTCGGCAGCTCCTCCACTCGGCAGGCCGAGAGCCGCAGCCCCACCCCCGGTCGGCGCGCCGCCAGGACCGGGTCCTCCCGCAGCCGCTCTGCGAACCGCGGGTTCGCCTCGACCACGTGCAGCCGGTCGCCCGGACGCAGCACCTGGGCCAGCCGCCGGGTCACCACGCCCGTCCCGGCGCCCACCTCCAGCACCGAGATCGGCCGGTCCGGACGGCTGGTCACCGGCACTACCAGCGCGTTCACCAGCTCCGCGCCGCTCGGTGCCAGCGCGCCGGTGTCGTGGAAGGTGCGCAGCGCCTCGGCGAGGAACAGCAAGTGGTCCCCGCCGGGCGGCGAGCCGAGTGCGCCGTGCGAACTGGTCTGCGGCGGAAGGGAGTCGGGGCGGTGGCGGAGCTGTCCGTTCGTCATGCCGTCGACGTTAGGGAGGCCGCGCGGGCCGGGAATCGGCCGGTGAGCGGCATCGCCCCCCGACCAAAGTCGAGGGTGCGGCTACCCGGGAGACGGGGGCGCCGCGGCGCCGCCCGCACTAGCATCGAGCGAGCGAATGGACGGATGGATGGACGGACGGGCAGGCGGACGGACAGACGGACGGGGTGGGAGGAGAGGAGCCTGATGCGCACAGGCCTGTTCGGCTGGTTCGGCCCGGACCGCCGGCCCTGGATCGACACACTGCTGCTGCTCGGCGTCCTCGCCCTCACCGTCGAGGAGGGCCTCGTCCAGTGGCTGAACACCGACGACCCGCTGCGCCTGCCCCGGACGGTCGTGGCCTCGCTCGCCGCGCTGTCCCTGCTGTTCGCCCACCGCTACCCGGCGGCCTCCGCCGTCCTGCCGGTGCTCACCGGCGGCCTGTTCAACCGGGCGTTCCCGGCCCTGTTCAGCGTCTACTACCTCGCCTCCCTCGGCCGGATCGGACCGGCAGTGGCCGGCGGTGCGGCGCTTGCGGTGCTCAGCGCGACCGGCGCCGACTCGCTGATCGGCTGGGCGGGCACCACCGGCTCCCAACTCCTCCTCCAGGCTGCCGTCCTGGCCGTCGGGCTGTGGCTGCACGGCCGCCGGGTGCTGATCCGCACCCTGCACGAGCAGGTCGAAACGCTGCGCCGCGAGCGGAAGCTGCGCGCCGAGCAGGCCAGATCCGCCGAACGCGCCCGGATCGCCCGGGAGATGCACGACGTGCTCGCCCACCGCCTCAGTCTGCTGGTGCTGCACGCCGGGGTGCTGCGCGACCAGGCCTGCGCCGGGACCGCCGCCGCCGACCCGGACCGGCTCACCCACCGCCTCGAACTGCTGCGCACCGCCGCCGCCCGCTCGCTCGACGACCTGCGTGACGTCCTCGGCGCCCTGCGTGCCGACCCGCCGGAGTGGCCCGCCGCCGGGGACGATCGGCCCGAGCCGACCGACACGACCCGCGTCCCGGCGCCCGCCCTGCGCGACCTCACCGAGCTGGTCGGCGAGGCGATCCAGGCCGGGCAGCAGGTCGAACTCGCCCTCTCCGGCGACCCGGAGGCCGTACCGACCACCCACCGGCTGGCCGTGCACCGGGTCGTCCAGGAGGCGCTGACGAACGCCCGCAAGCACGCGCACGCCGCGCCCGTCACGGTCCGGGTCGGCTACGGCGGTCCCGCGACCACCGTGGAGGTCCGCAACGGTCCGGGTGGGGCGTCGCCGAACGGGTCGGGCGCCGGCGGCGGGTACGGCCTGGTCGGGCTCGGTGAACGGGTCGGCGCACTGGGTGGTCACCTTGACGCGGGCCCGGACGGCACCGGCGGCTTCCGGCTCTCCGCCCGGTTACCCGTGCCGGACCGCCCGTCGCAGCCGTTCGCCGCCCCCGGCGGTGGTCCGACCCCGGCGCCCCCGACTTCGGAGCCATCGATCCCGCAGCCACCGACCCCGGAGCCAAAGATCTCGCAGCCGAAGGACGTCTCATGATCCGCACGATGGTGGTCGACGACGACGCGCTGGTGCGCCTCGGTCTGGTCGACCTCCTCGCCCAGGACCCGGCCCTGACCGTGGTCGCCGAGGCCGCCGACGGGCTGCAGGCCGTCGAGCTCGCCCGCGGCCACCGGATCGACGTCGCGCTGATGGACATCCGGATGCCCCGGCTCGACGGCATCGCCGCCACCCGGCGGCTGCGCGAACTGCCCGACGGCCCGCGGGTGATCGCGCTCACCACCTTCGACCTGGACGAGTACGTGTACCGGGCGCTCGCGGCCGGGGCCGACGGCTTCCTGCTCAAGGACACCCCGCCCGCCGAGATCGCCCGGGCCGTCCACGTGGTCGCCGGGGGCCAGGGGATGCTGCACCCGGCGGCCGCGCGGCGGCTGATCGACCGGTACCACCGGGTCGGCGCGCCCCGGTCGGTAGCCGCCCGCAGTCGGGTCGCCGGGCTCACCCCGCGTGAGACCGACGTGCTGCGCGAACTCGCCGACGGGCTGTCCAACGCCGAGATCGCGGGCGTGCTGGGGATGCGGGAGAGCACCGTCAAGGCGCACGTCAGTCGGATCCTGACCGCGCTCGGCGTGGGCAACCGGGTCCAGGCCGCGCTGCTCGCACGGGACGCGGGGGTGGTCGGGGACGGTGCCTGACGACGGGCGCGCGCGAGGGCGGGGCGGGGCGCAGTGTCGGACGGTGTTCACACGGACGTTCCCCGGAGGTCAGGCCGGGCGTCGCGGCGGGCTTCCCTGAGCCGCCGCGTGCCCCCGGTTCGTACCGCCTGCTGAGCCGTTGTCACCCATCCGGCCTGGAAATGCCGTGCCTTGGCGGTTTGCGCTGCCGAACCCGGGCGGCGGGTCCATGGTGGAGATGGGCGCGATCCGGCGACCGCGCCCGCGTGCCGATCCGGGCCCGCGCGCCGAGCGCCCGTCGCCGTCGTCCGACGGGTGTCCCAGGTCGGGGCCGGTACCGGCACGCTGGGAGCAGGGCCACCTCGCAGGAAACCGAACGGTTCTTCTAGGCTCACATCTCGGCTTCCCTGCGGCGGTCCGGCTTCCGCGCCCGCTGCCAGGCGACCGCCGTGCACGGGGCTCCGGGCGGACCGGGGCACCGGATCGAGCGAGGAGGACGCAATGCCAAGCACGCCGCCCAGCCGTTCCACCGCACTTGGGCCAGACGGGCCGTTCCGACCGGCCGTGAATCATCCCGGCCGACCGGTGCGGTCCGGGCGGGCCTGGTGCCCGGGCGGGAGCGGTCGGCCGGTACGGCCGCTGAATACCGGCGGCGGCCGCGGAGGCGAGCGTTGAGTCCCCAGATCGTCGGGTCGCCGGCCGCGCCGGGTGCCGCCGCCGAACCCGACCGCGTACCGCTGACCGTTCCGGCCGCCGCCGATGGCGAGGCCCTCGTCGTCGCCGCCGGTGCCGCTTCCGGCACTGTGTCCGGAACCGCTTCCGCTACCGCCACGTCTGTCACGTCTGCCAAGTCCGCCAGTTCTGCGGCTTCCAGCACTTCCACCACCTCCGCGACGGCCAAGTCCGCCGCCGCCGGCGCCACTGCGGCGCTGCCCGGCCTGCCGCAGGCGCTCAGTGCTCGTGCCCGTACCCTCGCCGGTGCCGTCCGGCGGCGCTGCGCCGACTTGGCGCGGATCGAGTCGCCGAGCGGGGACGCGCCCAGACTCGACGCGCTGGCCGAGGAGTTGACGGCTGGCTTCCGGGCCACCGGGGCCACTGCCCGCCGCGAACCCGGGCCGGCCGGTGACCATCTCGTCCTGGAGTGGGAGGGGTGCGACGAGACGCTGCCGCACCTGCTGATCGTCGGCCACCACGACACCGTCTGGCCGGTCGGCACCCTGGCCGACTGGCCGGTGGCCGAGCAGGACGGGCGGCTCACCGGGCCCGGCGTGGTCGACATGAAGGGCGGACTCGCCATCTTGGAAGGCGCGTTGGCGCTGCTCGCGGACCTGGGGGAGCGGCCGCACCGCACCGTGCGGCTGGTCGTGGTCTCCGACGAGGAGGTCGGCAGCCCGGATGGACGTCGCCTGGTCGAGCGCCAGCTGCGCGGCGCGGCGGCGGCGGTGGGGCTGGAACCGCCGCATCCGGACGGTCGGCTGAAGACCGCGCGGCGCGGCAGTACCCGGGTCCGGCTCACCGTGACCGGGCGGGAGGCCCACGCTGGCAACGACGCCCACGACGGGGTGTCGGCGGTGGACGAGCTCGTTGACCAGCTGGTGCTCGTCCGCGGCCTCGCGGGCCAGCCCGGTACCGAGCTCAACGCCGGTCGGATCAGCGGGGGTTCGCGGGCCAACGTGGTGGCCGGTCGGGCCGAGGCGGAGCTCGGCCTGCGGTTCGCCACCGCGGAGGCGCAGCGCCGTACGCTGGACAACCTCGCCCGGCTGACCGCGCTGCGCCCGGGTGCCCGGGTGCGGACGGAGGTGCTGTCCAGCCGCCCGGCCTGGCCCGAGCGGACCGGTAACCCGCTGCTGCGGCACGTGCGTTCGCTCGCCGCGGTGCTCGGGCAGCAGTTGGACGGCGCCCCGGCGGGCGGGGCCGGGGACACCAACCTGCCGGGTTCGCGCGGCCTGCCGACGCTGGACGGCTTCGGTGCGGTGGGCGCCGGCGCCCACGCCCGGCACGAGTACATCCGGCTGGACGAGCTAGCTCCGCGGATCGCGCTGCTGGCGGCGCTGCTCGCGGTGCCGCTGCCGCGGCTGCGGGACCGCGGGGAGGGGTGAGTCGAGACGGCGACGGCTGGCGGGCGGCTGACAGGAGACGGCTAACAGAGCACAGCTAGTAGCTGACAGATGACAGCTGACAGATTTCAGATTCTGTCAGCTGTCATCTGTTTCTGTACCCGTTCGCACCCGGCGCGCGCCCACAGTCGTCCCGCCTGTGCCTCGTCGTCCTTCGTCGTCTTTCGCCCTCCCTTGCCATCCCTCCTCCCAACCACGCAGAATGGTACCGACCGAACGGTCAGTCGGTTGGCGCCCGGCGTCGAAGCAGGGATCGCCGAAGCAGGAAACATGGAGAGGGGACCGTGGTGACAGCAGAGGTGGCCGAGCCGGTCCCCGCGCAGACACCGGAGGACCGTTTCGAGGCGGTGGTCGCCGCCGAGCAGCGGATCGAACCCAGGGACTGGATGCCCGACGCCTACCGGGCCACCCTGATCCGCCAGATCGCCCAGCACGCCCACTCCGAGATCATCGGCATGCAGCCCGAGGGTAACTGGCTCACGCGGGCCCCCTCGCTGCGCCGCAAGGCGATCCTGCTCGCCAAGGCCCAGGACGAGGCCGGCCACGGCCTCTACCTCTACGCCGCCGCCGAGACCCTCGGCGTCGACCGCGCCGAGCTCACCGAGAAGCTGATCAGCGGCCGCCAGAAGTACTCCTCGATCTTCAACTACCCCACCCTCACCTTCGCCGACGTCGGCGTGATCGGCTGGCTGGTGGACGGCGCCGCGATCTGCAACCAGGTCCCGCTCTGCCGCTGCAGCTACGGTCCGTACGCCCGCGCGATGGTGCGGATCTGCAAGGAGGAGTCCTTCCACCAGCGCCAGGGCTACGAGCTCCTGATGACCCTGATGCGCGGCACCGAGGCGCAGCGTCGGATGGTCCAGGACGCCGTCGACCGCTGGTGGTGGCCGTCGCTGATGATGTTCGGCCCCTCGGACGCCGACTCGCCGAACACCGCCCGCTCGATGGCCTGGCGGATCAAGCGCCACACCAACGACGAGCTGCGCCAGCGCTTCGTCGACATGACCGTCCCGCAGGCCGAGCACCTGGGCGTCACCCTCCCCGACCCCGAGCTGCGCTGGAACGAGGAGCGCGACGGCTGGGACTTCGGCGAGCCGGACTGGTCCGAGCTGACCAGGGTCATCCGGGGCCAGGGCCCCTGCAACGCCCAGCGGATCGACCGCCGGCGGGCCGCCCACGAGGACGGCGCCTGGGTGCGCGAGGCGGCTGTCGCCTACGCCGCCAAGCGCGCCGCCGAACAGACCGCAGCCGCCGAGCAGCACACCGAACAGGAGAACGGAAAGTGACCGAGCCCAAGGCTGAGTCCCCGGCTGAGTCCAAGGCCGGCTGGCCGCTGTACGAGGTGTTCGTGCGTCCCCGGCGCGGCCTGAACCACGTCCACGTCGGTTCGCTGCACGCCTCCGACGACCGGATGGCCCTGCTGGCCGCCCGCGACCTGTACACCCGCCGCAACGAGGGCGTCAGCCTGTGGGTGGTCCGCTCGGACGCGATCACCGCCTCCACGCCGGACGAGCGCGACCCGTTCTTCGAGCCCAGCGGCGACAAGGTCTACCGCCACCCGACCTTCTACGACATCCCCGAGGATGTCCCGCACATCTGACGGGGGAGCCACCGTGCACGACCACACCACGTCCACCACCGAGGACGACCACGTCTACCTCAGCCTCGTCGACGCCACGCCCGGCCCCGAGGGCGAGGGCCGCTGGGCGTACGGGACGGGCTTCGCCGACCCGCTGCTCGGCGTGGACACCGCCCTGCCCGCCGGCCTGGACGGCGCCGACCTCGCCGACTACTGCCAGATGCTCGGCGACGACGCACTGATCCTCGCCCAGCGGCTGATCGAGTGGTGCACCCGGGCGCCCGAGCTGGAGGAGGAGGTCGCGCTCGCCAACCTCGGCCTCGACCTGCTCGGCCAGGCCCGGCTGCTGCTCACCCGGGCCGGGCAGGCGGACGGCTCCGGCCGCACCGAGGACGACCTGGCGTACTGGCGGGAGGAGCACGAGTTCCGCAACGTCCGCCTGGTGGAGACCCCGAACGGCGACTTCGCGTACTCGATCGCCCGGCTGCTGCTGTTCGCCACCGCCCGCGGTGCCCTGTACGAGGCGCTGAGCGCGCACCCCGACCCGGTGCTGGCCGCGGTCGCCACCCGGGGCGTCAAGGAGCTGGCCTACCACCGCGAGTACGCCACCGCCTGGACGCTGCGCCTCGGCGACGGCACGCCGTACTCGGCGGAGCGGATGCAGGCCGGGCTGGACGCGGTCTGGCCGCTGCTGGAGGAACTGTTCACCGCGCACCCGGCGGAGCTGCGGGTGGGCGTCGACCCGGCGGAGCTGCGCGAACCCGTGCTGCGCTCGCTCGGCGCCGTCATCTCCGAGGCCGGGCTGACGGTGCCGGACGTGCCGCCGCTGGCCACCGTGCTCGGCCGGGCCGGCCGGGACGGGGTGCACACCGAGGCGCTCGGCCCGCTGCTGGCCGAACTGCAGGTGGTGGCCCGCGCACACCCGGGGGCGACGTGGTGACGGACACCGTGACCACCACCCGAGACCTGGCATGGTCGGTCGCCGCGGCCGTCCCGGACCCGGAACTGCCCATGCTCACCCTGGCCGACCTGGGTGTGCTGGCCGAGGTCGAGGTGGACGGCGCGGGCGGCGCGGTGACCGCCTGGCTGACCCCGACCTACTCGGGCTGCCCGGCCGTCGCCGAGATGGCCGCCGACGTCGACCGCCGGCTGCGCGCGGCCGGGTACCTGGACGTCCGGGTGCGGCTGCGACTGGACCCGCCGTGGTCCACCGACCTGATCACCGCGGAGGGCCGCCGCAAGCTCGCCGAGGCCGGCATCGCCCCGCCGCGCCCGACCTCGGCCGTCGGCGCCGCCGGGGCCGGTCCGGTGCCACTGACCCTCGGGCCCACCCGCACCGGAGCCGCGGCCCCCGTGCCCTGCCCGCTCTGCGGCGGCACCGACACGGAGGAGCTGTCCCGCTTCGGCTCCACCGCCTGCAAGGCGCTCTGGCGCTGCCGCGCCTGCCGTGAGCCCTTCGAACGCGTCAAGGAGATCTGAATGCCCGCCGCCTCTCCCGCAGCCACCCCTGCCGCGTCCGCCACGTCCGGCACCTCCGCCGCGGACACCGTGCGCCCCGCCCGCCGCCCGAGCTTCCACCGGCTGCCGATCGACCGGGTGGAGCGGCTCTGTGACGACGCCGTGGCGGTGACCTTCGCGGTGCCGGACGGCCTGGCGGCCGAGTACGCCTTCCGCCCCGGGCAGACCCTGACCCTGCGCAAGGTGGTGGACGGCGCCGACGAGCGCCGCTCGTACTCGATCTGCGCCCCCGTCGGCGGTCCGCTGCGGATCGCCGTCCGGGAGGTGCCCGGCGGGCTGTTCTCGCACTGGCTGGTGCGCGGGGCCCGGCCCGGCGAGGAGGTGGAGGTGCTGACGCCGTCCGGCCTGTTCACCCCCGAACTCGGCGTCCCCGCCGACCACGTGCTGCTCGCGGCCGGCTCCGGCATCACCCCGATGCTGTCGATCGCCGCCTCCGTGCTGGCCGCCGACCGCCGCTCCACCGTCACCCTGCTCTACGGCAACCGGCGCAGTGACACCGTGATGTTCGCGGACGAGCTGGCCGACCTGAAGGACCGCTACCTCGGCCGCTTCCAGCTGGTCCACGTGCTCTCCCGGGAGACCAGGGACGCCGAACTGCTCAGCGGCCGGCTGGACCCGGAGCGGGTCCGGGCCCTGCTCGCGGCGCTGGTGGACGTCGGCAGCGTCGGGCACTGGTGGCTGTGCGGCCCGTTCGGCATGGTCGCCGGGGCGAAGGAGCTGCTCGCCGAGCTGGCGGTGCCGGGCGAGCGGGTGCACCAGGAGCTGTTCCACGCCGAGGACGAGCCGCTCACCGAGCGCGACGAGGACTGGGACCGCGCGGACGGCGACGCCGAGGGCGCGCCCGGCGAGCGCAGCGAGGTCACCGTCGTCCTCGACGGCCGCGGCAGCACCCTCACCCTCCCGCGCGACCGTTCGATCCTGGACGGCGCCCAGCGCTCCCGCCCCGACCTGCCCTTCGCCTGCAAGGGCGGGGTCTGCGGCACCTGCCGCGCCCTGGTCACCGAGGGCGAGGTGGAGATGCGCCGCAACTTCGCGCTGGAGGAGAAGGAGCTGGCGGCCGGCTACGTCCTCACCTGCCAGGCCCGTCCGCTCACCGACCGGGTGACGGTCGACTACGACCGCTGAGCCGCTGTCGCGCTTCAGACGGTGGTGAGCTCCTTCGCCGGGTCCCCGAGCAGTTTGACCAGGTCGTTGACGGCTGCGCGCCCGGCCCGGTTGGCGCCGACCGTGCTGGCGGAGGGGCCGTAGCCGACCAGGTGGACGCGCGGGTCGGCGGTGGCGCGGGTCCCGGTGAGCGCGATGCCGCCGCCGGGGGAACGCAGGCCGAGCGGCACGAGGTGGCCGACCTCGGGGCGGAAGCCGGTCGCCCAGACGATCGCGTCCACCGCCAACTCCTGCTCGCCCCAGGCGACCCCGTGTTCGGTGAGCCGGTCGAACATCGGCCGGCGGTGCAGCGCGCCCAACTCCTCGGCGCGCCGGTAGGCGACCGAGGGGCCGAGGCCGGTCACGCTCACCACGCTGCGTACGGGCAGGCCCTGGCGGACCCGCTCCTCGACCTTGGCGACCACGGCGCGCCCGTACTCGGGGGTGAACGGGCCCTCGTGGTAGACGGGTTCGGAGCGGGTGACCCAGACCGTCTCGCCGACCGCCGCCACCTCCGACAGCACCTGGATCGCCGAGGCGCCGCCGCCCACCACCAGGACGCGCCGGCCCGCGAACTCCTCGGGGCCGTGGTAGTCGGCGTAGTGCAGCTGACGGCCCGCGAAGTGGCCCGGGTAGTGCGGGAGGAAGGGGCGGGTCCAGGTGCCGGTGGCGTTGATCAGGGCGCGGGTGGACCAGGTGCCCCGGTCGGTCTCGACCAGCAGGCGGGAGCCGGGGCGCTCGGACTCGGCGCGCACCGCGTGGACCGCGACCGGGCGCACGACCGGGAGCGCGTGCCGGGCCTCGTACGCCGCGAAGTACCCCGGCACCACCTCGCGTGCGGGGGCCTCCGGGTCGGTCGGCGGGAGCTCGGCGTCCGGGAGGTCGTGGAAGCCGTGCACGGTGGCCATCCGCAGGGACGGCGAGCGGTGCGCCCAGGCGCCGCCGGGGGAGGCGTTGGCGTCGAGCACGACGAAGCCGCCGTCGGCTCCATCCCGGTAGGGGGCGAAGCCGCGGCGGCGCAGGTGGTAGGCGGCGGACAGGCCCGCCTGTCCGGCGCCCACCACCAGGACGTCCACGCGCCGCTGCGGGGCGTCGGGCCGCTGTCCGTCGGGAAGCCGCGGGGCGCTCTTGGTTGCACCGTAAACAGTCACGCCGGTGAAACATCTGGGGGCCGGCGGCTGTTCCCGGTGCCCACGTCCGCCGCCTCGGTCACGTCGAAGCGCATCATCGGCACCATCGGAGCCGTGGTGCCGCCGCGCCCCGGCGGCGGTTCAGGCGATCGGGGAGACCACCGCGGCGGTGCCGTAGGCGCAGACCTCGGTGCCCACGTCCGCCGCCTCGGTCACGTCGAAGCGCATCATCAGCACCGCGTTGCCGCCGCGCGCCTTGGTCTGCTCGATCAGCCGCTGCATCGCCTCGTTGCGGCTCTCGACCAAGGTCTTCGTCAGGCCCCGCAGCTCACCGCCGATCAGCGACTTCAGCCCGGCGCCGATCTGGCTGCCGATGTGGCGGCTGCGCACGGTCAGTCCGAAGACCTCGCCGATCACGTGGTCGACCCGGAAGCCGGGGATGTCGTTGGTGGTCACGACCAGGACGTCGGCGTTCGGGCCCTGCCCGCCGCCGTACTCGTTGATGTCAGCCATGGCGCCCATCCTGCCGGGGTCGTGCGTCCGGGTGACAGAGGCGCGGCCGGGACGTGGCCGAGAAGGCTTCGCGAAGCTGGTTCAGACCGGTGATCGGGCGGCCGAAAAGCCGTACCGTAGCCCCATGGGCGAGCGAAGCGATCATCCACAGGGGCCGGGCGCGGCGGAGTACTCCGGCGCGCCGGAGATCGAGGCGACGGTGGTGCTGGGCCTGCGGATCACCGACTGGCCGGCGCTGCGCGCGGCCGCGATCAGGGCCGTCGAGGAGCTGGACTTCGGGGGCATCGACCCGGCCGGCCAGCGCCGGGAACTGCTGCGCGAGGTGGCCGAGGACGCCAACGCGGCACTCGGCGCGCTGCTGCACCCCGACCGGCTGGTGGCCGCCATCCCGGGCGTGGAGGCGATCGGCGGCACCCTGGAGATCAGCGTCACCGAGGACTTCACGCCGGACTTCGCCGAGCTGTTCCCGCTGGACGGCGAGGACGAGGACGGCGGCGCGGGCACCGACTGGACCCTCACCCCGCGTACCGCCTGCCTGCTGCACGCCCAGCTGATCGGCCTGGGTGACGCCGCGTACGACGACCTCGACGAGCACGGGGACGACCCGGTGGTCGAGGCCGAGGACACCGACTGGACGGTCTTCGCCCGGCTGCCCCAGCGCACCTGGCGCCTCCACCGGGGCTGGCGCCGCTCGATGGCCCGGGCCTTCGACGACCTGGCCGACGACCTCGCACTCGGCGAGTGGCCGCTGCCGCGCTGCCTGGCCGAGGAGATCGCGCTGCGGATGGCGCTGGTGGACGCCCGGGCGCTGCTGGGCTCCCAGCCCGAGTCGGTGGCCGACATGATGGGCGATCTGCCGGCCGACCTGTACGACTACGACTGGGACGGCTGCCACGACGAGCTGTTCGGCGTGTACGGGCCGGACGACGGGGACCCGGAGCTGGGCGCGGAACAGCGCACCGAACTGCTGCTGGCGGCGACGCACCCGGAGGGGTGGTTCCTGATGTACGAGGACGCGGAGGAACGGGACCCCCAGCGCGGGTACCGGCGCTGAGCGGGCGTCGGCTGGTGGCCCTACCGGCGGGCCGGGCGCGGGGGCGGGTGGGCGGCTAGGCTGCGGACATGTCCGATGTGTCTGGTGTGTCTGGCGTGTCCGGTCCGTTCGGTGGTGCGGGTGTGCCCGGTCCGTCCTCGGGGGAGCCGGGCGGGGACGAGCCGGGGTTGGCCCGGATCGCGCTCGGACTGGACGGTGTGCAGGCGGCGCAGCGCGGGCGGACGGCCGAGGCGCGGGCCAGCTTCGAGGCGCTGTGGGAGGCGCTGGGCGAGCGGGACGTGTTCCACCGCTGCGTCCTGGCGCACTATCTGGCCGACTTGCAGGACGACCCGCGAGCCGAGCTGGAGTGGGACCGGCGGGCCCTCGCGGCCGCCGATTCGCTGACCGCCGAGCGTGCCCAGGCGTACGAGTCGGCGCTCCAGGTGCGCGCCTTCTATCCCTCGCTGCACCTCAACCTGGCCTCGGACCACCTCAAGCTCGGCGAGCCGGACCTCGCGCGCGAGCAGCTCGAACGGGCGGTGCGGAGCCTGGACGCGCTGCCGGAGGACGTGTACAGCGCGGGCATCCGGGCGGCGGTGGACGAGCTGCGGCAGCGGCTGCGCTGAGCCGGGGGCGGGGCAGGGCGGGTGGTGGCGGGGCTGGCATGCTGGACGGGTGACTTCTCCGTTCGATGCCCCGGCCCCCCTTCCCGCTCCCGACGACGCTGCCGCTTCCGGGGACTTTCCCGCCCCTGAGGGCCGCGACGCGCGGCCGCAGTACGTGCTGCCGCTGGTCGTCCGGCTGGAGAAGGCCACACCGCCGGGGCGGACGGACGCGCTGGAGACCTCGGCGCGGGCGGTGCTCACGCTGCTCGCCGACCCCCGGGTGACCGAGGCGGAGGGCGAGTGGGCGGAGCAGGTCACGGCCTGGGAGGACGCCCGGATCCGCAAGGTGGTCCGGCGGGCCCGGGGCGGGGAGTGGCGCCGGGCCGGGGAGCTGCCGGGCATCACGGTGCAGGGGCGCGAGGCGGAGGTGCGGGTGTTCCCGCCGATTCCGCTGGACGGCTGGCCGAAGGAGCTCGCCAAGCTCCAGGTCTCCGGGACGGATCTGGAGGAGACGGCCGAGGTCGGCGCGCCCGAGCCGGGGCTGCCGGTGCTGTGGCTCAACCCGGAGCTGGAGATGAGCGCGGGCAAGACGATGGCGCAGACCGGGCACGCGGCTCAGCTCACCTGGTGGCGACTGGACGAGGCGCAGCGCAAGGAGTGGGTGGAGTCAGGGTTCGCGCTCGCGGTTCGGACGGCCTCGCCGGAGGCTTGGGAGGGGCTGGTCCGCAGCGGGCTTCCGGTGGTCCAGGACGCCGGTTTCACGGAGATCGCGCCGGGCAGCTGCACGGTGATCGCGGACCATCCGGCGCTGCGGTGACGGTTGGCGGGGGCGGGGAGTCCGACCGGGCTCGGGCGGCGAGTGGCAAGTAGCAGGGAACAGATAACAGCGAACGGATAACAGATGTCGAAATCTGTCATCCGTTCGCTGTTCGCTGTTCGCTGTTCGTTGTCCGCTGTTCGTTGCCGGCTGCCAGTTGCCCCGCGTCGGTCGCCGTCGTCAAGCGCCCGAGGCCTGGTACCGCAGCATCGCCCGCCACCCGCCGTACACCGCTGTGGCCGTCCAGAGTGCCATGATCAGCAGCCCGGTCCAGTGGCCGTAGTGGATGCCCGGTTCGGTCTGGGTGCGCATCGCGTACAGGCCGGCCCGGTCGGGCAGGAACTGGCCGACCTCACGGACGCCGGGGATCGCGGCCAGCCAGGTGGTGCCGAGGAACACCATCGGGGTGAGCAGGCCGAGCGCCGCGCTGAAGTTGCCCAGCATCGCGGTCAGTCCGAGGCAGAGCAGCACCATCATCGGGTGGTAGAGCACGCCCGCCAGGAAGCTGCGGGCCAGGCCCGGGGTGGAGAAGTCCAGGCCGGCGGTGGCGTCGACGGCGAGGAAGGAGCCCGCCGTCGAGGCCAGCCCCAGCAGCAGGCCCAGTCCGGCACCGAGCGCGAGCTTGGCGCCGTACAGTCGGCCGCGCCGGGGGACCGCGGTCAGCGAGGTGGCGATCATCCGGGTGTTGAACTCCTGCCCGATCAGCAGGATCCCGAGGCAGGCCACGGCCACGTGGCCGAACAGCAGACCGTAGTAGATCGTGTTGGCCGGGTCCTTGCCGGAGCCCGGGGCCGGTGCACCCTCGGCGGCGCTGACGGCCGCGGTGACGCCGACGGTGATCGCCAGGGCGGTCAGCGGGGCGGCCCACTGCGAGGGCAGGGTGGTGAACTTGATCCGTTCGGCGCGCAGGGCGTTGCCGGGGCCCATCCTCATCTCTCCTCCGTCGGCGAGTACTTCGGGGTCATTTGGCGCGTCGCAGGGCGGCGAGTCCGCCGTACGCGGCTGCGGCCGTCCAGAGCGCCATGATCAGCAGTCCGGTCCAGTGCCCGTACGCGGTCTGCGGGTCGTCGGCGTAACGCAGCGCGTACTGCCCGGCCCGGTCGGGCAGGAACTGGAACACGTGGCGCGCCCCGGGCAGGCCGCCCAGCATCGGCGAGAGCAGGAACACGGTCGGGGTCAACAGGCCCATGGCGGCGGTGAGGTTGCCCAGCATCGCGGTCAGTCCGAGGCAGAGCACCACCAGCAGCGTCGGGTAGAGCACTCCGGCCGTGGCCGCGCGGGCGAAGGCGGGGCCGTGCCAGTCGGCGGGCACGGTGGCCGCGTACCCGGCGTAGGCGCCCGCCGTGCCGAGCGCGCCCACGCCGAGGCCGATCAGAGCGCCCAACGCCAGCTTGGCGCCGTAGAGTCGACCGCGCCGGGGGACGGCGGCGAGCGAGACGTCGATCATCCGGGTGTTGAACTCCTGGCCGATCAGCAGGACGCCGAAGGCGACCAGCACCGCCTG
Source organism: Kitasatospora sp. NPDC056531 (assembly GCF_042794375.1). Classification (NCBI taxonomy): domain Bacteria; kingdom Bacillati; phylum Actinomycetota; class Actinomycetes; order Kitasatosporales; family Streptomycetaceae; genus Kitasatospora; species Kitasatospora sp. NPDC056531. The sequence goes on along the minus strand of NZ_JBHTTU010000004.1, from coordinate 110,592 downwards.
GCCGAAGTTGAGCCCGTAGAAGACGCCGACACCCGGGTCGTCGGTGATGTTGTGGTCCTTGTCGCCGAGTGCCGCGCCGACGGCTGTGGTGACCCCGACGGTGAGCAGTACGGAGAGCAGCGGCGCCAGCCAGAGCGAGCGCAGCGTGGTGAGCTTGATCCGCTCGGCGCGGAAGGCGTTGACGCCGTACGACGGCGAATTCATACGGCGGCCTCCGCCCGGTACTCGACGCTGTCGGTGGTCATCCGCATGAACGCCTCCTCCAGCGAGTCCTGTTGGACCGCGATCTCGTACAGCACCACGCCGTTGGCGGCGGCGAGCGCGGCGATCCGCTCGGGTTCGGCGCCGGCCACCTCCCAGGCGCCGCCATGGACTTCGACGGCGTCCAGGCCGTGGCCCTCCCCGCCGAGCAGGGCGGCCAGCTTGGCCGCGTCGACGGCGCGGACCCGGATCCGGGTACGGCCGTGGCGGTCGATGAACTCGGAGGTGGCGGAGTCCGCGAGCAGCCTGCCGCGGCCGATCACCACCAAGTGGTCTGCGGTGAGCGCCATTTCGGTCATCAGGTGGGAGGAGACCAGCACCGTCCGGCCCTCGGCCGCCAGGTCGCGCAGCAGGGTGCGGATCCAGCGGATGCCCTCCGGGTCCAGGCCGTTCACCGGTTCGTCCAGCAGCAGCACCGGCGGGTCGCCGAGCAGCGCCGCGGCCACCCCGAGGCGCTGGCGCATCCCGAGTGAGAAGCCCCGGATCCGGCGCCCGGCCGCCTCCGTCAGTCCGACCTGGGCCAGCACCTCGCCGACCCGCCGCTGCGGCAGGCCGTTGCTCGCGGCGATCCAGCGCAGGTGGCCCTGCGCCGTCCGGCCGCCGTGCAGGGCGTGGGCGTCCAGCAGTGCGCCCACCTGCCGCAGCGGAGCGGTGAGTTCGGCGTACGGGCGGCCGCCGACCAGGGCGTGCCCGGCGGTGGGGCGGTCCAGGCCGAGGGCCAGCCGCATGGTGGTGCTCTTCCCGGCGCCGTTCGGGCCGAGGAATCCGGTCACCACGCCGGGCCGGACCTCGAACGACAGGTCGTCGACGACCCGCCGGCCGTCGTACTCCTTGGTCAGGCCCTGGATCTCGATCACGGCCGCCCTACCCTTCTCACAGGTGGTCACCGCCAGCGCTCCGGACGGTGGTTCCATTCGACCGGAGCGGGGCCGGTGGGCGGATCCCGCCGGGGTGGGGACGCGCCTCCCTCCCGGGAGGGAGCTCGCGACGGCCCCGCGGGGGGCCGCGGGAGGGGTGTTGACCTGGCAGGATGGCCAGGTGCCAAGAATGACCGCGTTCCGGATCGGACGACTCAGGGGCGGAGCACCCGGGTACGTGCTGCCCAGGTTCCTCGCGCCGCTGGTGGCCGGTGCCACCTACGCCCGGCTGTTGCACCTGCTGGTCGGGTGGATCTTCGCCGGCGTGGTCCTGCTGGTCTACCCGGGGACGTACCAGAAGAGCCTGGGGGAGATCCTGGCGGGGGCCCTCTGGTTGGACACCGTCCTGCTCGCGCTGGTCGCGCTCATCCCGGCCGCTCGCCGCGCCGAGGGCGTGCAGGCGCGGCTGCTGCTGGTGCCCGACCGTGAGGAGGACATCGCCGTCGAGCCCTCCCGTACCTGGGCCGACCGGCGGCGCACGGCGGGCTGGCTGATCGGGCGGGTGGTGCTCGGTTCGGCGATCGGCTTCTCGACGGTCTTCGGCCTCGCCCCGGCCTTCAACCTGCTGACCGGGCCGCATGCCCTGTGGTACCTCCCGCTCGCCCCGGTGCTGGCGATCGGCTACGGCTGGCTGGTGGTGTGGGCGGGGCGCCTGCAACTCGTCATGGCCGCACGGCTGCTGGGGCCGTCCCCGGCGGAGCGGCTGGCGGAGGCGGAGCTGCGGGCCGAGCGGCTACTGGAGCGCAACCGGTTGGCCCGTGAGCTGCACGACTCCATCGGCCACGCACTGACGGTGACGGTCCTTCAGGCGGGCGCGGCGCGCGAGGTGGGGGACCCGGCCTTCGTCGCCAAGGCGCTCGAAGTCATCGAGGAGACCGGGCGGCAGGCGATGGAGGACCTCGAACGCACCCTCGTCCTGCTGCGCGAGAGCCCGGCGGGGGCGGCGGGCGGCGCGGCCACCGAACAGCCCGGGGTCGACCAGCTGCCCGCGCTGTTCGATACCGCCCGCGCGGCCGGCAGCCCGGTCGAGGCGCGGATCGAGGTGCCGGCCGGTGTGCTGCCCGGGGTGCTCTCGCGGGAGTCCTACCGGATCGTCCAGGAGGGCGTCACCAACGCGCTCAAGTACGCGCCAGGCGAGCCGGTCGACGTCCAGGTCGCCGTCCGGGACGGGCAGTTGGAGCTGCGCTGCGCCAACCGGCTGGTGGCGGGGGCGGGCCGGGGCGCGTCGCGCAAGGGCGGCAAGGGACTGCGCGGCATCCGCGAGCGTGCCTCCCTGCTCGGCGGCGAGGCAAGTGCCGGGCCGTCCGCCGGGTCCTCCGCGGGGCTCTCCGTTGACGGAAGCACGGAGTGGGTGCTCGACGTCCGGCTGCCCATACGCTTGGGCTCGTGACGAATGATCTTGCAGGTGACCGCCGGACCGCGGGCGCGGCCGGCCCGACCGACATCCTGCTCGCAGACGACGAGGAGCTGGTCCGGGTCGGGATGCGGGCCGTCCTGGAGGCCCAGGGCGACCTGAGGGTCGTCGGCGAGGCGGCCGACGGCGCGGAGGCGGTGGCCCTGGCCCGCGCGCTGCGCCCGCAGGTGGTGCTGATGGACGTCCGGATGCCCGTCCTGGACGGCCTGGCGGCCACCCGTGAGCTGCTGCGCTCCGACGGGTCGGGGGAGCGGCCGCCGCGGATCCTGGTGGTGACCACCTTCGAGAACGACGACTACGTCTACCAGGCGCTGCGCGCGGGCGCCGACGGCTTCCTGCTCAAGCGCTCCCGCCCGGCCGAGATCGCCCACGCGGTACGGCTGGTGGCGGCGGGCGAGTCGCTGCTGTTCCCGGCCGCGATCCGCCGTCTGGCGGCCGGGCACGGCAACCCCACCGCCCGCGCGGCCATGGCCCGGGCGGCGCTGACCGAGCGCGAGGCGGAGGTACTGCGGCTGATGGCGCGCGGGCTCAGCAACGGGGAGATCGCCGAGCAACTGTTCCTCGGGGTACAGACGGTGAAGACACACGTCAGCAGCGTGCTGGCGAAGCTCGGCGCGCGGGACCGCACCCAAGCGGTGATCGCGGCGTACGAGTCGGGGTTCGTCGAGCCGTCGGAATGACCCCGGCGGGCCCGGCCGGCCTGCTGCGCGGTCAGGCCGGGTAGGCGTGGGTCTGGGTGGCCTTCACTGAGGCCCAGACCGCCGCCCCCGGCGCCAGCCCCAGCTCCGCGACCGCGGCCGGGGTGAGGTCGGCGGCCATCGGCAGCTCCCCGGACAGTTCGGCGCGCACCTGGTCGCCGTGCAGGTCCAGGCCGGTGATCTCGGCCTTCCACAGGTTGCGGGCACTGGACTGCGGCCGCTCCCGGTACAGGGTCACCGCGGAGGGCGGGAAGGCCACGAAGGCCGGGCCGGTCAGCTCCTCGGCGGTGGCCACGACCGTGCCGTCCGGGAGGGTGACCTGGGGGCCCTCGGCCCTGCCCTGGTACAGGTTCAGTCCGACCAGGCGGGCGATGTAGTCGGTGCGCGGCCGCCGGGCGACCTCCGCCGGGCTGCCGGACTGCACCTCCCGGCCGTCCTCGATCACCACCAGCCGGTCGGCCAGCACCATGGCGTCCAGCGGGTCGTGCGTCACCAGCACCGCCACCGCCTCGAACTCGGCCAGATGGCGCCGCAGTTGGGCCCGTACGTCAAGCCGGGTGCGGGCGTCCAGGGCGGCCAGAGGCTCGTCCAGCAGGAGCAGTCGGGGTCGAACGGCCAGCGCCCGGGCGAGTGCCACCCGCTGCGCCTGGCCGCCGGAGAGCCGGCCCGGGCGTACCGCGGCGTGCTCGGCCAGGCCCATCCGGTCCAGCCAGGCCTCGGCTTCGGCCCGGGCCTCGCGCTTCGGGCGGCCCTGGCAGCGCGGGCCGAAGGCGACGTTGTCGAGGGCGTTGAGGTGCGGGAACAGCAGGTAGTCCTGGAACACCACGCCGACCGGTCGCGCCTCGGCGGGGGTGTGCAGGCGCTGCTCCGGGTCCTCCAGGACGCGGCCGTCCAAACGCAGGTGGCCGCCGGTGAGCGGGAGCAGCCCGGCCAGGGCGCGCAGGGCGGTGGACTTGCCGGCGCCGTTCGGGCCGAGCAGCGCGACCACCTCGCCGGGTGCGGCGGTGAGCGCGAGGTCGAGGGTGAACGCGGCGCGGTCCACCCGGAGGCGGGTGTCCAGGGCGGGGCTCGGGGTGCTCATCGGCTCTGCATTTCGGCTCTGCATCTCGGCTCGGTATGTCGGTACGGTGGCCGGTTCAGGGGGCGGGTCGGGTCAAGGGGTCGACATCCAGCGGTCGCGCAGGCCGACCAGGACGGCGACGGAGACCGCCAGCAGGACCAGCGACAGCGCGATCGCGGCCTCCGGATCGGACTCCATGGCCAGGTAGACGGCCAGCGGCATGGTCTGGGTGCGGCCCGGGAAGTTGCCCGCGAAGGTGATCGTCGCGCCGAACTCGCCGAGCGCCCGGGCCCAGGCCAGGACGGCGCCGGCGGCGATCCCCGGGGCGATCATCGGCAGGGTGACCCGGCGGAACGCGGTCAGCCGGGAGGCGCCCAGGGTCGCGGCGGCCTCCTCGTAGCGGGGGTCGGCCGCCCGCAGTGCGCCCTCGACGCTGATCACCAGGAAGGGCATCGCCACGAAGGCCTCGGCGATCACGACCCCGGTGGTGGTGAAGGGCAGCGTGATGCCGAAGGCGGAGTCCAGCCAGGAACCGACGATCCCGCGCCGCCCCAGCACCAGCAGCAGCGCCACACCGCCGACCACCGGCGGCAGCACCAGCGGCAGGGTGACCAGCGCCCGGATCACCCGCCGACCGGGCAGCTCGGTGCGGGCGAGCAGCCAGGCCAGCGGGACGCCGAGGACCAGCGAGACCGCGGTGGCGGCCGTCGCGCAGATCAGCGACAGTCGCAGGGCGTCCCAGACGGCGGTGCTGGTGAGCTGCTCGGAAAGGCCGCTCCACGGTGCCCGGACCAGCAGGCCCACCAGCGGGAGGATCAGGAACGCCAGCCCGAGCAGCGCCGGGAGCAGCAGCGTGACCGGGACGCGCTGCGTGCCCGGTCGGCGGCGCGGCAGGGCCCTCGCGGGTCCTGCCGTCGCCGGGGCGCCCTGGTCCCGGGAGCCGTCGCGGCCGTCGGCACGGTTGCCGTCGCGGCTGGTGGTGCGCTTCTTCACGGCGCCTGGAAGCCCGCCGCGGTCAGCACCTGCTTGGCCTCGGGCGACTGGATGTAGGCGACGAAGGCGGCGGCGCCGTCCTTGTTCGGCGCCTTGGCGAGCGCGGCGATCGGGTAGTCGTTCACGGCCTTGTCGGCCTCGGGGAAGTCCACGCCGTCGATCTTCGCAGCATCGGACTGCACATCGGTCTTGTACACCAGCGAGGCGTCGACCTCGCCGAGCTCGACCTTGGTGAGCGCGCCCTTGACGTCCTGCTCCAGGGTGACCGGGGTGAGGTTGAGGCCCGCGGCCTTCAGCGCGGTCTGGGCGGCGGCGCCGCAGGGCACCTCCTTTGCGCACAGTGCGACCTTCACGCCAGGGGCGGTGAGGTCCTTCAGGCCCGCGATGTGCTTGGGGTTGCCCTTGGGTACGGCGATGGTGAGGGTGTTCTTCACGAAGGTCTTCGGCTCGCCGCTGGCGCCGCCCGCGTCGGTGACGGTCTTCATGGTGGCCGGGCTGGCGGCGGCGAACACGTCCGCCGGAGCACCCGAGTTGATGCTGGAAGCGAGGGCGGAGCTGCCGCCGAAGTTGAACGTGACCTTGGTGCCCGGGTTGGCGGCCTCGAACTTCTTGCCGAGGTCGGTGAAGGTCTCCTTGAGCGAAGCGGCGGCGAACACCGTGATGTCGCCGTGGGCCTTCGGGGCACTGCTGTTGCCGGTCGCGCCGCCCGGGGTGCTCGCGCTGCTGCTCGCGGCCGAGGAGGTGGAGCCGCCGCCGCTGCCGCAGGCGGTGGCCCCGAGGCTGAGGGCGAGGGCCGCCGCGGCGGCCACGGCGAGTCTGCGGGTGGCGGTGGTGTGGGTGCTCATCGGTGCTTCCCCTCCAGGGTTCGCGCCGGAAGGGGCGCGGAGGCGTGACCGCAGCTGCGGCCATGATGGCGATCATAGTGCCGCAGATGCGAGCGATAAATCCTCTGTCGCTTCGCACAGGCAGGGCGGGGGGAGGGGCTCGGGCCTGCTGTGGGAAGGCTCAAACGTGCACGGACGGTTCGTGTGCGCGGGCGGTCCGGCGGGGCGGACAGACCGGCGGAGGCGGCAGGTGGCCCCGGCGTGGAAAATACGTCGCACCGGGGCCGGTCGAACGGCCAGAGTGTTCGCAGCCCGGCCGTACGACCGAGGAGCGGTCGCGCCGGGCCCAACGGCCGAGCCCAGGGGAGGAGTCCACCCATGTCCACACTTCGAGTCACCGCCGAGAGGCTGGTCATTCTCGAGCACCCGAACGCCGATGCTCTGGAGTTGGCGCAGGTCGGCCTCTACCGTGCGGTGGTCGCGAAGGGTGCCTACCGGACCGGCGACGTCGCCCTCTATATCCCCGAACAGGCAGTTCTCCCTGACGAGTTGATCGAGGAGATCGGCCTGACCGGCAAGCTGGCCGGTGCGCGCTCGAACCGGGTGAAGGCGGTACGGCTGCGCGGGGAGCTCTCCCAGGGCATCGTCTGCCGGCCCGCGGCGCTCGCCGACACCGACCTGGCCGGGGCCGCGGACCGGGGCGAGGACTTCGCCGAGCTGCTCGGGATCGTCAAGTGGCGGCCGCCGGTGCCGACTTCGATGAGCGGTGAGGTGGTCAGCGCGCCGGACCTGCTGCCCTGGGTGGACGTCGAGAACCTCAAGCGCTACCCGGGTGTCTTCGAGCCGGGCGAGCCGGTGGTGCTGACCGAGAAGCTGCACGGCAGTTGTTGCCTGGTCACCTACACCGCCGCCACCGGCGGGGTGCAGGTCTCCTCCAAGGGGATCGGCGCGCAGGGGCTGGCGCTGGCCGAGGACGGGCGCAACCTGTACTGGCGGGCGGTGCGCGGGTACGGCATCGCGGAGGTGGCGGCCCGACTGGCCGAGCGGCTGGGCGCCGAGCGGGTCGGCATCTTCGGCGAGGTGTTCGGCGAGGGCGTCCAGGACCTGACGTACGGGGCCTCCGCGCGCACCGAACGGCCCGGCTACGCCGTCTTCGACGTGTCGGCCGTAATCGACGGACAGCTGACCTGGCTGCCCGCCGCCGAACTGCTGGACAGTGAACTGCCGTTGGTGCCCGAGTTGTGGCGCGGGCCGTTCGACGCCGGGACGGTGCTGGCGCACGCGCAGGGCAGGGAGGCCCACTCCGGGCGCGAACTCCACCTGCGGGAGGGCGTGGTGGTCCGGCCGGTCGCCGAGCGCTGGAGCCCGGTGCTGGGCGGGCGGGCGATCGCCAAGGTGGTCAGCGACGCCTATCTGACGCGCAAGGGCGGCACCGAGTACGAGTGAGCCGGGTGCTCGGCGCTCGCGGTCGGGCGGTGCACGGTTGGGGCGGGTGCGCACGATGCGCGCCCGCCCGCGCGTTTGCGCCCGACGCTTCCACGGCTGAATACCCGTCAGTAAGGTTGAAGGATCGCCAGCGCAGAAGGAGTGTCGATGACCACCGCAGCCGCCGTACCCGGACCGGCCGGAAACCTCCTGGTCGGGTCGCTCTTCGACCTCACCCGCCGTCCACTGCGCACCTACCTCGCGGCCCGTCGCGACTACGGGGACGTGGTGCGCTTCCAGGCCGGGCCGCCCGGCCTGCGCGTCGAGTTCTACGGCGTGTTCTCGCCCGAAGGCGTCCACCAGGTACTGGGCACCGAGGCGGCCAACTTCCGCAAGGAGAACAACTTCTACGACGAGCTGCGGACCAGCGTCGGCAACGGGCTGCTCACCAGCCAGGACGGCGACTACCAGCGCCAGCGTCGGCTGATCCAGCCGCTGTTCACCCGGCGTCGGGTGGACGGCTACGCCGACGCGCTCGCCCAGGAGGCACAGGCGCTCGCCGAGCGGTGGCGGGCCGTGCCGGGCGGGGTGGTGGACGCGGCGGAGGAGATGTCGCGGTTCGCGCTGCGCGCGGTGGCGCGGATCCTCTTCGGCGCCGACGTGGAGGAGGCGGTGGACGTGGTGAACCGCAGCTTCCCGGCGCTCGGCGAGTACATCAAGGAACGAGGCTTCGCGCCGGTCCGGCTCCCGCGCAACTGGCCGACGCCCGGCAACCGGCGCGGCGCCGAGGCGCAGCGGGCGCTGTACGAGATCTGTGACCGGATCATCGCCGAGCGGGCCGCGCGCGGGGGTGGCGACGAGGACGCGGACGACCTGCTGACGCTGCTCGGAAGGGCCCGTGGCGAGGACGGGGAACGGCTGGATCCGGCCGAACTGCGGGACCAGGTCCTGGTGTTCCTGATCGCCGGGCACGAGACCACGGCCACCTCGCTGGCCTTCGCGCTGCACCTGCTGGCCAAGCACCCGGAGCAGCGCAAGCTCGCGCAGGAGGAGGCGCGGACCGTCCTCGCCGGGCGGGCGCCGACGGCGGCGGACCTGGAGCGGCTGCCGTACATCAGCCGGGTGCTGAAGGAGGCGATGCGGCTCTTCCCGGCGGCGGCGCTGGTCGGACGGCGGGCGGTCGAGGAGACGGTCATCGACGGGTACGTCATCCCGGCGGGGGCCCAGGTCGTGGTCGCGCCGCTGGTCACCCAGCGGCACCCGGACCACTGGGTGGAGCCGGAGCGCTTCGACCCGGACCGGTTCCTGCCGGAGGAGGAGAAGGCCCGGCACCGGTACGCCTGGTTCCCGTTCGGCGGGGGACCGCGGGCGTGCATCGGGCAGCACTTCTCGATGCTGGAGGCGGTGCTGACCCTCGGGGTGCTGCTGCGGGACTTCGAGGTGGAGGTGGTGGACCAGCGGGTGGCGCTCGTGCAGGGCATCACGCTGCGAGCGGCGAGTGCGATGCGGGTGCGGGTGGCGGCGGTGGGGTGACGAGTGGCTGACAGCTGACGGCTGACAGCTGTCGGTTTCGGCGTTCAGCGTTCAGCATTGAACTTTCAGCGGACAGATAACAGATTTCGAAATCTGTTATCTGTCCGCTGTCTGTTGCCCGCTGTCGGTCGTTCGCACGGTTCCATGCCGGGTTTCGGGCATGCGACCGGGCCATTCGAACACATCGCCCCTGCCATGCGGGCAGCTTTTCAGATCTTCGGGTGACCGATTCCGGCCCCTCGATAGCGTCCCACGCACCCCAGGTCGAAAACGTACATGTGATTGGCATATGCCTTGCGTGCAGTCCGCCCGGCCGGGGGAGCCCGGGCGCACCGCGTACCGCTCCGGGCCCGACCGGTCGACCGGAGGTCCCATGGGCACCCTGAACCACTTCAGCTTCGGCTGGCTGACCCCCGTCGTCTCGTACCTGGTGGCCTGCGCCGGCGCTGCCCTCGGGCTGCGCTGCACCCTGCGCGGCCTCGCCGCGAGCGGCGCCGCCCGCCGGAACTGGCTGGTCACCGCCGCCGCGGCGATCGGCTCCGGCATCTGGACCATGCACTTCGTCGCCATGTTCGGGTTCACCGTGGACGGCACCGAGCTGCGCTACAACGTGCCGCTGACCGTGCTCAGCCTGGTCGTCGCGGTACTGGTCACCGGCCTCGGCCTGACCGTCGTCGCCTACGGCAGACACCGTGGCCTCGCCCTGCTCGGCGGCGGCTTCACCACCGGGGTCGGCGTCGCCGCGATGCACTACCTCGGGATGGCGGCCGTCCGGATGCACGGAGGGCTGCGCTACGACGCCGGGACGGTCGCGCTGTCCGTGCTGGTCGCGGTCGGCGCCGCCACCGTCGCGCTCTGGGCCGCCGTCACCATCCGCAACGTGTACGCGGCAGTCGCCGCCTCTCTGGCCATGGGGCTGGCCGTCAGCTGCATGCACTACACCGGCATGGCGGCCGTGCACGTTCAGCTGGACCCCGCCCGCACCGGCCTCGGCGGGGCCAGTCCGATGGAGTTCGTCTTCCCGCTCGCCGTCGGCCTCGGCTCCTTCCTCTTCCTCGCCTCGGCGTTCGTCGCGCTCTCCCCGACCGCCCAGGAACGGGCCGGCTACCTGGCGGCGGGCGAGCTGACCGTCGAAGAGTTCCCGGCGCTGCCCGCCCACCCCGACGTCGAGCTCCCGGACGCGGAACTCCCCGACCCGTACCGCCACGGCTCCGAGCGCCACGACCGCGCCGCCTGAGCGGCCGCGGCCGATCCCCGTCCGGCGCCGGTGCCCGCCGAAGTCCGTTCCCGCCGAAGTCCGTTCCCGTCCGACGCCAGTCCCCGCCCGAAAGGCCCCTCACCCATGCGAGAAGACCGCGGTACCGCCCCCGGGGCCCGCCGGGGTGCCCACGCCGGGCCGCCCGCCCGTCCACCGCGCCCCGGGCCCTGGCTGCGCGGGCTGCGTCCCCGGACCGTCCGCGCCCGAATCATCGCCCTGCTGATGGTCCCGGTCGTCTCCGTCATCGCCCTCTGGGGCTTCGCGACCGTCACCACCGCCCAGGGCGTCTGGGACCTGCTGCGCCTGCGCGACGCCGAGCGCACCCTGCTCGCGCCCGTCGCCGGGACGGTCGCCGGCCTGCAGGCCGAACGCGCCGCCGCCGGCCAGCTGTTGGCCACCCCGGGCGCCACCCCTTCCGCCCCGTCCGCGCCCTCCGCTCCGTCCGCCGCTCGGGAGAGCGCCCTGCGCGAGGCCGCCGACACCACCGACCGGGCGCTCGCCCCGCTGTTCCCCGACCCCCGCCACCCGGGCCAGGGCTACAACCGTGCGGACGCCCAGGGCCTGGGCGCCGACGCCGCCGCCCGCCTGGACGCCCTCGGCACCTCCCTCGCCGCCCTGCCCGAGCTGCGCGCCCGGGTACTGGCCCGGACTGTCGGCTGGCCCGAGGCGTACGCCGCGTACGGCGCGGCCGTGGACCGGGCGCTCGCCGTGTCGGGCGCCGTCGCCCCGCAGCAGGACGGCAGGTCGGCCGCCGACACCCGGGTGCTGCTGGACCTCGCCCGTTCTCGCGAACTCCTCGCCCGCGAGGACGCGTTGCTGCGCACCGCCCAGCTCTCCGGCGCGCTCGGGGACGACCAGCTGCGCGAGTTCTCCGGCGCGGTCTTCGCCCGGCGCGAGTTCGAGCAGGGCACGGCCGCCGACCTGCGCCCCGCCGACCGGGACGCGCTGCTCGCCGTCACCGACGGCCAGGATCACCGGGAGCTGGTCGGCTACGAGGACAGGGTCCGTACCGCCGCCGACGGCCGGGCCGCCGTCGCCGCCGTGCCCGACGACCGGTGGGCGATGGTGGCCGGGAACGTGACAGGTGGCCTGCGCGCCGTCGAGGACCGGGCCGGACGGCTCGCCGCCGAGCGCCAGAACCCGTACGCCCTCGGCCTGTTCACACCGGCCGGGATCGCCGTGCTGCTCGGTCTGCTCGGGGTGGTCGCCTCGCTGGTGATCTCGGTGCAGATCGGCCGGGGTCTGGTCACCGAGCTGATCGGCCTGCGGAACTCGGCACTTGACCTGGCCGGCCGCAAACTGCCCGCCACGATCCGGAGGTTGCGTGCGGGGGAGGAGGTGGACATCGAAGCTGAGGCGCCCCGCCCGGTGGGTCGCGACGACGAGATCGGCCAGGTGCACCGGGCGCTCGGCACCGTCCAACGGGCGGCCGTCACCGCGGCGGTGGAACGGGCCGAGGTGCTGTCCGGGGTCTCCGGGGTGTTCGTCAACCTCGCGCGCCGCAGCCAGGTCCTGGTGCACCGCCAACTCACCCTGCTGGACGCCATGGAGCGGCGCACCCAGGACCCGTCCGAGCTGGCCGACCTCTTCCGGCTCGACCACCTCACCACCCGGATGCGCCGCCACGCGGAGGGCCTGATCATCCTCTCCGGGGCCGTCCCCGGCAGGGCCTGGCGCCGGCCCGTCCCCCTGGTGGACGTGGTGCGCGCGGCCGTGTCGGAGGTCGAGGAGTACGCCAGGGTCGAGGTGCACCCGCTGCCGCGGGCCGCCGTGGTCGGCCACGCCGTCGCCGACCTCACCCACCTGGTGGCCGAACTGGTCGAGAACGCCACCGGGTTCTCCCCGCCGCACACCCGGGTGCACATCCGGGGCGAACAGGTCGGCAACGGCTACGCGTTGGAGATCGAGGACCGCGGCCTCGGCATGGGACCGGCCCCGCTGGCCGATGCCAACCGCCGGATCGCCGCCGCCGAGCAGACCGACCTGTTCGACAGCGACCGGCTCGGCCTGTTCGTGGTCAGCCGGCTCGCCCGGCGGCACGACGTCAAGGTCTCGCTGGTGACCTCCGCGTACGGCGGCACCACCGCGGTGGTCCTGCTGCCCACCGGGGTGCTGGCCGACGAGCGGCACGACAGGGCGCAATCCTTCGATCCGGTAGGGGAGTTGGACGTCGTGACCGCTCCGACCGGCCCGGCCGCCCCGGAGGGTCCGGCCGTGCAGGAGAGCCCGGCCTTCCCGGAGTCGCCGACCGCCGAGACGTGGCCGGAGCCGGCACCCCTCCCGGCCGGCGGCCTGGCCTTCCCGGGTGGCGGGGTGACGGAGATCAGGCTTCCGGCGGCGGGTGGGCTGCTGCCGGAGGGTGGGGCGCTGCTGGCATTCGGCGTCCGGGGCGGCGACCCCGGGCCGATGCGCCGCACCCCCTTCCGGGCCTCCGGTGCCCGGACGGCCGGGCCGGCTGCGGACGGGGGCCCGGGTGCCGCCTCCCGTCCGCAGTCCGGTCCGCCACAGCCGTACCGCACGGCGGCCGCGCCGGCGGCCGGAGAGTCCCAACCGGGCGGCGGGTCCGATGAGTTGCCGCGCCGGGTGCGACAGGCGAGCCTGGTGCCCCAACTGCGCGAGGCCCCGGCCGGACCGGCCCCGCGCATCCGCCGTACCGCCGCCACCGGGGCTTCCGGGGCTTCCGGGGCTTCCGGGGTCACCGGTCCGGCGCCCGCGAGTCGCAGCCCGGAGGCGGCGCGCGCGGCGATGTCCGCCTTCCAGAGCGGCTGGGCGCGCGGAATGAACCCTGACCGGCGGCCCGAGGATCCGCCGGCCGACCCCGCCCGGCCCCGGCCGCTGCGTCGCCACCCGTCCTCGCCCCGACCCGAAGGAGACCGTCCGTGATCGGCACCACCCACCGCGCGGGGGAACTGAACTGGCTCCTGGACGAGTTGGTCCAGCGCGCCCCAGAGGTCCGCTTCGCAGTGATGCTCTCCGCCGACGGCCTGGCCATGGGCACCTCGACCGGACTGGACAGAGAGGACGGCGAGCACCTCGCAGCCGTCGCCTCCGGCTTCCACAGTCTGGCCAAGGGCGCCGGCCGGCACTTCGGTGCGGGCGAAGTCCGTCAGACCATGGTCGAGTTGGAGGGCGGCTACCTGCTCGTCGCGGCGGCCGGGGAGGGCGCCTGCCTGGCCGTGTTCGCGAGCGCCCGGGCCGACCTCGGGCTGATCGCCTACGAGATGGCCAGACTGGTCCGCCGGGTCGGGGAGCATCTGAGCGCCGCGCCCCGCGTGGTGTACGGCGGGTGAGCCCGGTGCCCCGCCCGGACCGGCCGTACCCGGCGGACCGCCCCTATCGACCGGACCGTCCGTACGGGTCCGACCAGCCGTCCAGGTCGGATCGTCCGTATGAACCGGACCGTCCGTACGATTCGGTGCCCGCGTTCCATCCGTACCACCAGCGACATCCGGAGCATCCGCGGGCCGATCCCGGCGAACACCCCCGCAATCCGCTCGCCGCCGCCCACCGGGCCCGCTGGTACGACGACGAGGCCGGGCCGCTGGTCCGCCCGTACACGATGACCAGGGGTCGGACCGGCGCGGGCGGGCAGCAGTTCGACCTGATCGCCGTGGTCGTGTCCGACCTGCCCGACCCGGCGCTCGCCCCGGACACGCCCGAGCCGCCGGTCGGCCCGGAGCAGGCGCGCATCCTCGGCCTGTGCCGGGGCGCGCCGCTGTCCGTGGCCGAGCTGGCCGCCGACCTCGACCTGCCGGTGGGCGTCGTGCGGGTGCTGCTCGGCGACCTGCTGGCCGCCGGGCTCATCCGGGTCAGCCGCCCCGTCCCGCCCGCCCTGCTCCCCGACGAGCGCATCCTCCAGGAGGTCATCCATGGACTCCGTGCACTCTGACCACCCGTCCGACCGTCGGCTGTCCGACCGCCGACCGGCCGACCCGGTGGACCCGGCCGACTCCGTGCTCGCGCTCAAGATCCTGGTGGCGGGCGGCTTCGGGGTCGGCAAGACGACGCTGGTCGGCGCCGTCAGCGAGATCCGGCCGCTGCGCACCGAAGAGCGGCTGACCGAAGCCGGGCGCGGGGTGGACGACCTCGACGGCGTCGAGCGCAAGACCACCACCACGGTGGCGATGGACTTCGGCCGGATCACCATTCGCGAGGGCCTGGCGGTCTACCTGTTCGGCACTCCGGGGCAGGACCGGTTCTGGTTCCTCTGGGACGAACTGGCGCAGGGCGCGCTCGGTGCCGTGGTGCTGGCCGACACCCGGCGGCTGACCGACTGCTTCCCGGCCGTGGACTTCTTCGAGCACCGGGGCATTCCGTTCGTCGTCGCGGTGAACCGTTTCGCCGGGACGCGCGAGTTCGGTCCGGAGGAGGTCGCCCGCGCGCTGGACCTGGACGCCGGGACGCCGGTGGTGCTGTGCGACGCGCGTCAGCGGGCCTCGGGGAAGGAGGTGCTGATCAACCTGGTCGAGCACGCGGGGCGGGTGCACACCGCGCGGCTGCTCGAGGAGGTCTCGCCGATCCGGTGACCGGCTCGGCGGGGTGCCCGGTCGGGTGGGGTGATGGCTGGCGGATTCCAGCGAACGGATGCCGACGAACAGGGTCCAGCGAACAGAGTTCAGCGAACAGAATTCAGCTGACGGATGACAGATTTCGAAATCTGTCATCCGTCAGCTGTCATCGCCTACCCGCTCAGCTGTGCCACTGGAACACGATCTTCGTCCAGGTGGACCCCGGGCAGTTGCCCCACACAGCCCAGGCCTGCGGCCGGGCCCCGATCCACAGGCCGACCGTGTAGCTGCCGTTGGCGCAGTAGGTGATGGTGCGCAGCTGGCCGGAGTAGACGTTGCAGTACCCCTCCCAGCGCCAGCCGTAGTTGGCGGTGATCACGCAGTGGTAGGGGGCGGCGGCGACGTGCGGCGAGGCCGCCACGGCCTCGGGGGTGATGGTCTGGTCGGCGGCCGGAGCCGCGGCGGCCGGCAGGGCGGCGGAACCGAGCACGCCCAGGGCGGCCGCGGTGGCCATCCCGAACGTGGCGATCTTCCTGGCGATGCAGCCTCGCATGGCACTTCTCCTCGCTCAACGGTTGCCATCGGGCGGAGTGCCCCGGCGGGCGGAACGGCGGGTGAGGTGAATTCCCGCCTCCCGCCCGGTCGATGACTAATTGCACACGAATGACTGCGCATCGTGAGACGACGGCCTATGATGTGATCCGTGTCACAACTTGCCCGGTTGGCTGGCCTGAGACCAGCCCCAACTGGGCGTTCAGGGTGCCGATTTCCGGGGAGAGCGGCATGGCGGATTGCAGCGGACGACATGCGGGCGGGCATGGGAAGGGCTTCGGTTCGGGTCCTGCGGAACGCCAATCCGCCGATTTCAACCGGGTGTTCACCGACCTGCTGCCCAGACTCCACCAGGCGGCCGCGATGCTCGCCGGAAACCCGCTCGCCGCCGGTGACGTCGTCCACGACGCCTACCTGCGGATCGCCCGCCGCCCGGAGCGGTTCCTCAGCCATCCTCAGCCGTACGCCTACGTGTTCACCACGATGACGAACATCCTGCGCGACCAGTGGCGCCGGGAGCGCCGCCGGGTGGCGCTGCCCGAGGTGTCCGGGCTGGCTGAGGCGGTGGAGCGCGGCCGGTCCGCGCTCGACCCGCCGTCCGGCGGGATGGCCGAGCTGCAGGCCCGCTGGGAGGTGGTCCGGCTGCTCGGCTTCCTGACCGCCAAGCAGGCCAGGGCCGTAGTGCTGGTGGACCTCGACGGCTACTCCGTCGACGAGGCCGCCGAACTGCTCGGCCTGCACCGCAGCACCCTGGCCGTCACCCGGCGCCGCGCCCACGGCCGACTGCGCGCGGTCCTGGAGCGCGAGCGTCGGCGCGGGGCCTGAGCGCGGTGCCCGGGGCGGCGTCCAGGATGCCTCCGGACGGCGTCCGAGGACTCCGGGCAAGGTCCCGACCGGGCCACCGACGCACCGAACTGACGGTAAGTCGGCTGATGGGCGCCCCCGGCCCGTACGCTCAAATCGTGATCACGGACAAGGACCACCGCCTGCGCGCCCTGGCCGAGGACGGCCGCTGGCCCGAGTTGCTCGCCGCCTACCGGCAGGGCCGGGCGGCCGCCGTCGTGCAGGCCGGGGAGCAGGCCGCCGTGGACCTGACCGCGCCGCTCGGCCACCTGATCGCCTACTCGGCGCCGCCCGAACTGGCCGTCCGGCTGTTCGACGCGGATGGCGGCGAGGGGACGGTCGCCGGAGTGGCCGACCACGACGCTGGCCCGCTCTGGGAGGTCCTGGCGACCCGGCACTCCTGGCTGCGGCTGGCCCCGCTGCTCGGCCCGGCCCCGGTGCGTCGACTGGTCGCGCACACCCGGGTGCTGCTCGGCGAGGACCTCTCGTACGGGGCCGAGCCCGACCCGGACGGCGTGCCGCTGCGGTTGGAGCCGTGGGAGGCGGCGGGCTGGGACGAGGCCTCGCGGGTGCGCGAGTACCTGCCCGGCGGGGGAGCGCGTAGCGCGGTGCTCACCCTGCCGGCCAGCCGGGAGGGCCTGGGCGAGGTCGAGCTGCCGGAACCGGGCGGGCGGCTGGGCGGTCAGCGGGTCACCCGGGCGCTGGCCGAACTGTCCGCGCTCGCGCCCTGGGTGGAGGTGGTCTGCGTCCGTGGCCAGGCCCAGCTGGCGGCCGCCGTGCTGACCCGGCGCCGTCGGGTGATCGGCGGGTACCTGCCGTTCGCGCTCGCCTGCCCGGCGCTGGTGCAGGCGGCCGCCGTGGGTCGCACCCACGGCGGCGCGCACGGGCGGCTGGGCCTCTGGCGGGCGCTGGGCGCGATGGCCGGTGCGGAAGGGCCGGACCGGACCGAGGTGAACGCCCTGGTGGCCCGGATGCGCTGCTTCACCTGGCAGGAGCCGGCCGCCGGGCTGCGCCATCTGCACCTCGCGCTGGAGGACCCGGCGAGCGGGGTGGCCTGGGCGGTCAGCGGCTCGCAGGAGTTCTGACCGCGGCGGCGGGCACGGAGAACCCCCGGTCCGGCGCCGTTTCCGGGGTTGGTGGGGGCGCCGGACCGGGGGAGTCGAGGAACGGCCGCTCAGACGGCGGCGGATGCGGCGGCTGCCGCGCCCCGGGCGGGCAGGGCCTCGGGCTCGGGCTCGGCCTCGGGCTTGGGCTCGGCGGCGACCGGGGCGCCGGGGGAGTCATGGGCGTCGACCAGGGTGAGCTCGTCGAACGGCAGCTCGCCGCCCAGCACCCGGCGGGCGCGCTCGGCGTCCAGTTCGCCGGTCCAGTGCCCGATCAGCACGGTCGCGACGGCGTTGCCCGCGAAGTTGGTGAGCGCCCGGGCCTCGGACATGAAGCGGTCGATGCCGACGATCAGGCCGACCCCGTCCACCAGCGCCGGCTTGTGCGACTGCAGCCCGCCCGCGAGGGTGGCCAGCCCGGCGCCGGTGACCCCGGCCGCGCCCTTGCTGGCGATGACCATGAACACCAGCAGCGAGAGCTGCTCGCCGATCGACATCGGCTTGTCCATGGCCTCGGAGATGAAGATCGAGGCCATGGTGAGGTAGATCGCGGTGCCGTCCAGGTTGAAGCTGTAGCCGGTCGGCACGGTGATGCCGACGACGGGGCGGCTGACGCCCAGGTGCTCCATCTTGGCGATCAGCCGGGGCAGCGCGCTCTCCGAGGAGGAGGTCGACAGGATCAGCAGGAACTCGCGGCCGAGGTACTTGAGCAGGGCGAACACGTTGACCCCGGCGATCAGGCGCAGCAGCGCGCCGAGCACCACGACGACGAACAGCACGCAGGTCACGTAGAAGCCGATCATGATCACGGCGAGGCTCTTCAGCGCGGCGGTGCCGGTGGCCCCCACCACCGCGGCCATGGCGCCGAAGGCGCCGATCGGCGCGACCCACATGATCATCGACATGATCCGGAAGACCAGGCGCTGCAGGTGCTCGATCCCGCGCAGCACCGGGGCGCCGACCGGGCCCATCGCCTGCAGTGCGAAGCCGGCCAGCAGGGCGACCAGCAGGGTCTGCAGGACCTTGCCCTGGGTGAGGGCCGAGAACAGGGTGTCGGGGATCATCCCGAGCAGGAAGTCGGTGGTCGACTGGGCGCCGCCGGCGGCCGCCTGGGCGTGGCCGGACTTGGCGAGCGCGGCGGTCAGGTGCAGGCCGTCGCCGGGCTCCAGCAGGTTGCCGACGACCATGCCGATGGCGAGCGCGACGGTCGACATGGCGAGGAAGTAGCCGATGGCCAGGCCGCCGACCTTGCCGACCTTCGCGGCCTTGGTGACCGAGCCGATGCCCAGCACGATGGTGCAGAAGATCACCGGGCTGATCATCATCTTGATCAGGTTGACGAAACCGGTGCCGACCGGCTTCAGCTCCACGGCGAAGCCGGGGGCGACCAGCCCGACCACCACACCCGCGATCACTGCGGCGATCACCGCGAGGTAGAGGTAGTGGGTCCGGTCCTTGCGTCTGGGTCCCCCCGCCGTTGCGGCTCCAGCGATCGACATCTGCGGCTCCTTCGCCCTGCAGTCCTGGCGGCCCCGGGTGGTGGGCCGCTCCGACTATGTGCTCAGGCGTGACGGAGGTCACGTTTGCGTTCATAGAGTTCACGGTCGCGGGGTCGCGGGGTTGCGGGGTTTCGGGTCACGCGGTCACGGACGTCGCGGCCGACCTGCACGATCCGGCCCCTGGGGCCCCGGAGGGGCGTGGTGCACACTGGCAGACATGTCCGTGCGCACCGCCCCCGCCCGCCCGCGCCGCCGGTGGCTTCCCCTGCCGCGCCGGCTGGTCCGCAGCCTCGCCGGGCAGCTGTTCGTCGTCCAGGTGGTCATCGTGGCCGCTGTGGTCGCGGGCGGCGCGGTGCTCGCGTACCTGTTCACCGCCGAGCGCACCGAGGACGCGGCCCGCCGCGAGGTCACCTCGGTCGCCCATGCCGTCGCCGACTCGCCGGCCGTCCGGTCCGCCGTCGCCGGGTCCGAGCCGACCGTGGTGCTCCAGCCGTACGTCGAGCAGGTGCGCCAGGACGCCAGGGTCTCCTTCATCACCGTCATGGACACCGACGGGGTGCGCTGGACCCACCCGCTGCCCGAGCAGATCGGCAAGCGCTACCTCGGGCACATCGACTGGGCACTCGCCGGCCAGACCCGCAGCGAGACCTACACCGGCACGCTCGGCCCGTCCGTGCGGGTGGTCACCCCGGTGTGGGACGACCGGCACCGGGTGGTCGCGCTGGTCAGCGTCGGCCTGACGCTGGAGTCGATCTCCGCCCAGCTGGGCGGCCCGCTGCTGGCCCTGGTCGGGGTCGCGGTGGCCGCGCTCGCGCTCGGTGGAGCGGGCACCTACCTCGCCAACTCCCGGCTGCGGCGGCACACCCACGGTATGGGACCGGACGAGCTCGGCCACCTGTACGAGTACCACCAGGCCACCCTGCACTCGGTGCGGGAGGGGCTGATCCTGCTCGATCGCTCGCACCGGGTGGTGCTCTGCAACGATGCCGCTCGCGAACTGCTCGGTCTGGACGGCGAGTTGGATGGACGGCCGGTGGCGGGGCTGGGCCTGCCCGAGGCGCTGGTGGCGGCCGTGCTCGGCGAGGCGCCGGTGCGGGACGAGGTGCACCTGACCGCCGAGCGGGTCGTGGTGCTCAACACCTCCGTCATCGGCACCGGCCTCGGCCGGGTGGTGACCCTCCGCGACCATACCGAACTGCAGTCACTCAGTGGCGAGTTGGACTCCGTGCGCGGCTTCACCGAGGCGCTCGGGGCGCAGGCGCACGAGGCCGCCAACCGGCTGCACGCGGTCGTCTCACTGATCGAACTCGGCCGCCATGAACAGGCGGTGGAGTTCGCCACCGCCGAACTCGAACTCGCCCAGCAGCTCACCGACCGGGTGGTCGCGGCGGTCGGCGAGCCGGTACTGGCCGCGCTGCTGCTCGGCAAGGCGGCCCAAGCCGCCGAGCGGGGCGTGGAGTTGACCCTCGCCGAGGACAGTCGGATCGACGACGGGGTGCTCCCGCCCGGCCTCTCCGCCCGGGACCTGATCACCGTGCTCGGCAACCTGATCGACAACGCGGTGGACGCCGCGATCGCCGGGGCCGCACAGAGTCCCGCCCCGCCGGAGGTCACCGTCACCGCCCGGATCGACGGCGAGGACTCCCCGGACGCCTGTCTGCTGCTGCGGGTCGCCGACACCGGGGCGGGCATCGACCCGTCCGCCGTCCAGGACGTCTTCCGGCGCGGCTGGAGCACCAAGCAGGACGGCCGCGGGCACGGCCTCGGGCTGGCACTGGTCGCCCAGGCCGCCCGGCGCAACGGCGGCACCGTCGAGGTCGGGCGGGAGCGCGGTGCGGTGCTCACCGTGCGGCTGCCGCTGGCCGGCCGGGCCCGGGAGCGGGAAGGGGCCCTGGCGTGACGGCGACCGAAGGCGCCCGGGCGGGGATCTCCGTGCTGGTGGTCGAGGACGACCCGGTGGCCGCCGCCGCGCACACCCTCTACGTCGAGCGTGAGCCCGGCTTCCACGCCGCCGGGACGGTGCACAGCTGCGCCGACGCGCTGCGCTTCCTGGAGAGGGCGCGCGCCGCCGGGACGCCCGTCGACCTCACCCTGCTCGACCTCTACCTGCCGGACGGCCACGGCCTCCAGCTCTGCCGCACGCTGCGCGCCGCCGGGTACGGCACCGATGTCATCGCCGTCACCTCGGCCCGCGACCTCGCCATGGTGCGGCAGGCGGTCTCGGCGGGGGTCGTGCAGTACCTGCTGAAACCGTTCAGCGCGGCCGCCCTGCACGACCGGCTGGAGCGCTACGCCCGCTACCGGGACAGCCTCGGGCGAGCCGGCGAGGCGACCGGGCAGGACGAGGTCGACCAGGCCTTCGCGCTGCTCCGCACGCCCGAGCGCAGCACCCTACCCAAGGGGCTGAGCGCGCCCACCCTGGACACCGTCGCGTCCGTCCTGCGCGAGGCCGCGACCGGGCTGTCGGCGGCCGCCGCGGGCGCGGCCGCCGGGGTCTCCCGGATCACCGCGCGGCGCTACCTCGAACACCTGGTGGACACCGGGCGGGCGGTGCGGGAGCCGCAGTACGGGAACGTCGGGCGGCCGGAGCTGTGCTACCGGTGGCAGGGGCGGGCGTGACCTTTCGGCGCGGCGCTCGTTGGGCTGGTCGGGGGCGGCGCCAGTCATGCCGGGGGAGGTTCACCCGCTCGGGTGATTCTGGGTGCCCTCGGGGCAGTCCGCCAGGTCACGAACGATAAAGTTAGGCTTACCTAACTTCTTCTGGGGGTTTGCCTTGTCGCTCGCCGCCGTACCCGCCCAGGCCGCCTCCGGGGCCACCGTAGCCGGGGCTCCGTCCTCCGGTGAGGCCATCCTGCGCCGCCAGCGCGTCCGCGAGTCCGCCGCCCGGACGTACGCCCGCTCCTTCCCGATCGTCCCGGTCCGGGCCAACGGCATGACCGTCGAGGGCGCCGACGGGCGGCGCTACCTCGACTGCCTCTCCGGCGCCGGCACGCTCGCCCTCGGTCACAACCACCCCGTGGTGCTGGAGGCGATCCGGCGCACCCTCGACAGCGGCGCCCCGCTGCACCTGCTCGACCTCGCCACCGCCGAGAAGGACGACTTCACCAGCGCGCTGTTCGAGAGCCTGCCCGCCGAGTTCGCCGCCCGCGCCCGGGTGCACTTCTGCGGCCCGGCTGGGACGGACGCCGTCGAGGCCGCGCTCAAACTGATGCAGACCGCCACCGGCCGCCCCGGCGCCCTCGCCTTCACCGGCGCCTACCACGGCATGACCGCCGGAGCCCTCGCGCTCACCGGCAACGTCGCCGTCAAGGAGCCGCTGCCGAGCGGCGGCGAAGTGGTCCGGCTGCCCTACCCGTACGGCTACCGCTGCCCGTTCGGGGTCGGCGGGGAGACGGGCACCGAGCTCGCCGCGACCTATGTGGAGCGGCTGCTGGACGACCCCTCGGGCGGGGTCGTGCCGCCCGCCGCGATGATCCTGGAGGCCGTCCAGGGCGAGGGCGGGGTCGTCCCCGCGCCCGACGACTGGCTGCGCGAGATGCGTCGGATCACCCGCGAACGCGGCATCCCGCTGATTGTCGACGAGGTGCAGACCGGCGTCGGGCGCACCGGTGCGATGTGGGCGGTCGAGCACAGCGGCATCGTCCCGGACGCCATGGTGCTCTCCAAGGCCATCGGCGGCAGCCTGCCGCTCGCCGTCGTCGTCTACCGCGAGGACTACGACGGCTGGCGGCCCGGCGCCCACACCGGCACCTTCCGCGGCAACACCCTCGCCATGGCCGCCGGGGCCGCCACCCTGCGGTACGTCGCCGCGCACGGGCTGGCCGAGCGGGCCGCCGTGGTCGGCGCGCGGATGGTCTCCCGGTTGCGGGAGCTCTCCGCCGAACTGCCGGTGATCGGCGATGTGCGCGGGCGCGGGCTGATGCTCGGCGTCGAGCTGGTCGATCCGGCGGCCGAGGCCGACGCCTGCGGGGCGCATCCGGCGGACCCGGCGCTCGCCGTGCGGGTGCGGGAGGCGTGCCTGGCGCGGGGCCTGATCGTGGAACTCGGCGGACGCCACGACGCGGTGCTGCGGCTGCTGCCCCCGCTCACCATCACCGACGAGCAGGTGGCCGCGGTGCTCGACCGGCTGGCGGAGGCGATCGCGGCCGCCGCCTCCCCCCGGGGTGGCGCGTGACCACCGGACCCGGCGCGGTACCCGAACTACCGGGTGAGGACGTCCCGTTGGACGCGCTCGCGGGCGGGCCCGGCGGGCCCGGCGCGCTCGGGCCGCTGCTGGCCACCGTCCTCGACGCGCTCGACACCGGCACCGCGCTGCGCTCCGGCCCGCTGCCCGCGGGCAGCCCCGCCGAGATCGCCGCCCTGGTCGCCGACGGTCTGACCGGGGCCGGCGGGCGCGGCGCGCTGGCCCGACTCACCGAACTGCTGGCCTACGGCGCCGCCGACCCGGCCGACCCCGCCTGCGCCGCCCACCTGCACTGCCCGCCGCTCGCCGTGGCCGCCGCCGCCGACCTCGCCGTCAGTGCGCTCAACCCCTCGCAGGACTCCTGGGACCAGGCCCCCGCCGCGACCGCCCTCGAAACCGCGCTGCTCGCCGAACTCGCCGCGCTGGTCGGCTACGACCCGGCGCGATCGGCGGGCGTCCTCACCTCGGGCGGCACCGAGTCCAACCTGATGGGACTCATGCTGGCACGCGACCAGAAGCTCGACGGCATCGTCGAGTTGGACGGGATCCCGGCCGGCGTACGACCCTGCATCCTCGCCTCCGAGGCCGCGCACTTCTCCGTCCAGCGCTCCGCCGCCCTGCTCGGGCTCGGTGAACGGGCCGTGGTCAGTGTCCCGGTCGACCGCCAACTCCGCATGCTGCCCGAGGAGTTGGAGCGGGCCCTGGCCGAGGTCAGCTGGGCCGGACGGACCCCGATCGCCGTCGTCGCCACCGCAGGCACCACCGACACCGGCGCGATCGACCCGCTGGCCGCCGCCGCCGACCTGGCCGACCGCTACGGCGCCTGGCTGCACGTCGACGCCGCGTACGGCGGCGGCGCGCTGCTCTCCGACCGGCTCGCCCCGCTGCTCGACGGCATCGCCCGCGCCGACTCGCTCTCCCTCGACTGGCACAAGCTCGGCTGGCAGCCGGCCGCCGCCGGGATCTTCCTGGTCCGTCGGGCGGAGACCTACGTGTCGCTCGCCCGGCGCGCCGAGTACCTCAACCCGATGGACGACGAGCAGGCCGGCTACCCCAGCCTGCTCGGCCGCTCGCTGCGCACCACCCGCCGGGCCGACGCCTTCAAACTGGCCGTCACCCTGCGCGCCCTCGGCCGCGAGGGGCTCGGCCGGCTGGTGGACGCCTGCCACGAACTGGCCCTCGCCGCCGCCTCGGCGGTCCGCGCCGAGCCCTCGCTCGAACTGCACGCCGAGCCGGTGCTCACCGTGCTGCTGTTCCGCTACCGGCCGCCCGGGATGACGGACGAGGCGGCCGTCGACGAGCTGAACGGGCAGCTGCGCCGGCTGCTGCTGCGCACCGGGCGGGCGGTGGTCGGGCGCACCGAGCTGCCGGGCGAGGGGCCGGGGCGGCTGCGGCTGAAGCTCACCCTGCTCAACCCGCACACGACGGCGGGGGAGGTGGGCGCGCTGCTGCGGGAGGTGGTCGGCGCGGGGCGCAAGGTCGCGGGGGAGCGGGCGGGGTAGCGGGCTCGTCCGGGTGGGGTCAGTTGCTCAGCAGGATGCCGCGGGTGAGTTCCCAGGTGTGGGGGTCGGCGGCGACCAGGAGGCCGTCCTCGCAGCCGGGGGCCTCGGGGCGGTAGGGGCTGCCGTCCAGGCGGGCGGCGACGCCGCCGGCCTCGGTGAGAAGCAGGGAGCCGGGGGCGTGGTCCCAGGGGAGGGTGCGCCAGTAGAAGATGAAGTCGAACCGGCCCTCGGCGACGTCCGGGTACTCGACCCCGGCGGCGCTCCGGCCGGGGGAGATCTCGCCGAAGGCCGAGCAGTTGGCCTCCAGGTGGCGGCGCTGCTCGGGATCGAGGAAGCGGCTCTTCAGGACACCGGTCAGCTGGGCGGCGTCGGCCGGTGCCGGAGTGCGGGTCAGGCGTTCGCCGTCGCGCCAGGCGCCGGCGCCGAGTTCGGCGCGGTAGGCGGTCGCGGTGGCGGGCTGCCAGATCCAGGAGGCGACGGCCCGGCCGGAGCGGACGAGGGAGCACATCACGGCGTAGTCCGGGCGGCCGGCGACGAAGTTGGAGGTGCCGTCCACCGGGTCGACCAGCCAGACGGCGGGCTCGTCGTGGATGGCCTGGGCGAGCGAAGGGTCGGCGGCGACCGCCTCCTCGCCGACGACCGGGAGGGGGAGCAGCTCGCTGAGGCGGCGGGCGATGATCGCCTCGGCCTCGCGGTCGGCGATCGTGACGATCTCGCCGGGCGCCTTCTCCATCACCTCGCCGGCGGCCAGTGCCCGGAAGCGCGGTTCCACCGCCTCGGCCGACGCCTCGGCGAGTATCTCCGCCACCTTGTCCATCAGCACGTTCGCGCTCCCTTCGCTGGCTACCACTGTCCCACGAGTGCGCGGAGGGGGTTGCGGCGGACGGGGGCGGCGAACAGCTGACAGCTGACGGATGACAGATGTTGAAATCTGTCATCTGAACTCCGTCAGCCGTCAGTCGTCAGCCGCCGGGCTCGGGGGTCAGCGGTCGCCCGCGAGCCGTCACGCACCCAGGTAGTGGAACCCCGGGCGTGGGTGCATCAGGAACTCGTGGTGCGAGATGTTCCACGCGTACGCGCCCGCCATCGCGAACAGCACCCGGTCCGCCGCCCGCAGACCGGCCGCACCGCTCGCCGCTCGGGCGAGGACGTCCTTCGGAGTGCAGAGCTGCCCGGCCAGGGTGGCCCGTCCGGTGGTGACGGCGGGGCGCGGCCAGGGGTGTGGCCAGCCGTCCACCGGGAGCACCTCGAAGGGCTGGGAGTGTCCGCGGGTGGCGGGGGTGCGCAGGTGGTGGGTGCCGCCGCGGACCACCGCGAAGTCCTCGCCGTGGCTCTGCTTCACGTCCAGCACCTCGGTCGCGTACCAGCCGCAGTAGGCGGTCAGCGCCCGGCCCGGCTCGATCCGCAGGGTCAGTCCGGGGTGGGCGTCGAGCAGCTTGGCCAGGCCCTCGCCGAAGGCCGTCCAGTCGAAGCGCTCCGTCGGGTCGTCGTAGTCCACCGCCATCCCGCCGCCGATGTTGACCTCGGCCAGCGGGAAGCCGTGCCGCTCGGCGAGTTCGGCCGACCAGATGACGATCTGCTCGGCGACCGACAGCTGCTCCGCCGCCGCCAGCCCGCTGGCCAGATGGGCGTGCACCCCGCGTAGACGCAGCCGACGTCCGAGCGGTCCGCCGCCGGTGAGCAGCCGGACGCACTCCTCCGCCCGGTCCGGGTCGAGCCCGAACGGCGTCGGGCGCCCGCCCATCGCGAGCGGCACCGCGTCCAGGGCGTCGGTGACCACCGGCAGGTTGACCCGGAGCAGCACGACCACGTCCGTCCCCGGCCGGTCGGCGAGTACGGCGGCGAGCCGGTGCAGCTCCTGCTCGCTCTCGACGTGCCAGCGGTGCACCCCGGCGTCGACGGCGGCGGCGATCTCGGCGGGAGTCTTGCCCGGCCCGCCGAAGGCCAGCGGGGCGTCCGGCACGGCGGCCCGCACGTGCGCCAACTCCCCGCCGCTGGAGACCTCGTAGCCGTCGACGGCGTCGCGCAGCGCGGTCAGCAGCGGCGCCTCCGGATTGGCCTTGGCCGCGTAGTACAGCTCGACCCGTTCGGGCAGAGCGGCCCGGACGGCGGCGGCGTGCGCGCGCAGCGCGGCCAGGTCGTAGACGTAGGCGGGCAGTCGGTCGGCCGCGAGGGAGGCGACGTGGCCGTGGACGGTGCTGCTCATCGGAGGGTGCTCCCGGCGGGAAGGTGGGCGGTCATACGGGCGGCCTCGGCGAGCACCGAGCCGGCCAGCGGGGAGGGCAGCCGGACGTACCCGGCCTCGCGGTCGGCCTTGCGCTCCCAGCGGGTCAGCAGGTTGGCCTTGGCGGGCAGCGGGACGCCGGCCAGCAGGGCCCGCAGCCGGGGCGGGCGGCCGTGCGCGGCGGCGTACTCCTCCAGGGTGTCCCGGACGGCCTGCCAGAGCGCGCCCTCCAGCTCGGGGTGCCGGTCGGCGAGGGCGGCGAGCAGTTCGGCGATGTGGTTGACCAGCAGGCAGTAGACCACCCGGTCCCAGCCGCGCTCGGCGTCGTACGTCATCGGGCCGGCCACCTCGGGCGGGAGGGCGGTCAGGATGTCGGCGTTGTGCTCGGGCACCAGCTTCGTCCCCTCCAGGTCGCGGAAGAGCACCTGGGCCGGGCGGCCGTCGGCGTCGACGCCGATCAGCACGTTCTGCAGGTGCGGCTCCAGCACCACACCGTGGTCGAAGTAGGCGGCCAGCACCGGCGGGAGGAGCAGTCGCAGGTAGGCGCGCCACCAGTCGAGGGCGGCGGCGCCGTCCGAACCGTTGCCCAGCAGCCGGGAGATGTGCGCCGAGCTGGTCGGGTGCTCGTCCGCGACGGCGGCGGCGAGCAGCGGGGTGACGCCGGGCCGCAGCAGGCCGCCGAAGCCCTCGCGCAGGATCAGGCCGAAGCCCTCGTACAGCGCCCGGTCGGGGCGGCCGTCGGCGCCCGGCAGGGCGAGGGTGCGGAAGGCGGGCTCGCGCAGCATCGCCGCGTCGGGGAAGCGCCGGGCGAGGTCGGTGAGCGCGGGGGCCAGCAGCCGGGTGAGCGCGACGGCGCCGGTGAGCTCGTAAGCGGCGTTCTTGCGCAGGCAGTTGGTGATGCGGACGTTGAGGCTGAACTTGAGGAAGGCGTCCGCGCCGTGCAGGGTGCGCACCGAGGCGGTGGTGGTGAAGTGCTCGCCGCGCGGGCCGAGGTCCAGGACGTCACCGCGGGCCATGGCCTCGCGCAACAGCGGGTGGTCGCCGATGAGTTGGTACTGCCAGGGGTGGGCGGGCAGCAGTCGGTAGCCGTCCGGGACTTCGCCGAGGCCGTCCAGTCGGGCACTCGCGTCCTCGTCCAGGGACTCCTCGGCCAGCAGCTCGGCGCGGACGGCGAGGTGGCGCAGCGGGAACGCCGCGCGGGACTCGGGCGCGTACCGGCTCCAGTCGCCCCGGGCGGCGGAGCGGGACTTGGGGGCCGGGTGGAAGCGGTGGCCGAACAGCAGGGCCTGCTCGGACTCCAGGTAGCGGTCGTCCCCGGCGGCCGGGCGCTCGTCCAGGCCCTGGCGCACGCCGTAGCGGCTGGACGCCACCTGGCCGAGGAAC
Source organism: Kitasatospora sp. NPDC056531 (assembly GCF_042794375.1). Lineage (NCBI taxonomy): Bacteria > Bacillati > Actinomycetota > Actinomycetes > Kitasatosporales > Streptomycetaceae > Kitasatospora > Kitasatospora sp. NPDC056531. Next base: position 82,412 of record NZ_JBHTTU010000004.1, on the reverse strand, counting down.
TCCTCGTTCACCGTTCCGGTGCGCAGCTCCAGCTCGTCCTGGGCGTACTCGGCCAGCTCGCGCCAACCCAACTCCCGCCAGCCGTCCGCTGATTCCTCGAAGGCCGGTCCGGTGAAGCGGTGCGCGCCGAGCAGCGAGGTGCGGCGCAGGGCGACTCGCAGCAGGGCGCCGCGGCGGGGCAGGCGCAGCAGCAGGTGTCCCTCGTCGACGGCGGTCTGGTGCTCGGGCGCGGAGACCTCGCGCAGCAGGCAGTTGAGCAGGGTGTGGACCACCGCCTCATCGGCGGTGGGCAGCGCGGTGGGCACGGCGGGAAGCGCGGGGGACGGAGTGGTCGGTCGGGCGGTGGGGAGGCCGGTCGTGGTGGCGGCCGACTGCGGGTGGGCCGTACGGGCGGTCATCGGGGGCTCCTACGGGTCAGGAGGGCGAGCAGGGCGGCGGCCAGTGCGGCGGCGGTGCCGGTGACGACGGGGGCGGCCGGTCCGCCGCTGCCGTTGGCCAGCGCGGCGGCGAGTCCGGCGGCTACGGCACCGCACTTGGAGACGGTTTCGCGGGTGCCGAACATCCGGCCCGGCGCGCGGCCCCGGGCGGCTTCGGCGGCGAGGACGGCGAGGCAGACCAGGCCGAAGGTCATGCCGAGACCGAGCACCGCCCGGGTCAGGGCGAAGGTGAGCAGCGAGTGGGCCGGGGCGTGTCCGGCCAGCCCGAGGGCGACCAGGGCGAAGCCGGCCGCCAGCCCGGTACGGGGCCGCGCCTCGACGGCGGCGTGCACCCGTCCGGCGGCGACCAGGTAGACCAGGTGCGGCAGCGCGAACAGGAAGCCCGCGACCGTGCCGTTGACGCCCGGCAGCCGCTGCTGCACCAGGGTGATCAGGTAGGGGAAGGAGATTATGGTGGCGAAGACGAAGGCGAACTCGAAGGTGTAGAGCAGCTTGAGCGAGCCCGGCGGGTCGGCCTGGGGCGCGTCCCCGCCCGTCCGGACGGCGCGCGGGCGGGCCGGCTCGGGCAGGAAGCCGAGCAGTACGGCGGCGGTCAGCGGCAGCAGTGCCATCAGCAGGTACTGCCGGTGCGGGTCGATCCACGGCGACAGCGCGCCGACCAGGATCGGCGCCGCGACCAGGGCGGCCCGGGCACTGCCCTGCATCAGGGTCAGCGCCTTGGACAGCTGGGAGCCGTCCAGGGCCGAGGCGAGGTAGCCGTTGGTGGCGGAGAAGGTGCCACCGAGGAAGCCCTGGAGCACCAGCGCGATGGTGAACGCCGGCAGGCTGTCGGCTGCCCCCGCGAGCAGGAAGGAGACGGTGAGGCCGAGTTGGGCGCGCAGCAGCAGCCGCTTCTGGCCGAAGCGGTCGGCCAGCCGGCCCCACAGCGGCGCGCCGAGGGCGGTGAAGACGGTCGGCACGATGTAGAGCAGGCCGGCCCACCGGCCGTCCTGGTCGCCCAGGCCCGGGAGGATCTCGGAGAGGAAGGGCGGCAGGCCGAGGGCAGCGAAGGAGGCGACGAAGTAGCAGGCCGCGATGGCGTGAACCTGACGCCGGTCCAGTCCGGCCGCCGCGGACGGCCGCGCCAGCGGTTCGACGGTCATCATGAACCGTCCCTCAGCAGCAGGTAGTTGGGGCCGTCCGTGTAGTGCTTGTTGATGTCGGCGGCGCCGCTGCGCTCCTTGCTGAGCAGGGTGCCGGCGCTCACCATGGCCTTGACGGGCAGCCGTTCGGCGTCCAGCAGCTCGGTGCGCAGCGGTCGCCCGGCCGGGCCGAGGCGGTCGACCGCCTCACCGAGGACATCGCGCAGGAGCCGCAGGCTCAGCTCCAGCGGTACCCGCTCGTGTGCGGCGAGGCCGAACGCGAGCGAGGCGGTGCACAGGTGGCCGGTGATCGTGGTGAACAGGTCGGTGAGCGCGCGGTCCTGCTCGGCGAGGATCCGCGGGTCGCGGAACTCGGTTGCCAGCTGCGCGAGTTCGCCGATCCTGGCGGTGTTGATCCGGGGCCCGTCGTTGTCCTTGTAGAGCAGTCGCAGGCCGGTGTCGTCCAGGACGAGCGAGGTGTTCTGCTGGTGCGACTCCAGGGCGATGCCGTGGCCGAACAGGGTGGTCTGCCAGTCGACCAGCAGCCGCAGCAGCTCCTCGTACAGGGCGGGGACGGAGCCGCCGTGGAAGCGGTCGGCCAGGTGGTCGATGACCAGCCGTCCGTCGGGGGCCTCGGCGAGCAGGGCGGCCAGCGGCACGGTGACGGCGTCGTCGAGGCCGTTCGGGTAGCGGCGCAGCAGTACGGCCAGCAGTTCGTCGTCGGCGTGCGCGTAGCACTGCTCGTCGACGTGCAGCACCCGCCCGGCGAAGCGCGGCTCGCGGGCGATCACGGCCTCCACCAGGCGCTGTCCGACCGCCCCGTTGACCAGGGTGACCGGCTTGATGGTGCGCCGGTTGCGCAGGCCCAGGGTCGCCGTGGCCAGCGGGAGTTTGAGGTGGCAGGCCGGGTCCTGGGCGACGGCGACGGTACGCATGGACAGCGTCGGCAGCACGGTGAGGTACGGCTCGGGGGTGAGCACCGCGCCAGGAGCGATCCGCTCGAAGTCCTCGCCCGCGGTGAGCGGGTGGACCGGGACGGTGAGGAACTGGCCCGGGACGCCCAGTTGTTCGGCGCTCGGCCACCAGGCGGGCAGCGGCCCGTCGCCGCGTACGGTCAGCCGCCCGGCCGGGACGGCGAGCCAGCGCAGTTCGAAGCTCGGGTGGAACTCCGGTGCGTAGGAGCGGAGTTGTGGCTCGGTCAGACCGGAGCGGCCACGGGCGGTCGGGTAGACCGGGTGGTCGAGGAAGGCGGCGAGGGCCTCGAAGCCGAGCGAGGCGTGCGGGCCCGTCCAGTCGGCCGTGTCCTTGCCGTAGCGCTCGGCGAGCGCGGCGTGCACCTCGGGGCGGACCCGGTCGTGCAGCTGCATGGTGGCCAGGGTCTGGCGGCACTCCTCGGCGAAGGCCAGGTGGCCGGGCCGGTCCAGTGGATCGGCGCGCTCGGCCAGGTGGGCGAGGATGGCGGGCAGCTCGGTGAGCCGGACGCCGTCCGCCTCCAACTCCGGCAGCCGGGCCGCGTGGTCACCCTGGAAGCCCTCGGGGGCGACCGGCAGGGCGAGCGTCCCGTTGCGCAGCCAGGGGCCGTCGGCCCGCTGCTCCAGGACGCCGTCCGCACGCAGGCCGAGCACGTCCTCGCGCAGCAGGGCGGACAGCACGCGCAGGGTCAGCTGGTCGGCGGAGGTCCCGCCGAGGGGCGTGTTGTCGGCGGGCGTGCGGCCGGCGGGCGCGGTGTGGGCGGGTGTGCTGTGGGCGGGTGTGCTGTGGGCGGGCGAGGTGTGGGCGGGCGTCCTGTCGGCCGGAGTCATGAGGCGATCTCCCAGCGGTTGGCGGCGATGAACTCCGCCACGGCGGTGTCCACCGCGTCCTGGTCCGGGCCGACCGCCCAGACGATGCCCAGGTAGTCGCGGTTGGTGCGGTAGAGCTCGTGCCGGGCACCGAGCTCGCGCACCGGGAGGTAGGAGAGCGTGACCCCGTCGGCCCGCTGCTCGAACAGCGGCTCCGGGGCGGCGGTCAGGGTGCCGGCCCGGTCCGCGCAGACGCGCTCGTGGCGGGCCCGCTGGCCGGTGCGCGCGCCGAGGTCGGCGGGCAGGTCCTCGCCGAGGTGGGTGCGCAGCACCAGCTCGAAGTACGGGAGGTCGAGGATCTCGGCGAGCATCAGGTCGCACTGGTCGCCGATGGCGCGGTAGTTGACCTCGATGATGCGGGCGCGGCCGTCCGGCTGGAGGACGAACTCGGTGTGGCAGGCGCCGAGTCCGACGCCGAGCGCGTCGAGCTGGGCGAGCACCTGGTCGACCACGGCTCGGGGGTGCGCCGGGGTGAAGGTCAGCACCTCCTCGATGAAGTCCGGCGGCGGGGAGAGCCGGGTGCGGAAGCCGCCGAGGACGTGGCGGGCACGGCCGTCGCCGAGGGTCTCCAGGGTGCACAGCTCGCCCGCCAGGAACTCCTCGACCACCAGCGTGGCGCCCGGGCGGCGCTGTTGGATCTGCTCGACCCGCAGGGCGAGTTCGTCGGTGTCGGCGACCAGCGTGACGTCCTCGCTGGCGACGCCCTCGCGGGGCTTGAGGATGCAGGGGAAGGGCGGGGTGAGCTCGGCCGGGTCCTGGCCGGGCGCCAGCTCGGCGGACCAGACCCGGTCCAGGCCGGTCTCGGCGAGGTGGCGGCGCAGCTCGCCCTTGTTCTTGGCCCGCAGCGCGGCCTTCCAGTCCTTGGCGGGCAGGCCGAAGTAGTCGGCGACCAGGGCGGTCTGGGTCTGCAGGTGGTCGCTGTTGCTGAACACCGCGTCGGGCGCGTGGTGTTGGGATATCGCCCCGATCACCTCGCGGAAGTCCTGGACGTCGCACTCCACCAGCTCGTACGGGAACCCGGCGTCGGCGTAGGCGCGTTGGTGGTCCTCGACGTGATCGGTGAGAACGGTGACGTCGAGGCCGAGCCGGGCGGCGGCGGGCAGGAAGCCGCGGGTGACCGAGTCGGTGGGGTTGAGGGCGAGCAGGTAGAGCCGCATGGGGTGTCCTTGGGGGCGTGGTGACGGGCGGAGGGCGGCGAACGGATAACGGATGACAGATGTTGAAATCTGTTATCTGTTCGCCGTCGTCTGTCATCTGTCAGTGATTACTTGGGCGCGTCCACGCCCGCCGCCTTGGCGATGTCCACGAGCATCGCGTCCGCGGCCTGGACGCCGATGCCGGACATCCAGGTCTCGTCCGGGACGTTGAAGACCTTGCCGTTCTTGACGGCGTTCAGGCCCTGCCAGACCGGGGTCTGCTGGACCTCGCTCTCCTTGGTCTTGGTCGGGTCGTCGGCGGTGGTGACGAACACCAGGTCGGCGTCGGCCTGGCTGATCTGCTCGGCGCTGACCTCGATGATGTTCTTGTCCACGTCCTGCGAGGCCGGGCGGGCCAGGCCCACGTCCTTGAGCACCACGCCGCTGTACGAGGCCTTGGCGTACAGGCGGGTCGGGCCGGCCACGAAGCGGACCACCGAGGCGGTCGGCATCGTCCCGTTGTACTTCGTCTTGATCGCCTCGCCCAGCTTGTGCGCCCGCTCCTCGTAGTCGGCCAGCGCCTTCTTCGCCTCGTCCTCCTTGCCGAGCGCCTGGGCGTACAGCGCCAGGTTCTCCTTCCACGGGAACCCGGTGGTCTCGGCCAGCACGGTCGGTGCGATCGCGTTCAGCTGGTCGTACACCTTGGCGTGGCGGACCTTGGAGGACAGGATCAGGTCGGGCTTGAGGGAGGCGATCAGTTCGAGGTTCGGCTCGTTCATCGGGCCGACGTCCTTGGTGTCCTTGATCTTGTCCTTGAGGTAGTTCGGGAACCCGCCCTCGGTCTTCATGTGCGGGGACACCGCGCCGACCGGCGTGATGCCGAGCAGCGTGACGTCGTCCAGCTCGCCACTGTCCAGCACCACGACGCGCTTGGGCTGCGACTTGATGTCAGCGGTCCCGGCGGCGTGCTTGACGCTGCGCGGGAACCCGGCGGCGGTGCCGGCCGAGGCGGAGGACGCGGAGTCGCCGGACGTGGCGGCGTCCCCGTTGCTGCCGCAGGCGGCGAGGAGCGTGGCGGACAGCGTGACGGCGAGGACGGCGACGGGGAGTCGGCGGTTCATCGGGGTTCCTTGGATCGGGTCGAACAGGGGGACGGGGATGGGAGCTCAGGGGATGGGAGCTCAGGGGGGTGGGAGGTTCAGGCGGAGGCGGCGACGGCCCGCCTCCGGGCCCGTGGCACGACCAGCGGAGTGCCGGTCTCCGGGTCGGGCACGACCAGGCACGGCACCCCGAACACCGCCTCCACCAGTTCGGCCGTCAGCACCTCGGCGGGCGGACCGGCCGCGGCGAGCCGCCCGTCCTTGAGCACCACCAGGTGGTCGGCGTACCGGGCGGCCTGCCCGAGGTCGTGCAGCACCATGACCACGGTGCGCCCGGCCTCGGCGTGCAGGTCGGCGACCAGGTCGAGCACGTCGAGCTGGTGCCGCAGGTCGAGGAAGGTGGTCGGCTCGTCGAGCAGCAGCAGGTCGGTCTCCTGGGCGAGCGCCAGCGCGATCCACACCCGCTGGCGCTGCCCGCCGGAGAGGCGGTCGACCTGCCGGTCGCGCAGTTCGGCGGTGCCGGTGCGCTCCAGTGCGTCCTCGACCGCCGCCTGGTCGGCCTTGGACCACGGGCTGAGCATCCGCTGGTGCGGGTAGCGCCCGAGCCGCACCAGCGCCTCGACGGTGACCGCCTCGGGCGTGACCGGCTGCTGCGGCAGCAGGCCCATCCGCTTGGCGAGGGTCCGCGCGGGCATTCGGTGGATGTCGGCGCCGTCCAGGGTGACGGTGCCGGCGGCCGGGTCGAGCAGCCGGACCAGTCCGCGCAGCAGGGTGGACTTGCCGCAGGCGTTCGGTCCGACGATCGCGGTGACGGCGCCGCCGGGCAGTTCGAGGTCGAGCCCGTCGACGATGGTCCGATCGCCGTAGCGCAGCCCGAGGCCGTGGGCGGCGAGCCGATTGGCGGTGGCCGGGGTGGCGCCGGCCGGGGTGGCGGTGGAGGCCTGGTCGGTGGCCGAGCTGGTCATCAGCTGCTCCTCTGGGGAAGCCGGCTCTGGCGGATCATCAGCACCAGGAGCCAGGGCGCGCCGAGGGTGGCGGTGACGGCACCGACCGGCAGGCCGTGGACGGGGATCACGTGCAGCACGAGGAGGTCGGCCGAGAGCAGCAGCACGGCGCCGGTGAGCGCGGTGAGGCCGAGTGTGCCGAGGGTGGGCGGTCCGGCGAGCAGCCGGACCAGGTGCGGGACGGCGAGCGCGACGAAGGCGACCGGTCCGGTGAGGGCGGCGGCCAGCGAGGCGAGCGTGATGGTGAGCAGCAGCAGCCAGAGCCGGTCCCGGGCGGGGTTGAGGCCGAGGCCGCCGGCCGAGTCGTCGCCGAGGTCGAGGACGGAGACCCGCCGCTGGCAGAGCAGGACGGCCCCGGCGGCCAGCGCGATGGCGGTGCCGCCGATCCACACCTCGGTCCAGTTGCGTCCGTACAGCGAGCCGGTGGTCCACTGCATCGCGGAGGAGGCCAGCTCGGCCGGGAACCGTACGATCATCAGGTTCACGGCGGCGGCCAGGCCCTGCTGGACCGCCAGGCCGACCAGCACCAGCCGGGTGACGGCCATCTTCGAGCGCCAGGCGAAGCCGCCGAGCAGCAGCGCGGCGAGCAGTCCGCCGCCGACCGCGGCCAGCGGGATCAGCTGCTGCGAGGCGCCGGTGGCGAGCATCAGCACCGCGCCGAAGGAGGCGCCGCCGGTGATGCCGATGGTGTCGGGCGCGGCGAGCGGGTTGCGGAACAGCCGCTGCAGCATCGAGCCGGCCATCGCCAGGCCGGCGCCGGCGATCAGGGCGGACACCACGCGCGGTGCCCGGAACTGCTGCACCACCAGCACGTTCCCGGGCTCGCCCTGGCCGACCAGGGCGCGCAGTGCGTCCCAGACGGAGATGCTCACCTGGCCGGTGCCGAGCGCGATGCCGGTGAGCAGCACCAGCAGGGCGACGGCCACCAGCGACCAGGCGGCGGTACGGGCCCGGCGGCGCGCGATGGCGCCCATCGGAACGGCGAGCGCTGTCACTTGGCCACCTTCCGGGCCAGCACCGCGAGCAGCGGAGCGCCGAGGAAGGCGGTCACGATTCCGACCTCGATCTCGGAGGGCCGCACCACGAGCCGGCCGAGCACATCGGCGCTGAGCAGCAGCAGCGGACCGGCGATCAGGCAGCCGGGCAGCAGCCAGCGGTGGTCGTTGCCGAGGAGCGGGCGGACCAGGTGCGGCGCGGCCAGTCCGATGAACGCCACCGGTCCGGCGACGGCGACCGCGCTGCCCGCGAGCAGTACGACGGCCAGTCCGCCCACCACCCGGATCCGGGCCACCGGCACGCCCAGCGACTGCGCGGTCTCGTCGCCCAGGGCCAGCGCGTTGAGTGCGGGCGAGACGGCGAAGGCGCCCAGGAGCCCGAGTGCCAGGAACGGCAGCACGGGGGTGAGGGTGTCCAGGTGCCGCCCGGCGATCGAGCCGGCCAGCCAGAACCGGGCTTCGTCCAGGGTGCGGTGACTGGCCAGCATCAGTGCGGAGGTCCAGGAGGTGAGCACCACGGTGAGCACGGTGCCGCCGAGCGCGAGCCGAACCGGGTCGAGGTCCCCGCCGCGCCGGGACATCGTGTACGCGGCGACGGCGGCGACGGCCGCCCCCGCGAAGGCGAACCAGACGTACTCGACCGGGCGGGAGAGGTCCAGCGTGTAGATCGCGGCGACCACGGCGAGGCTCGCGCCGGCGTTGATGCCGAGGGTGATCGGCGAGGCCAGTGGGTTGCGGGTGACGCCCTGGGCGACCGCCCCGGCGACGCCGAGCGCGGCCCCCACGGCCAGCCCGATGAGCGTGCGCGGGACGCGAAGGCCCGTCACCACATCGGCGTCACCGCCGTGGGCGGCGCCGGTGAGGGCGTCGGCGACGGTCGACAGCGGGATGGATCGGGAGCCCAGCGCGAGGCTCAAGGTCGTGCACAGCACGAGCGCGCACACGCCGACGACCAGCAGCAACGGCCGCTGTGCCGCCGGGGAACGGGGCGTCGCCGGGGCTGGGGTGGCCGGCAGGTGGGTTCTCAACACGAGTCGACATCTTAGGTTAGGTTTACCTAACTTCGTCAAGGTCGAGTCGCCTGCTCAGGTGGACCGTTCGACCATGGCGCGAGGTGGTCGGGTGGGCCCACTGAGGCATTGTAAGGTGAGGCTCACCTTAATCGATCTTTCGAAATCGATCTCGGGAGTGCCGATGGTTCCCGGAACACCCCTGCCCGTACTCGCCCAGGCGCGGCCGTCCGCCCTGGTCGGCGACTACGAGCGACTGCGCGAGCTCTGCCCGGTGCTGGAGCTGCGCCTACTCGACCCCGTCGAGCCCGACCCCTCGGTCGCCGACGGCTGGTACTCTGGGGCCCAACTCGCCGCCGACGAACGGGCGCTGGCCGCCGTCCTGGCCGGAGCGGAGGGCCGGATCGCCGCCGAGCACGGCCGCGCCCCCCGCCCGCACGTCACCGCCTCCCGGCTGCTCCACCACTACGTCTGGTCGGCCTGCCTGCTCATCGCCGGCCCCTGGCACCTCGCCCGGCGGGTCCCCGCCGTCGACCCCGCCGACCTCTGGCTGCACGCCCCCACCGGCCGGCTCGCGCTGCGCCCGGGCGGACATGTCTCCCTCGCGGGAGGCCTCGTAGGAGACCTCGGCGGGAACGTCCTGGGAGGCCTCCCCGGAGACCTCCCCGGCGATGACGAACTGCGCGCCGAACTGCGAGCCGCCGTGGTCACCCACCTCGAACCGGTGCTCGCCGCCTTCGCCGGACCGGCCCGGCGCCGCGACCGCGCGCTCTGGGGCATGGTCACCGACGACCTCGCCTCGGCCGTCTGGTACCTCGGTCGGATGCTCGGCGCTCAGGACGCCACCGCCCGCGACGCCACCGCCCGCGAGGCGACCGCCCGGGGCTCCACCGCGGAGGACGCCGCCGTCGTTGCCGCCGGGGCCCTGCTGCCCGGCGGCACCCTGCCGCTCCCGGGCGCCGCCGACTTCCGTCGGCTGCGCACCCCCGACGGCCGCGAACACCACACCCGCACCCGGCTCGGCTGCTGCCTCTACTACGCGGTCAAGCCCGCGGCCGTCGCCTGCCTGACCTGCCCGCGCACCAGCGACGGGGAGCGGCTGCGCCGGCTCTGACGGCCCGTCCGCGGGCCCGCCGCCGGGTGTGCGGCCCTACCGCCCGTCCCGTTCGTCTCCCTTGGCGCGGGGCAGCACCGCCACACCCCGCTCCAGGTCCACCCCGAAGTGCGGCGGCGCCCCCGCCTCCGCGTCGTCCCGGAGTGCCAGCTGCTCCCGCCGCTGCTCGATCTGTATCCGCTTGCCCGGGCTGAACAGTGCGTGCAGCTCCTCCAGGCCACCGCCGCCGCCCACCCCCACCCCGGGCGCGCGCGGCCGACGGCGTCGCGAGGACTCGCCCCACATCTGACAGGCCGACAGCACCACCAGCCCGACCGCCACGACCACCACACAGGCCACGCTCGCGATCCACCCCATGCCCGCTCAACGCCGCACCGCCGTACGGGCGTTCCCGAGCGGCCGGCCGGGCGACGTCGGCCTCCCGAAGGGCGCACCGGATACGCTGCCCGCGAACCCCAAGGAGAGCCTTCACCATGACCGTGCGCGGAACCCTCATCGACATCCCGACGGCGGACGGCACCGCCGACGCCTACCTCGCCCACCCCGACGACGACCGGCCCCACCCCGGAGTCCTGCTCCACATGGACGCCTTCGGGCTCCGCCCGCACCTGAAGGGCATGGCCGACCGGATCGCCGCGGCCGGGTACACCGTCCTCCTCCCCAACGCCTTCTACCGCAACGGCCGTGCGCCACTGGTCGAGCTGCCGGAGCTGATCGACATCGAGCAGTGCGACGAGATCTTCGACCAGATCGTCCCGCTGCTGGCCACCCTCACCCCGGAGGCGACCGCCCGCGACGCCGACGCCTTCCTGCGCTGGTTCGCCGGGTCCCCGCTGGTCCAGGACGGCCCGATCGGCGTCACCGGCTACTGCCGCGGCGCCCTGCTGGCGCTGCGCACGGCCGCCAGTCACCCGGACCGGATCGCCGTCGCGGCCGGTTTCCACGGCGGCAACCTCGCCACCGAGCGCCCGGACAGCCCCCACCTGGGCGCCCACCGGATCACCGCCGAGCTGTACTTCGGCCACGCCGACCAGGACGAGTCGCTGCCGCCCGAGCAGATCTCCCGGCTCGACGAGGCCCTCACCGCCGCCGGGGTGCGCCATACGACGGAGGTCTACGCGGGCGCCCCGCACGGCTACACCCAGGCCGACACCACCCGCTACGACGCGGCCGCCGACGCCCGGCACTGGAAGGCGCTGCTCTCCCTGCTGGAGCGCACCCTGCCCGCCTGACGTCCACCGGTTTGTTGGTCCTGCGTTCGCCCGCCGTCCAGGTGGGGTTTGGGTGCCGGTGCCATCGGGCAGTCAGCGTCGGGTTCCCGCCATGCGACGGCGGGAGCGACACCGACGGATCCAGGGGGGACCGAACGTGCGGACCAAGTGGCAAGCGTCAGCCGGGCCGGGGGGCCTGCGGGACGTCCAGGAAGCCATCGTCCGGGCCATGGCCGAGCGCACCCCGGTCGAACTGCGGCAGGGCGAACTCGACCGCGACGGACGGGCGTTGCGCTGGGTGGAGGCCGGTACGGGCGCCGGGGCGCCGGTGGTGCTGATCGCCGGTTGCGGCACCTCCTCGCTCACCTGGGCCCCGGTGCTGCCCGAACTCGCCGAGCACGTCCGGGTCGTCGCGTACGACCGTCCCGGGCTCGGCGCCAGCGAGCCCGACCGCGCCCTCGGCCTGACCCTGGAGGCGCAGACCGGGGACCTGGCCGCCCTGGTGCGGCACCTGGACGCCGGGCCGGCCGTGCTGGTCGGGCACAGCTGGGGCGGTCAGCTGGCCCAACTCCTCGCCTGGCAGCGGCCGGAGCTGGTGGCCGGCCTGGTACTGGTCGACCCGGCCCACGAGGAGTTCCGGCCGCCTTCCCTCTGCGCCGCCGAGGCGGTGCTGAACCGGCTCTGGCTGCTCCGGACGGCGCTCACCCCCGCCGGGCCGGGCGGCGAGGACGCGCTCGCCCGGGCCGAGGCGGCCGTCCTCGCCCACCCGCACCAGCGGCGCACCGTCCTCGCCGAGAACCGGCTGACCGGCCTCGCCGTCCCCGAGCTGCGTCGAGGGCGCTCCGCCGGACGGCTGCCCGAGGTGCCGGTGGCCGTGCTGAGCGCGACCGAGGGACTGCCCCGCGCACTGCGCGCCCGCTGGACCGCCCTGCAGTCCCGGATCGCGGCCAATGCCGTCCGGGGCAGCCACATCGTGGTGCGCGGCGCCGGGCACGCCGTCCACGTCGACAAGCCGCGCGCCGTCACGGCGGTCGTCCTGGAGGTGTCCGACCACGCCAGAAACGTCCGGTACGCCTGATAGATCTGCCCGATGTTCGTACGTGCAGGGCCTGCTGGGCCCGTGGCACGCTCTGGCACACTGTGTGCCGACGACCCGTCGGGGCGGGTCACGACACCTGGGGGGACAGGGCCGATGATTAGCGCGGGCACCGTGCTCGGAGGTCGGTACACGCTCGTCGAGAAGCTCGGCGGCGGGGGCATGGGCGCGGTCTGGCGGGCCGACGACCAGGTACTGGCACGGCAGGTCGCGATCAAGATCCTGCGCGCCGAGCTGTTCGAGGACGGCACCGCCGTCCAACGCTTCCGCCGGGAGGCCCAGCTGGTCGCCGCGATCGACCACCCGGGCATCGTGGACGTCCACGACTACGGGGAGAGCGACGGGGACGGCGACGAGCGCTGCGCCTACATCGTGATGGACCTGATCGAGGGCCGCCCGCTCAACCAGGCGCTCGCGCAGAGCGGGCCGATGAGCGCCGAGCGCGCCCTCGGCCTGCTCGCCGACGCCCTGGACGCGCTGCACGCCGCCCACCGGCGGGGGATCGTGCACCGGGACATCAAGCCGTCCAACCTGATGCTGCGCGACGACGACCGGGTGGTGATCACCGACTTCGGCATCGCCCGCGCGATCGCCAGCACCAAGCTCACCGCCCCGTACGCGATCATCGGCACGGCGGCCTACATGTCCCCCGAACAGGCGGCGTCGGTCAGCACCGGGTCGGCCTCGGACCTCTACTCGATCGGCGTGGTCTGCTACGAGCTGCTGGTCGGTCAGGTGCCGTACCTGGGCGAGGGGCCGCTGCAGGTCGCGCTCAAGCACGTCAACCAGCCGGTGCCGGAGCTGCCGGAGACCTTCCCGCCGGCCGTGCGGGAGCTGGTCGCCACCGCGCTGGCCAAGAACCCCGAGGACCGGTACGCGAGCGCCGCCGAGATGGCGGCCGCGGCCCGGGCGGCGATCGGCGCGCCCGCGGCGCCGTGGAAGGCAGCGGACAGCGGGACGATCGACCTGCGGGCGGCGCGGGCCGGGGCTGCCGGCGCCGGGGTCGGGGTCGCCGGAGCGGACCAGGTGGTGAAGGTCGATCCGCAGGCGGAGACCGAACCGGGCAAGCGCCGCTCGCGGCGCACCCTGCTGGTGCCGATCATCATCCCGATCGTCATCTCGATGGGCACGGCGACCGCCCTGCTGATCGACCGCAGCCCCGGCGCCTCCACCACGGCCGTGCCGCCCGCCGCCCAGCCGACCGTGGTGGTGACCGTCCCGGCGGCCCAGACCACCACTACTCCCGCGGCCGCCACCACCGCGCCGGCCACCCCGCAGCCGACCGACACCCCGTCTGCCGCCCCGGCCGCCGACCAGCCGCCGCCCGGCGGACAACCGAACGTTCCCGTCCCGGCCCCGGCCCAGGGCGGGAACGGCGGCGCGGTGAGCGGGGGAGGGGGCGCCCAGCAGGGCCGGGGCGGTGGCGGGGGTGCCAACTCCGCCGCCGGCGGCTCCAACTCCGGCTCCAACTCCGGTTCCGGCGGCTCCTCGGGCGGTCAGGTCAACCCGCCCGCCGGCTCCGGCAACGTGGGAGGCAATGGGGGAGGCAACGGGGGAGGCCCGGCCAACCCGCCCGCCGAACCCAAGCCGCAACCACCGAGCCAGACGACCGGCGGCAATCCGCCCGCCCCGCAGACCCCGACCCGGCCCGCGTCCTGCGGCGGCAGCAACTGGAGCACCATCGTCAGCGCCAAGGACGGCAGCCCGATCGGGCTGCGCAACGACAACCTGAGCGGCGACAACCCGGTCGTGCTCGGCGGCGCCGCGCAGTACGGCTGGGTGCGCTCCACCGACCCCGGCACCTGGATCCTGTTCAACGCCTGCAACAACGGTGGCCCGATGCTCGTCCAGACCATGGACGGCAAGGTGCTGTTGAACAACGGGTACAGCTTCCTCACCAGGTGGACGGTCCGCAACGGCAGTTCAGCGGGCTCGTACACCCTGGGCGACTACCAGAACCAGTCCTGCATGACCAACAACGGCCCGGGTAACGAGATCACCATGGTCGCCTGCACGCCCGGCAACCCGGCGCAGGAGTGGCGGTTCCAGTAGTGACGCAGGACCGCGTCGTCGTGCGCCAACTGCTTTACGCCGTAGGGTAGTCGGGCGGTTACTCGGCTGCCGTCCGAAGGGTGGGGTCTGAGATAGCAGACGCCCGCTCGCCGGGGCAAGGGGTGCCGATGGCGAGATCTCGCCATCCAGTGGTCAAGGATCTGTATGGAAACATCTACACACTTGTAAAAGTCCATCGATTGATGATCAAAAATGACCGCTTTGCTCGCGCCTGACGATGGATTGGCCTTCGGTGCAGGCAGTCGGCCGTTGTTCGGGTCGGAACCCATCGTTCAGAGGGGTGAGTTGCCCCGATTTGACCGTCGCTTGACCTGCTTTACCAATTGGCGGGACCTGGCCAATAAATGAGCCAGACCTGTCATTTCACCTGCTGGATTGTCATGCTTCTGGTCATCCCCCAGCGGTAGCCCCCACCCCCACCCCTCGGTGGCGAGCCGCTCGACCGCACGGGGTTTCAGCACGTCAGCGCCCGTTCCGCCCCACAGGTGCCGACCCCGGCCCCCGGGACGCGGCGCGACCGCGCCCACACGCGGTTTCCCGGAAGGACTCGTACGTGAAGCGAAAGCTCGCAGCTGTCGCCGTTCTGTCGGCCACGGCCATGTTGACCGGTGTGATCCAGGTGAGCACCTCCGTCGCCCAGGCGTCGCCGGCCGCCCCGTCGTTCCAGGCCCAGGCTGCCCAGCAGCACGCCGCCGTCCTCGCGGTGGCGAACGGCCAGTCCGGCCCGATCGCCAAGGCGCTCGCGCTCGGCGACCAGGAGAAGCTGGTCGCGAAGGACGCCGTGGTCGACAAGGACGGCACCCGGCACCTGCGCTTCGAGCGCACCTACGCCGGCCTGCCGGTGATCGGCGGTGACCTGGTCGTCCACCAGAAGGCCGACGGCGCCGTGAAGTCGGTGAACAAGGCGGTCTCCGCCCAGATCGCGCTGCCGAGCCTGACCCCGCAGATCCCCGCGGACAAGGCCGCCGACCAGGCCACCGGCGCGGTCAAGGCCACCGTCGGGGTCACCGTCGACTCCGACGAGGCCCCGATCTCGGACGTCCACCAGACCGGCAAGCCCGAGCTGGTCGTCTGGGCCACCGACGGCAACCCGCGCCTGGCCTACCGGACCACGGTCGAGGGCGTGCGCTCCGACGGCACCCCGAGCAGCCAGATCCTGATCACCGACGCGACCAGCGGCAAGGTCCTCTCCACGCACGAGAAGATCGAGACCGCGGCCGGCACCGGCAACGGCGTCTTCGTCGGCCAGGTCCAGCTCAACACCAACCAGAACGGCTCGAAGTTCGAGCTCAAGGACACCGGCCGCGGTGGCCAGTCCACCACCGACATGAGCAACGGGACCACGGGCAGCGGCTCGTTGTTCGCCAACACCAGCAACAGCTTCGGTGACGGCACCGCGTCCAACCGTGAATCCGCCGCCGTGGACGCCCAGTTCGGTGCCGCCACCACCTGGGACTTCTACAAGAACACCTTCAGCCGCAACGGCATCCGCAACGACGGCGTCGGCGCCCTCAGCCGGGTGCACTACGGCTCCAACTACGTGAACGCGTTCTGGAGCGACGACTGCTTCTGCATGTCGTACGGTGACGGCAACGGCGACGCCGCCCCGCTGACCGAGATCGACGTGGCCGGCCACGAGATGACCCACGGCGTCACCGCCGCGACGGCCAACCTGAACTACTCGGGTGAGTCGGGCGGCCTCAACGAGGCCACCTCGGACATCATGGGCACCATGGTCGAGTGGTACGCCAACCTGCCCTCGAACCCGCCGAACTACTGGATCGGCGAGCTGATCAACCTGCGCGGCGACGGCAGCCCGCTGCGCTACATGGACCAGCCGAGCAAGGACGGCCAGTCCGCCGACAGCTGGGACCCGAACGTCGGCAACCTGGACGTGCACTACTCGTCCGGTGTGGCGAACCACTTCTTCTACCTGCTGTCCGAGGGCAGTGGCGCGAAGTCGATCAACGGGTTCGACTACAACAGCCCGACGGCGGACGGTTCGACGCTCGCGGGCATCGGCCGGGACAAGGCCGCGCAGATCTGGTACCGCGCGCTGACCACGTACTTCACGTCCACCACGGACTACGCGGGCGCGCGTGCGGCGACCCTCAGCGCGGCCTCGGACCTGTACGGCGCGAACAGCACGGAGTACAACGCGGTCGCGGCCACCTGGACCGCGGTCAACGTCAACTAGCTCGGGCCTGACTCGGGTCGGGCCTGAGTTGGGCAGGACCGGCCCGGGGCCTGTCCGGGTAGCCCGGCCGTGGGTGGGTGCCCGCCGGCCGGGCTGACGGCGGGGGCGACGGGGTGCGGACCACCGTCGTCCCCGCCGTCGCGTCTTCAGGTGCTCAGGTGCTCAGGTGGTCCGGTGTCCCGGTGCTCCGGTTCGCACGGCTCAGGCGCGGTCCTCGGCCACCTCCCACACATGGCCGGCCGGGTCGGCGAAGGCCGCCGTCCGTCGGCCCCACGGCCGGTCCACCGGACCGTTCAGCAACGCTACGCCGCGCTCGGCCAGTTGGGCGCAGACCGCGTCCACGTCCGGGACCCGGACGGTGAGCAGCGCCCGCACCCCCGTGGCGGGCGCCGCCACCGGCGCGGGCGTGACCAGCTCCGGTGCCTGCTCCGCCGCCAGCAGGTTCACCAGCAGGTTCCGCAGCCGGACGACCGCCGAGGCGTCGTCCTCGTAGACCACCGGGAGGCCGAAGACCTCCTGGTAGAAGGCCTTCGCGGCGGGGACGTCCGCCACGAAGAGCGTGATGACTTCCAGGTCGTCCAGCTCCGGGTCCATGGCCACCCTCCGGATCGTCGTGTGCGTACGGCGATGGTGGCACGCGTGACTGACAGTGAGTCAGTGGTTCAGCTCGTCGCGCCGGTGTGCCGCTCCTGGGCGGCGAGGACGGCGTCGCCGTGGTCGGCGGCCCAGGCGCCGAGGGCGCGGATCGGGCCGATCAGGGCGGCGCCCGCCTCGGTGAGCGTGTAGTCGACGCGGGGCGGTGCCTCCGCGTAACGGCGGTGCTCCACCAGGCCGTTGTACTCCAGCCGGCGCAGCGTCTCGTTGAGCACCTTGGGGCTGATCCCGCCGATCCGGTCGAGCAGGGCCCGGGGGCGCATCGGCCCGCGCTCACCGAGGACGTACACCACCACGCTGTCCCAGCGATTGGCGATCACCTCGAAGGCCAGCCGGGCTCGGCAGTCCGCGGCGAACACGCCGCCGCCGAAGTCGTCGACCGCCCCGTCCCCGGTGTCCCCTTCGCTCCTCATGTGCTCATCCTGCCCGACCCGTTGCGTACCGGGCGGTGTGCATCGGCCCGGCTAGCGTCCGGGGCACGGCGGTCCGCGGAGGGCGGCCGCCGGTGACGGGCAGGGCTACGCGAGGAGTGGACCATGCGGATCGGCATTCTCGGTACGGGCGCCATGGCAACGGCACTGGGCGGGGCCTGGGTACGAGCCGGACACGAGGTTCTGGTGGGCGGGCGGGACGCGGTCGCGGCTCGGCACGTCGCTGCTTCGATCGGGGCGTCGGGCGGTGGCGGGCCGGCGGAGGCGGCGCGGTTCGGGCCGGCCGTGTTGGTCGCGGTGCCGGCGGAGGCGGCGGTGTCGGTGGTCGCGCCGCTGGCGGGCGAACTGGCCGGACGGACCCTGCTGGACTGCACGGTGCCGATGGCCCCCGGAGCGTACGGGCCGGCGCTGACCACGGCGGGGGCCGGCGACTCGGTGGCCCGGCGGCTGGCTGCGGTGGCGCCGGACGCGCGGGTGGCCAAGGTGTTCGGGATCTGCCACGAGAGCATCTGGACGATGCCGCGGCCGGGCTTCGAGGGTGCGCCGCTCGGCGTTCCGTACTGTGCGGACGGTCCGGAGGCCGGTGCGGTGGTGGCCGGGCTGGTGGCCTCGATGGGGTGTACGCCGGTGGACTGCGGCGGGTTGGACCGGGCCGGACTGCTGGAGGCGGCGGCCGTGTTCGCGGTTGGCGTCTGGTGGTCCGGCGGGGAGGCGCGGTACGTCTTCCCGGTGCCGGCCCTGGCGCCGGGGGCGCTGGACGATGCCGAGTAGCGGCGGGCAGGTGGACGGGCGGGCGGGCGGACGAGGCGGGCGACAGCGAGCGGTTGGCGGCGAACAACTAACAGCTAACAGATGACAGCGAACAGCTGACGGATGACAGATTTCATCATCTGTCATCCGTTCGCCGTCATGCCAGATCCCCCCGCATCTGGTCCAGGATCAGCCCCGCCCCCGTGTACCCGATCCCGAGCATCCACAGGTTGTCGTCCACCCGGAACGCCCGGCCGTTGCGTACGGCGTCCAGGTTCTTCCACAGCGCACCCTCGGTGATCTTGGCCTGGTCGGACCTGGCCGCGTCCCCGTACACCGAGTAGAAGATGACGTCGGCGGCCGCCTGGTCCACCTGCTCGGGGCTGATCTCCAGGGAGAAGCCGGACTTGTCCTGGTTGGCCGGGCGGCCCAGCCCGAGGTCCTTGAACAGTGAGCCGATGAAGGTGTCGTTGAGGTAGAGCCGGGTGGGCGCACCGGCCAGGAAGCGGGCCATCTCGGCCCGGATGGCCGCCGCCTTGGCGGGCCCGCCGAGCGCGGTGACGAGGTCCCGCAGCTTGGTCCGGTGGGCGGCGTCCGCCGCCTCCGCCTCCGCTTGGCGGCCCGTCGCCTCGGCGTGCAGCCTGGCGTTCTCCTTCCAGGTCGGTCCGGTGGTCTTGGACAGCACGGTCGGCGCGATCTTGGACAGTTGCTCGTACCGCTTGTCGTCGCGGACCTGGTTGCTGAGGATGAGGTCCGGCCGCAGCGCGGCGATCGCCTCCAGGTTGGGCTGGCCGATCGTGCCGACCGCCGTCGTGCCGGTCAGCCGTTCGGTGGGCAGGTAGGCCGGGAAGGGCGCGCCCTCGCTGACCGTGGTGGCGCCGACCGGGCTGAGGCCGAGGCTGACCACCGAGTCCAGCGCGTCGGTGTCCAGCACCACCACCCGGCTCGCCCGGGCCGGTACGGTGCTCTCCCCGCGCGCGTGCTTGACGGTCCGGGTGCCGCCCGAGGCGGACGGGCCGCCGCCCGGCGCGGGGGAGCCGGACCCGCAGGCGGCGAGCGCCAGGCCCGGGGCGAGTCCGACGGCGAGGCCGAGTGCGGCGCGGCGGCTGAGGGGGCGGGTCATCGGCGGCTCCTCCGACGGACGGGCTGCTCCACGGCGCCCCGTCCGACGGGCGGGCGGGGCGCGGGAATCCCTGCCCGCCCGGCAGGCCCGCTACGCCTCGGAGCCGTACTCCCGTCGCTGGCGCAGCAGTTCGGCGTACTCGGCCCGCACCCGGCGGTCCATGGCGAGCGTGAACTGCGCGTCGGCGACGGTACGGGCGAGCGGCCGGACCCGCAGGATGCGCTCGGTGAGCCGGGCCGCCTCGCCGGGCGCCAGCGGTGTCTCGCCGGAGAGCGCGCTGAGCAGGTGGTCGCTGACCACCTCGATGAAGATCTCGGCGATGGCGTCGATGTGCTCCTGGGTGCGCCGACTGGCGTCCAGTACCGCCGAGAGCGGCACGCCCTCGGCGACCAGTTCGGTGGTGGCGTCCATCAGTCGACGGCTGACGTGGGTGATTCCGTCCTCCTCGACCGTGATGTAGCCCTGGGCGATGGACTCGGCGGTGTTCTCCTCGGTGAGCTGGTCCCCGAAGGCGGTCTTCAGCTCGTCCCAGTCCAGTCGCACCGGGGTCTCGTCCGACCAGGGCGCGACGATCGCCGCCTCCAGCCCGATCAGCTCCGCGACGTCCTGCCCGCTCTCCCCGGCGCCGATCAGTTCGGCGATCCCGCCCAGGGTGTGGCCGCGGTCGAGCAGTTCGCCGATCATCCGCAGCCGGGCCAGGTGCTCCTCGCCGTACCAGGCGATCCGGCCCTGCTTGCGGGGCGGTTGGAGCAGTTTGCGCTCACGGTAGAAGCGCAGGGTACGGGTGGTGATCCCGGCCGCCTCGGCCAGTTCCTCCACCCGGTACTCGCGCTTTTTGTAGTCCGCAGCAGCTCTGACCTTGTCCACGGCGATCAGCATAGGTCCGTGGCGTCGGCTGGGGTGCCTTCGGGAACTTCCGGTGAATCGGGGTCGTCGTGCTTCTTCCATCCGGTGTCAGCAAGGACTACCCTGCCAACCATGCCAGTGATTACTGGCGCGATTGGCAGGGTTCCGGAGGTGAGCCCCCGGGAGGTTCCGGGGCGGACGGCCCCGGGAAAGCGCGACGATCACCGCCCCACCCCCAGGAGGTTGCCGCATGGCATCCAGCAGCAAGCGCCCCCGCTCCGGCGCGTCCGAAGCGACCGACACCACTGCTGCGCGGGAGACCGTCCCGCACGTCCGGGTGGCGGTGATCGGCTCCGGATTCGGAGGCCTCGGTGCCGCGGTCCGGCTGCGCCGCGCCGGGATCACCGACTTCGTCGTCCTGGAGCGCGCGGACTCCGTCGGCGGCACCTGGCGCGACAACAGCTACCCCGGCTGCGCCTGCGACGTGCCCTCGCACCTCTACTCCTTCTCCTTCGCGCCCAACCCCGACTGGCCGCGCAGCTTCTCCGGCCAGCCGGACATCCGCGCCTACCTGGAGAAGGTCGCCACCGTCTTCGGCCTCCGCCCGCACCTGCGCTTCAACACCGAGGTGCTGGAAGCGCGTTGGGAGAGTGAGCTGACCCGCTGGCGGATCACCACCTCAGCCGGGCAGTGGACCGCCGACGCCGTCGTCTCCGCCGCCGGGCCGCTCGCCGACCCGCAGATCCCCGACCTGCCCGGCCTCAGCGGCTTCCCCGGCAAGGTGTTCCACTCCTCCCGCTGGGACCACGACTACGACCTGACCGGCAAGCGCGTCGCGATGGTCGGCACCGGCGCCTCGGCCGCCCAGATCATCCCGTCGATCCAGCCCGAGGTCGGCAAGCTCACCGTCTTCCAGCGCACCCCGGCCTGGGTGCTGCCGCGCCGCGACCGGGAGATCAGCCAGCTGGAGAAGTGGCTGCACGGCCGCCTGCCGGTCACCGCCAAGATTCGCCGTGGCACGCTCTTCGCCCTGCGCGAGCTCCAGGTGGACGCCTTCGTGCGCCGCCCCGGACTGCTGCGCGTGGTCCAGCAGCTCGCCGAACGCCACATCGCCCAGGGCGTCGCCGACCCGGCGCTGCGCGCCAAGCTCACCCCGGACTACCGGATCGGCTGCAAGCGCATCCTGCTGAGCAACACCTACTACCCGGCGCTCGCCGCCTCCAACGCCGAGGTCGTCTCCTCCGGCCTGCGCGAACTGCGCGGCTCCACCCTGGTGGCCGCCGACGGCAGCGAGCACGAGGTGGACGCGATCGTCTTCGGCACCGGCTTCCACGTCACCGACATGCCCATCGGATCCCGGGTGTTCGGCGTGAACGGGACCAGCCTCGCGGAGGAGTGGAAGGACGGCATGGAGGCGCTGCGCGGCTCCACCGTGCGCGGCTTCCCCAACCTGTTCTTCGTGATCGGCCCCAACACCGGTCTCGGCAACAGCTCGATGATCCTCATGATCGAGTCCCAACTGAACTACTTGATCGACGCGTTGACCACGCTCAAGTCGGTCGGTGCCACCGCGATGCAGCCCACCGTCCGGGCCCAGCGCCAGTGGAACCTCGAACTGCAGCACCGGATGGACCGCACGGTCTGGACCACCGGTGGCTGCCGCAGCTGGTACCTGGACCCGAGCGGCAAGAACACCGTGCTCTGGCCCGGCTCCACGACGTCCTTCCGTCGCGCCACCCGCAAGGTCGACCTCGGCGAGTACGAGCTGATCATGCGCGCCGCGCCCGCCAACGCCCGTACCGCCCAGGAGGTTTCCGCATGAGCGAGCGAAGTGAGCGAATCATGAAGGGGTGCGCGTTGTGCGAAGCGCCTGCCGTGCGAAGCGAGGTGGGCGCATGAGCGAGCGAAGTGAGCGAATCATGAAGGGGTGCGCGTTGTGCGAAGCGCCTGCCGAGCGAAGCGAGGTGGGCGCATGAGCTCCGTCGAGTTGCCCGCCGAGTACGTGCCGCCCGTGCCCGTCGAGGAGCTGAGCGTCCGCTCGGCCGACGGCATCCGGCTGCACGTCGAGGTGCACGGCCAGCCGGGCGCGCCCACCGTGGTGCTCGCCCACGGCTGGACCTGCTCGACCGCCTTCTGGGCCCCGGTGATCCGCGAACTCTCCGACCGCTACCGGGTGGTGGCCTACGATCAGCGCGGACACGGGCACAGCGAGATCCCGCCGAGCCGGGTCCGCTACTCCACCCGGGCGCTCGCCGAGGACCTCGCCGCCGTGCTCGCGCGGACCGTTCCAGCGGGGGAACGGGCGGTCGTGGCCGGGCACAGCATGGGCGGGATGACCATCATGGCCGCCGGCGGTCGCCCCGACGTCGCCGAGCGCACCGCCGCCAACGTGCTGATCTCCACCGGCCCGGCCGAACTGGTCGCCGAACTCACCATCCTGCCGGGGGCCGTGCGCTCCCCGGGCCTGCGGCGCTTCCTGCACCGGCGGCTGCTGCTCTCCCGATTGCCGCTCGGGCCGGTCACGCCGGTCAGCCGCGCCGCGCTCAAGTACGCCACCATGGGGCCGGGTTCGCCGGCCGGGCAGGTCGAGGCGACGGCCCGGATCGTGCACGCCTGCCCGACCACGGTCCGCGCCAACTGGGCCGGAGTGCTCGGCCGGCTGGACGTGCGCGCCGGGCTCGGCCGGGTCACCGCGCCCACCGCCGTGGTGGTCGGGACCGCGGACCGGCTGACCCCGCCGGTGCACGCCCACCGGATGATCGCCGAACTCGCCGACCCGCAGGGTCTGTTGCTGCTTCCCGGGGTCGGACACATGTCGCCGCTGGAGCGGCCGGTGGAGGTCGCCGCCGAGATCCACCGGATGGCCGCCGCGCACCTGGCCGCCGAAGCCCCCGCTGCCGTTTCGGCTGCCGTTGCCACCGCCGCTTCCGGTGCTTCCGCCGCTTCGATCGCTTCCGTAGCTGAGGGGACCACCGTCGCATGAACGCCATCCCGCCGTTGTCCGCGCAGGTCGTGGTGGTCACCGGGGCCGCCCGCGGGGTCGGCGCCTCACTGGCCCGCAAGCTCGCCCGGCGCGGCGCCAAGGTCGCGCTGCTCGGGCTGGAGCCGGAGGAGCTGAAGGCCGTCGCGGCGCAGTGCGGCCCGGCCGCCACCTCGTGGGAGGTGGACGTCACCGACCTGGAGGCGCTCAACGACACCGCCCGTCGGATCAAGGAGCACTACGGGCGGATCGACACCGTGGTGGCCAACGCCGGCATCGCCATCGGCGGACCGCTGGCCGACAGCGACCACCGGGCCTTCACTCGGGTCATCGAGGTCAACCTGCTCGGCAGTGTTGCCACCGCGCGGGCCTTCCTGCCGGCGCTGACCGAGAGCCGCGGCTACCTGCTGCAGATCGCCTCGCTCGCTGCGCTGACGCCCGCGCCGCTGATGAGCGCGTACTGCGCCAGCAAGTCCGGGGTGGAGGCCTTCGCCCACTCGCTGCGCGCCGAGGTCGCCTACCAGGGGGTCAAGGTCGGTGTGGGATACCTGAGTTGGACCGACACCGACATGGTGCGCGGCGCTGACCAGGACGCCGTGCTGAAGCAGATGCGCGGCCAACTGCCGTGGCCGGCCAGCAAGACGTACCCGCTGGAGCCCGCGGTGGACCGGATCGTCGCCGGGATCGCCCGCCGCTCCGCCCACGTCTACGCCCAGGCCTGGCTGCGCGGCATGCAGCCGGTGCGCTGGCTGCTGCCGAGCCTGATCGCGGTGGTCGGCTCCCGCGACGTGGCCAAGCTCGCCCCGCAGCTCGCCGCCACCGCCGCCTCCCGGCTGCGCGCCGTCGGGGCCGGTGGCGCCGCGGACACGGCGGCGCGGGGGAGCCGGGCGGGGGCGGACGGCTGACAGACGATAGCTGACAGGTAACAGCTGACAGATTTCAAAATCTGTCAGCTGTTACCTGCTATCCGTTACCTGTCATCTGTTATCTGCCATCTGTCATCCGTTCGCCGCAATCCCCGCCAGTACCCCCAGCGCCCGCGCCAGCACTGGCAGCGGCGGCGAGGCCAGCCCGACCCGGACCGCCGACGGCGTGCTCCGCGGGTCGACCGCGAACGCGGCCGCGGGCGTCACCGAGATCCCCGCCCGCGCCGCCGCCGCGACGAAGGTCTCCGCCCGCCAGGCCCCTGGCAGCTCCCACCACAGGTAGTACGAGCACGGATCCGCCCGCAGTTGCTGCCCCGCGAGCACCTCCCGCGCCAGCTCCTGCCGCGCGGCCGCGTCCGCGCGCTTCGCCGCCTCCACCGCCGCCAGCGTCCCGTCCCCGATCCACCGCACCGCCGCCTCCAGCGCGAAGCCGCTCGGTGCCCAGCCGCCCGCCCGCAACGCGCCCGCCACCCGCTCGCGCAGCCCGTCCGGGACGACCGCGAACCCGCTGGTCAGTCCTGGGGCGAGTCGCTTTGACAGGCTGTCGACCAGGACGGTCCGCTCCGGAGCCAGCGCGGCGAGCGGCGCCAGCTCGGGCCGCAGGAAGGACCAGATCGAGTCCTCCACCACCGGCAGGTCCAGCCGGCGCAGCTCCCCGGCCAGCGTGACCGCCCGCTCGTGCGGCAGGCTCGCCCCGGTCGGGTTCTGCAGCCGCGGCTGGACGTACACCGCGCGCAGCGGCGTCGTACGGTGGGCGGCTGCCACGGCGTCGGGCAGCAGCCCGTGCTCGTCCACCGCCAGCGGCACCAGCCGGATGCCCAGCCGCTCCGCCACCGCCTTGACCACCGGATAGGTCAGTGCCTCCACCCCCAGCCGGTGCCCCGGCGGCACCAGGGCGGACAGTGCCCCCGCCATGACCTGCCGCCCGTTGCCCGCGAACAGGAGGTGCGCCGGGTCGACCTCCCAGGCGCCCGACGTCAGCAGCCCCGCGAAGGCCCGCCGCGCCGCGCCCGTCCCGGCCGCGCCGACCGGCCGCAGCGCCTCGCCCAGCGCGTCCGCCCGCAGCAGCGGTGCCAGCCCCTCGGCCAGCCGCTCGGCCTGCCCCGGCGCGGTGGGGTAGTTGAGTTCCAGGTCGACGGGCGCGGCGGCAGGCTCGGCGAGCGCGACCCGTCCGTCGTCCGCACCCCGCCCGGCCCGTACGAAGGTGCCCCGGCCGACCTCCCCGACGGTCAGCCCGCGCCGGACCAGCTCGCGGTAGACCCGGGTCGCCGTCGAGTTGGCGATGCCGTGGGCGCGGGCGAAGGCGCGCTGGGTGGGCAGCTGCTGGCCGGGCCGCAGCCGTCCGTCCGCGATCTCGGCGGCGATCCCGTCCGCGATCAGGCGGTAGTCGTCCATCGGCGTCCAGCCCTTCGTCCCGGGGCGCGGCACATTGCACCGAGCGCAAAGTCATCATTGCATCGAGATCGCTCCACACCCTAGCCTCCTTGCATGAGCGAGTTGGACGCGTTGATATCCGCCGTGGACGGCCACGCCGTGCTCGGGATCGCCGCCGTGGCGCTGGGCATGGTGCTGTCGCCGGGGCCGAACATGATCTACCTGGTGTCGCGCTCGATCGCGCAGGGCCGCCGCGCCGGGCTGGTGTCGCTGGCGGGCGTCGCGACCGGCTTCCTGGTCTACCTGGTCGCGGTGACGGCCGGGGTGTCCGCCGTCTTCTCGGTGGTGCCCGCGCTGTACACCGCGATCAAGCTGGTCGGCGCCGGTTACCTGCTCTGGCTGGCCTGGAAGGCGGTCAAGCCGGGCGGCACGGCGGTCTTCGCCCCGCAGCAGCTGCCCCCGGACCCGCCGCGCCGCCTGTTCGCGATGGGCTTCCTGACCTGCCTGCTCAACCCCAAGATCGCCATCATGTACATCTCGCTGCTGCCCCAGTTCGTGGCGCCCGAGCGTGGCCACGTGGCGCTGCAGAGTCTGGTGCTGGGCCTGACCCAGATCGCGATCGCCATCGCCGTCAACGGCCTGATCGCGATGAGCGCGGGCAGCATCGCCGACTTCCTCAACCGCCGTCCGACCTGGCTGCGGGTCCAGCGCTACGCGATGGGGACCGTCCTCGGCGGCCTCGCCGTCCACATCGCCGCCGACCGCGCCAAGGCCGTCGCGGCCTAGCCCGCCTCCTCGGGGCGCAGCAGGGCGTCGATCCGCGCGGCCGCGGCCAGCAGGTCCCGGTCGGCCATCCGCGCTCCGATGAGCTGGACACCGACGGGCGCCGACCCGGCGACCGGGAGGGGGAGCGTCACCGACGGCAGGCCCGCGGTGGCGGCGGGGGACGTGTTGCGGATCAGGGTGAGGAACGTGGGCACGTCCCGACCGTTGAGGGGGAGGGCCTCCTCGTACCGGTGGAGCGGCCGGGCGCACACCGGGACGGTGGGACTCAGGATCGCGTCCAGGCCGTTCGCGGTGAACAGGTCGTGGTAGGCGGCCTGCATCGCCCGGCGCTCCGCGAGGGCTCCGCGCAGGGCGGCGGACCCCGGGTACCCGGGGGCGGTGGGCAACGCGGTGGCCTTGAGCAGCTCCGCGATGACCGGGTCGCCGGCCGCGTCGAGGACGTCGGCGGGGGTGAGCCCGGTGCGGTGCTCGTCGAGGTAGCGTCCGAGGGCGGCGGCGAATTCGCCGAAGACGAGGGGGAACCCGATCCGGGAGTCGTACGCGACCAGGTGCGCCGTGTCCACCGGAGCCCACTGCGTCCGCGCCGCGGTGAGGCAGCCGAGGGCCGCCTCCCAGGCGGTTCGGACCGGGCCCTCCAGGTCTTCGGTGAACACGTGCCGCGGCAGGCCCAGCCGGAGCGGGCGTCCCGGGTCCCTGGGGCTTCCGGTTCCCGTGGTGCCCCCGGTTCCCGTGGTGCCTGCGATCTCCCCGGTCACGAGGGCGTCAAGCATGATGAGGCGGTCCAGGGTGCGGGCCAGCGGTCCCGGGGTGTCCCGGGTGGTCGACAGCGGCGTGACACCTGCCGAGGGGTAGCGCCCGGTGCTGGGGCGCAGGCCGTAGATCCCGTTGAGGGCGGCGGGGATGGTGACGGAACCGCCGGTGTCGGTGCCGAGTCCGGCGTCGGTGATGCCGGCGGCCACCGCGGCGGCCGTACCGCCGCTGCTGCCGCCCGCGAACAGGGCCGGGTCGGTGGCGTTGCCGACGGCGCCGAAGCTGTGGTTGTACGAGGTGGCTCCCAGGGAGAGCTCGTGCATGTTCGTCTTGCCCAGCACGATCGCCCCGGACGAACACAGCGCCCTGACGACGGGCGCGTCGGCGCCGGGGACGAAGCCGGTGAGCGCGGGGGTGCCCGCGGTGTTGGGCAGGCCCGCGACATGGATGTTGTCCTTGATGACGAGGCACCAGGGTGCTTCGCCGCCCCGGGCGTCGCGGCGGGCCGCCTCCGCGAGAGCCCTCTCGGCGTCCAGCGTGATGAACGCGTTGAGGTGCCCGACGGCGGCGGCCCGGTCGATCGCGGCCGACACGACCTCGTGCGCGAGGCCGCGTCCCGCGGTTTCCGGCTCGGTCATGGGGGTCGGCTCCTTCTCGGGCAGGCACGTGGGCGCGTCGGACGCGGCGGCCTCGTCCTCCACCGGCAGGCTCGCGAGTTTCTCGGCCTCGGCGAGCGCCGCGCTGCGTGCCGCCGGAGCGCTTTCGGCCCGGAACCGAGTAGTCATCAGATGCGCCTCCCTGCCTGGATTTCATCACCCGGTCGGGCGATGTCCGTGTCCGACACCGCGGGTGCGACCGACCGCCTGCATCCGCAGCCCGTCGAGCAGGGCCGTTGTCCTGGGTGTGGGATCGGCTGCGGCGAGTCGGTACGGTCGGGGGTATGACAACAGCCTTGATCACCGGCGCGACCGCCGGCATCGGAGCCGCCTTCGCCCGCCGGCTCGCCCGCAGCGGCTACCGGCTCGTCCTGGTGGCCCGGGACGCCGAGCGCCTGGAGCGCGCGAGCGCCGACCTGCACGCCGAGTACGGCATCGAGGCAGAGGTGCTGCGCGCCGACCTCGCGACCGACGAGGGCATCGCCGCCGTCGAGGCCCGGCTCGGCGATGCCGAGCGTCCGGTGGACCTGCTGATCAACAACGCCGGGTTCGGCAACAAGGGCGCCTTCGGGGCCGTCCCGCTCCAGGCCGAGCTGGACATGGTGAAGGTGCACATCGAGGCGATCCTGCGGCTGACCACGGCGGCCCTGCCGGGGATGCGCGAGCGTGGCCGGGGCGCGATCGTCAACGTCGCCTCGGTGGCGGCCTTCCTGCCGCGCGGCACGTACGGGGCGAGCAAGGCGTGGGTGGTGAGCTTCACCCAAGGCGTGCTGCGCGACCTCGGCGGTACGGGCGTGCGAATGATGGCGCTGTGCCCGGGCTTCACCCGGACCGAGTTCCACGAGCGGGCCGGCATGGGCACCGGCAACATCCCGTCCTGGTCCTGGCTCTCGGCCGAGCGGGTGGTGGCGGAGGCGATGCGCGACCTGGCGCACGGCAAGTCGTTGTCCGTGCCGGGCAAGCGCTACAAGGTGGCGGTGGCCATCGCCCGGATGCTGCCCTCCGGCAAGCTCGGCGGCCTGTCCTCGAAGGCGGCGCGCACCTACCGGACGAACTGAGGCGCGCGGCGGTCGGGCGGGGTGCTGGCGAGCGGGCTGGCGGACCAGGAATAGAGTCACTCTCACTATTAGCTTGCCTAACTATGAGCTACTCTCGCTATGCTGGCATCCGCCCGACCGCCATGCCCGCAGCCGTTCCCGCTGCCGTGCCCGCCGCCGCGCCCGTCGCGCGTCCGACCCAGGGAGGCCCGTCCTTGAGACCCGCCGCCATCGACTGGACCCCGCCCGAGCGCGCCGAGGGCGAGTCCCGCCCGCCCGCCGAGTGGCGGCGGATCCTCGCGCTGTTCCGCCCGTACCGCGGCCGCCTCGCCGCCGTCGGGCTGCTGGTGGCCGCCTCCGCCGTGGTCTCCGTCGTCTCGCCGTTCCTGCTCAAGGCCGTCCTGGACACCGCCATCCCGCAGGGCCGCACCGGGCTGCTCAGCCTGCTCGCGCTCGGGATGATCCTCACGGCCGTGGTGAACAGCATCTTCAACGTGCTGCAGACCCTGATCTCCACCACCGTCGGCCAACGCGTCATGCACGACCTGCGCACCTCCGTCTACAGCCACCTGCAGCGGCAGTCGCTCGCCTTCTTCACCCGCACCCGCACCGGCGAGGTGCAGTCCCGGATCGCCAACGACATCGGCGGCATGCAGTCCACGGTGACCTCCACCGCGACCAGCCTGGTCTCCAACCTCACCGCGGTGACCGCCTCGATCGTCGCCATGGTCGCCCTGGACTGGCGGCTGACCGTCGTCTCGCTGTTCCTGCTCCCGCTGTTCGTCTGGATCAGCCGGCGGGTCGGCCAGGAGCGCAAGAAGATCACCACCGAGCGGCAGAAACAGCTGGCCGCGATGAGCTCGGCGGTCCAGGAGTCGCTGTCGGTCAGCGGCATCCTGCTCGGCCGCACCATGGGCCGTTCCGACTCGCTCGCCCGGGAGTTCACCGGGCAGTCCGACCAGCTCGCCGACCTGGAGGTGCGGGCCAGCATGGCCGGGCGCTGGCGGATGAACACCATCCAGATCGTGATGGCCGCGATGCCCGCGCTGATCTACTGGGCGGCCGGACTGACCTCCGCAGCCGGTGCGCCGATCGTCTCGGTCGGCACCCTGGTCGCCTTCGTCACCCTCCAGCAGGGCCTGTTCCGTCCGACCGTCAGCCTGCTCTCCACCGGCGTGGACATGCAGACCTCGCTCGCGCTCTTCCAGCGCATCTTCGAGTACCTCGACCTGCCGGTGGAGATCGACGAGCCGGCGCACCCGGTCACCCTGAGCGACATCCGCGGCGAGGTCCGCTTCGAGGCCGTCGACTTCCGCTACGACCCCGGGCAGGAGCGCCCGACCCTGGCCGGCGTCGAGCTCAAGGTCCCGGCCGGAAGCTCACTGGCCGTGGTCGGCGAGACCGGCTCGGGCAAGACCACCCTCAGCTACCTCGTGCCGCGGCTCTACGACGTCACCGGCGGCCGGGTCACCCTGGACGGCGTGGACGTGCGCGAGCTGTCCTTCGACACCCTGGCCCGCGCGGTCGGCGTGGTCTCCCAGGAGACCTACCTCTTCCACGCCTCGGTCGCCGAGAACCTGCGCTTCGCCAAGCCCGGGGCCAGCGACGCCGAACTGGTCGAGGCCGCCCGGGCCGCGCAGATCCACGAGACCATCGCCGCCCTCCCGGACGGCTACGACACCCTGGTCGGCGAACGCGGCTACCGCTTCTCCGGCGGCGAGAAGCAGCGCCTCGCGCTCGCCCGCACGATCCTGCGCAACCCGCCGGTGCTGATCCTCGACGAGGCCACCAGCGCGCTCGACAACCGCACCGAACGCGCCGTCCAGCAGGCCGTCGACACCCTGGCCGCCGGTCGCACCACCATCACCATCGCGCACCGGCTCTCCACCGTCCGCTCCGCGGACCAGATCGCCGTGCTCGACCACGGCGAGGTGGTCGAACTCGGCAGCCACGAGGAGCTGGTGGAGCTGGACGGCCGGTACGCGGCGCTGCTGCGCCGGGAGGCGCCGGAGGCGGCGGCCCTGTCGGACGCCGCCCTCGGGCGCGCGTGAGGCGAGGAGGAGGCGGTCAGGCCGCCTTCGGCACCTCGTTGTAGCTCTCCACGACCTCCTGGCCGGACAGCCGCTGGATCGCCGCCATCACCTCGTCGGTCACCTGCCGACGGGCCTTCAGCGAGCGGGCCTGCCCGTGCAGCTCGTCGAAGTGCAGCGGCTCGCCGAAGCGGACCGTCACCTTCTTGATCCGCGGGACCCGCTTGCCCACCGGCAGGATCTGCTCCGGCCCCTCCAGGGCCACCGGCACGACCGGCACGCCCGCGGTCAGCGCGAGCCAGGCGACGCCCGTCTTGCCCCGGTAGAGCCGGCCGTCCAGCGACCGGGTGCCCTCGGGGTAGATGCCGAAGGCCCTGCCCGCCTCCAGGATCTCCAGCGCCGACTCCAGCGAGGCCTGAGCGGAGCGGTAGGTGCCGCGCTCGACCGGCACCGCGCCGATCGACTCGAAGAAGCCCTTGGAGAGGCGGCCCTTGAGGCCCGGGGCGTTCCAGTACTCGGCCTTGGCGAGGAAGTGCACCCGGCGCGGGGCGGTCAGCGGGATCACCACGCTGTCGATGAAGGACAGGTGGTTGCTGGCCAGGATCACCCCGCCCTTGCGCGGCACGTTCTCGGCACCCTCGATGACCGGGCGCCAGATCCCCCGTGACACGGGTTTCAGCACCAGCCTGGTGACGAGATCGAGCATGTTCCCTCCCTGGACGAACGACCGCCCGGGAGGAGCCCGGGCCAGCAATCAGACCCGCAGACTACGACACCCACCCCCGCGCCCGTCCACTCCCGGCCACCGTGGCGCCCACCACGGCCGGGTAGTGTACGGCCGTCCGAACCGAGCACAACCCCGCAGTACCCAGGAGGGAACGATGGAGAGCATCGAGGCCATCAAGGAGATGTTCGACCGTATCGACAAGAACGGCGATGGCAAGATCACCCCGGCCGAGTACGCGCTGGCCGCCAACGAGATGGGCGACCACGGTGTCACGCTCTCGATGGCGGAGGCGCTGATCCACGCGATGGACACCCGTCACCAGGGCTACCTGGACTTCGAGGAGTTCCTGGCCGCCCGCCAGCGCTGAAGTCGCACCGACGGGGCCGGTCGTCGTACCGGCGGGACCGGCCCCGCCCGGAGCTCCGTCGGCCCTGGGCGGGCCGGCTCCCCCCGGGTCAGCCCTTGACCGGGAACACCCGGCGCACCACCCGCTCCGCGGCCCCGCCGTCGTCCCAGACGCAGAACTTGGCCCGGAATCGCGCCCGCGCCGCCGGCTCCGGATCGCCCGCCCGCAGCGCCCTCGCCAGCCCGTCCGCGTCCACCGTGACTGCGCCCGGCGGCTCCTCGAACAGGTCGAAGTACACGCCGCGCTCGCGCCGGTACTCCTCCCAGTCCGGCGCGAAGACGACCACCGGCCGGTCCAGCACCGCGTAGTCGAACATCATCGACGAGTAGTCCGTCACCAGCGCGTCCGCCGCCAGGTAGAGGTCCTCCACCGTCGGGTGCGCCGAGACGTCCACGATCTCCGCCGCGTCCTCACCGGCCGTCAGGTCGCCCGGGCCGCCGACGTGGAAGTAGTGGGTGCGCACCAGCAGCGTGAACCGCGGGCCCAGGCGCCGGGCCAGCTCCGCCACGTCCAGCAGCGGCACGTAGCCGCCCTTGCCGCCGCGGTGGGTCGGCGCGTACAGCACGGCCGTGGTGCCGGGCCGCAGCCCGAACCGTTCGCGCATCGCCCGGACTTCCTCCGGGGTGGTGTTGGCCAGCCGGTCGTTGCGCGGGTAACCGGTGTCCAGCATCTCGTACCGGCCGGGGAAGGCCCGGGCGAAGTGCTCGCTGGTGTGCGGGTTGGAGGAGACCAGGAAGTCCCAGCGGTCGACGGCCTCCTGGAGCCGGTCGAAGTCCATCCCCTCGGCCGCCTCCGGGCGGTCGCGCAGGTCCATGCCCATCGCCTTGAGCGGGGTTCCGTGCTGGGTCTGGACGTGCACCGTCCCCGGCCGCTTCACCATCGTCCGCGGGAAGTTGACGTTGTTGACGAAGTACTTGGCGGTCGCCATCGCCTTGAGGTAGGCGGGGGTGTTGACGATCACGTACGGCACTCCGGGCGGCATGGTGGCGGCCTGCGTGCGGTTCTCCACCACCCACACGCCCCGGATCTGCGGGGCGAGTTCCTTCGCCTTCTCGTAGATCGCCGCCGGGCTGCAGGCGTAACCCCGGTGCCAGTATGCGGCGTAGACCGCCAGGTGCTCGTCCAGCGGGAGGCGGCGGAACGCGTTGTACGCGGTGAACCGGGCGCCGCTGCGCACGCCCTTCTTCACCGCGGGCGCCACCGCCCGCGCCCCGCGCTTGAGTCCGCGCGGCAGCCGGCCGGTGCGGCGCAGCTCCGCGTACGCGATCCGGGCGCCGCGGGCGGCCAGCCGGTACTGCACGCCGCGCACCCCGCCGGGGAAGCGGTAGCCGGCCGGGCGGTGGCGCTCGAAGTGGTCGGAGATCCGGTGGAAGAAGTCCTTGCGGCGGTCGGTGGGGACGAGTCCCGGGGTGTCGTAGACGTTCAGCGCCTGGCGCAGGGTCCGGTCGAAGACCAGGGTGCGCAGCGACTCCGGGACGGGCCGGCCGGGACGGTCCGGGCGGTCCAGGAAGGTGAAGATCGCGTCGTACTGGGCGAACACGTCGGCGTGCTTGGGGGAGGCGGTGGCGGTGATCGCACCGTCCCGGCCGCGCCGGTAGAAGTAGCAGGGGCGGTCGAGGTAGCGCAGCCGCTCGGCGGCCAGCAGCGCGGGGTAGGTGACCGAGATGTCCTCGTAGTAGCCGCGGCCGAAGGCGACGTCCAGGCCCTCCAGGAAGGCGCGGCGGAAGACCTTGTTCCACACCGACATCACGGTCTGGAACAGCGCCGGGTGCTCGGCCAGGGTGCAGCCCTCGACCAGCGGGGAGCCGACCAGGACGTGCCGCCAGGGGTTGGGCTCGGTCTCGCCGTCCGGGTAGACGTGGGTGAAGTCGGTGAGCAGCACGTCGGCGGGGGTCTCCCGGCGGAGCTCCTGCTCCAGCTCGTCCAGGATCACGCCGACGGTCCGCTCGGGCACCCAGTCGTCGCTGTCCACGAACCAGACGTACTCGCCGCGCACCAGCGGCAGGGCGGCGGTCCGGGCGCCGCCGAGGCCCTGGTTCTCGGTGAGGTGCAGGACCCGCAGCCGGGGGTCGCGGGCCGCGTAGGCGTCCAGGATCGCGCCGGAGCCGTCGGGGGAGAGGTCGTCGACCGCGATCACCTCGAAGCGGGTCTCCGCGGCGTGGGTTTCGCCGAGGATCGAGTCGAGGCAGCGCGGGAGGTACCGCTCCACGCCGTGGACCGGGAGCACGATGCTGAGGAGGAGGGACACGCTGGCCGAGTCTACCGATCCACCGGGCGCGACCTGCGGGGACGTCCGGTCGGCGGCGGGAGGCGGGGGCCGGGCCCGGAACCGCCGGTGCCGGGCCCCGAGCGGGGCGGCACCGGCAGTCTGGTGGCGGCCCGGCCGACCCTCTACGGCCGGCCGCCGGTCCGGGCACCCTGCGAGCCTGGCCACCGCAGCGTCGAGGTGACCGGGCAGTGGCTCGCGGGAGCCGGAGTTGATCGAGTCATTTCATCACTCGAACACACGCTTGAGTGCGGTGCGGGCACTAGCGTGTGCAACAGATATTGCTTGGAGGATCGACGCGAGTCAATCCCTCGTATGTGTTCACTTCATGAACCTGATCGCTGACACCGTTCCCGCCGCCGGTGATCGTTTTGTCGACCTGGCGGCTGTCCCCTATATGCGGGCGACTCATCGACATCAGGGGGCGATTCGTCGACACGGGTCGTGGCACCCGCCGGTCGCCCCCGTGCGCCCGGCGCATACCGCGCGAACGGGCGCCGGGCCAGTGCCTCCTGGCCCTCCTGACGGACGGCGGGTCGTGCACCATCATTGATGCCTAGTCGTGACCGCACGGGTGG
This sequence comes from Kitasatospora sp. NPDC056531, assembly GCF_042794375.1. NCBI lineage: Bacteria > Bacillati > Actinomycetota > Actinomycetes > Kitasatosporales > Streptomycetaceae > Kitasatospora > Kitasatospora sp. NPDC056531. Next base: position 47,757 of record NZ_JBHTTU010000004.1, on the reverse strand, counting down.
CCCCTGGTGCATCGTCAGTTGACGCCGCACGGTACGGTGGCACAACACCAAGGACGGTTGCGCGAAGGCCGTCTGTCACGGATAGTCTTCGCCTCACGGCCCTGGCGCCTCGTAGGGGTGGGAAAACTGATGGAACACATGCAAGTGCGGACTCGGCCCCGTGTGCCGGCGATCCAGTGCGGTGTCGGCGCGACCGGCCGCAGGATCGACCGACACCTGGCCGTGCTCGGCGCGCCCGCACTCTCGGCGGTGGACACCGCCGAGGCGCTCGGGCTGATAAGGGAGCTGACGCCGCGCGGCGCAGACGCCCCGGCGGCGGCCCGTCGTCGCCACACCCGGGTCTCGCTGCTGGCGCCGCTGCGTCGGCTGCGGCGGAGCCTCTTCGGCGGGCGCGGCTAGCGGCCTCCGGTCGCGGTCGGCCCGGCCCCGACTCGACCCGGCGGACCAAGTGGTCCGTCGGGTCTTCGTCGTATCCGGAAGTCCGTTGCCGGGCGGGTCCGTTGACGGGCAAGTGTGTTGCCGGGTAGCTCTGTTGCCCGGCAGCTCTGTTGACGGGCGGATCCACCCGCTGCTTTGGTCTGAACCTCTCACCCTATGCGAGTTTGCCTGCTTGGCAAGGGTAGACGGCGAGGCAGTAGGTCCGGCCCGCTGACCTGGGCCAGGATGGCGCCATGGCCGACAACAACCACTCCACGCCCACCGGGTCAACCGGCTCCTTCCAGACCGTCACGCTGGAGATCACCACCGGCAACCGTGAGGTCGCGCTCGACATCACGGACCGCTGCGCCGTGTTCCTCAACGACCGGGCCGCCGGGCGTGACGGCCTGCTCAACGTCTTCGTCCCGCACGCCACCGCCGGGATCGCCGTCCTGGAGACCGGCTCCGGCAGCGACGAGGACTTCCTCGCGACCCTGCGCGACCTGCTCCCGGCCGACGACCGTTGGCGCCACCGGCACGGCAGCCCCGGCCACGGTCGCGACCACGTGGTCCCCGGCCTGGTCGCCCCGCACGCCACCCTGCCGGTGATCGGCGGGCAACTGGCGCTCGGCGTCTGGCAGTCGGTGGTGCTGATCGACACCAACGGGGACAACCCGCGCCGCAACGTCCGGCTGTCCTTCCTCGGCTAGCGGGCCCGGGCGACGTGCTCGGCGACGGCTGCGAGGTAACGCTCGATCGCCAGGTACTGGCAGAGCAGCGCGACCGGACGGCCCAGTCGGGCGTACCAGGCGGACAGTCGGGAGAACGCGGCGACCTCGAACCACACCTCGCCGTCGGCGTCCATCGACACCAGGAACGACTCCTCGCCGCACTCCGGATGCCCGGGCAGCGTCCCGTACGCGAACCCGATCCGGTCGGGCTCCGCCACCGTCCACACCACGCGGCAGGGGATCACCAGCCGCGGCCACCTGCTGCCCGGCAGGCTCAGCCGCAGCAGCACGGTGGCCCCTTCCCGGGCCGGCTCGCCCGGGAACACGGCGAAGCCCGTCCCCAACTGGCTGCCCCAGCCGAGCACGTACCGCCCGGCCCGCTCCAGCACCTCCGGCCCGTGGCCCAGGTGGACCCGCCGCCGCAGCTGCGCGTACCCGTCGGGCAGCGGCCCTCCCCGGGTGGCTCCCGCCTCGGGGTACGTGAGTACGGCGGCCCGGGCGGCCTGCAGGCGTTGCTGAAGATCGGCGACCATGGCGGCCACGGTAGCCGGGGGCCGGGGGCGGGTCGTCTGCGGGGGCGTCTTGCCGCCGGACGGTGGCGGGGAGTAGGAAGGCGGCATGAGTGACAGCGCGACGGATGCGGTGGTGACCGAGGGCGCGGCGGTGTGCGAGCTGGCGCCGGACGGCTCGGCGGAGGCCGCGCTGCGGCACGACCCGGAGGCGACCGGCCCGCGAGCGGACTGTGTGCTGTGCGGGGAGCCGACCGAACTGCCGGCCGACCGGCCGGGCAGCACCCTGTGCCCGGTGTGTGCCTGGCAGCAGGCGCAGCGGGTGGCGTGTTCGGGCTGAAGGCCGCTCCTGGGCCATGTCTGACGATTAGCGCCCGGCGGGAATCGTCAGACGGGTCTTAGGCGTCCTCCCGGGTGGCCAGGGCGAGGGTGGAGCCGTGGCGGCCCTTGCGGACCATGAGCTGGGCGGGGATGCGGCTGCGCAGGTCGGCGACGTGGCTGACGATGCCGACCGCGCGGTCCCGCTCGCGCAGGCCGTCGAGGACGTCCATCACCTCCTCCAGGGACTGCTCGTCCAGGGTGCCGAAGCCCTCGTCGATGAACAGCGTGTCCAGCGGCATGCCGCCCGCCTCGTCGGTGACCACGTCGGCCAGGCCGAGGGCGAGCGAGAGCGAGGCGAAGAAGCTCTCGCCACCGGAGAGGGTCGCGGTGTCCCGCTCGGTGCCCGTCCAGGCGTCGACCACCCGTAGGGCCAGGCCGGAGCGCTTGTTGCCGGTGCCCCGGTCGTCGCTGTGCACCAGGGTGTAGCGGCCGCCGGACATCCGGACCAGCCGGTCGCTGGCCGCCGCCGCGACCTGCTCCAGCCGGGCCGCCAGGACGTACGACTCCAGGCGCATCCGCAGCCGGTTCTCGGTGGACGTGCCGGCGGCCAGCGCGGCGAGGCGGTTGATCCGCCCGTACCGCTCCAGCGCCGGGGCCAGGTCCCCGGTCAGTTCGGTCAGCTGCCGCCCGATCGCGGTCAGCGCCGCGCAGCGCTCCCGGGCCGCCGACCGGGCGGCGTGCGCCTGGCCGAGCCGGTCGGTGGCCGTGCCGAGCGCGGCCGCGGCGGTGGGCAGGTCGACCGGCGGACGGGCCGCGGCCTCGGCCAGTTCGGGCAGCGCCAGCTCGTGCTGCACGGCCGCCGACTCCGCGCGGTGCCGCTCCAGCCGGGCCGCCAGCCGCTCGCGCTCCTCGCGCGGCAGCAGCACCGCGAGCGCCGCCGCGGCGTCCGGGAAGCCCGCCGCGACGGCGGCCTTGCCGAGCTCCTCCTCGGCCTCGCCCAGCCGGGTCCGCGCCTCCGCGCAGGCCCGGGCGGCGGAAGCGGCGGCGGCCACCTCCTCGGTGAGCCGGGTCAGCGCGGCGGCCCGGTCGGCGACCGAGGCCGCCTCGCCCCGGGCGGCCGCCACCTTGGCGGTGAGATCCCGTTGCTCGGCGTCCAGCGCCTGCAGTCGGTCGGTGAGGACGGCGGCGCGCTCCTTGGCCTCGTGCAGCTCGTCCAGTCGGCGGGTGCGGTCCTGCGCCAGCCGACCGATCTCCCGCTCGACCCGGCCGAGCGCCTCCGCCTCGTGCAGCGCCTCGCGGTGCTCGCGCTCCAGCCCGGCCAGGGACTGCGCGAGCGCGTCCGTACCGTCCGGCCCGGCCGCCCCGGCGGCAGTCGCCTCGCGCACCCGCAGCGCGGTCAGGGCCTGGTCGGCCGCCGTCCAAGCCTGCTCGGCGGCGGCCTGGGTCCGCCGGGCCCGTTCCTCGTCCTCGGCGCTCACCCGGCTGTCCGCGGCGGCCTCGGCGGGCGCCGGGTGCTCGGGCGAGCCGCAGACCCGGCAGGCCTCGCCCACCCGCAGCTGCTCAGCCAGCTCGGCGGCCATGCCCGCCAGCCGCCGGTCCCGCAGGTCCAGGCTGTGTTCCCGGGCGTCCAGCGCGGCGGTGCGCAGCTCGGCGACCCGCGGCTCGGCGCCCGCGATCTCGGCCCACAGGCCGTCGCGCTCCCGAGCCGCGCTCAGCCGGGCGGCCAACTCGGTGCGCTGCCCGTCCAGTTGCTCGACCCTGGAGCTCGCCGCGTGCGCCCGGGATTGCTGCTCCTCCAACCGGCCCAGCTCACCGTCGAATTCGGCCAGCCAGTCCTCGGCCTCCTCGGCCAGCCTCTCGGCGGCGCTCCGTTCCTGCGTCAAGGAGCGGTGCTCTCGGGTGAGCTCGGCGCAGCGCCGCTCCTCGGCCAGGGCCGCCTCCAGCCGGACCACCTCGGCCCGCAGCCGCAGCTCGGCCTCGGCCAGCCCGGCGGCGCCGGCGTCGGTCCCGGCCTCGGTCACGCTCCCGGCCTCGGTCACGCTCCCGGCCTCGGCCCAGGGTTCGGTCCCGCTCCCGGCCCGGGCGAGCCTGCGGCCCTCGGGGCCGGAGCGGGCCAGCGCCTCCCGGCGCCGCTGCTCCGCCTCCCGTGCGCGCCCGAGCGCCTCGGCCGCGCTCTCCCGCAGCCGCAGCGCGGACTCCACCCCGACGGCCTCCTGTGCGGCCGCCAGCCGCTGCCGGTCCCGTGCCGCGGCCGGCTCGAACCCGGCCAGCCGCTCGGCCTCGGCCACCGCCTCCCGGTGCCGACGCTGCCGCCCGGCCAGCTCCTCGGCGGACTCCCGGCCCCGCTGGGCCTCCCGCTGCGCCGCCTGTGCGCCCGCGAGCGCGGCCTCGGCGACGGCGAGCTGTTCGGCGGCGCCGCTGCGCAGGACCGCCGCCCAGCCGAGCACCCCGCCGGTCAGGTCGGCGTCGCCGTCCTCGGCCGGCACCCAGCCGTCGGCGGGCTCGGCGTCGGGCCCGGCCGCCTGCTCGGCCTTGCTGGCGAGGTCGCGCAGCCGGCGCCGACCGGCCTGGACGGCGGCCTCCTGGGCACGCCGCTGGTCGGCCAGCCAGGTCTCGACCAGCCCGTACCGTTCGGTGTCGAACAGCCGGCGCAGCAGTTTGCCGCGTTCCTCCGAGTCGCCCTTGAGGAAGCGGGCGAAGTCGCCCTGCGGCAGCAGTACCACCTGGCAGAACTGCTCCCGGCTCATGCCGATCAACCGGTGGATCTCCTCCCCGGCCTCCTGGTGCGACTTGCTGAGCGGCCGCCAGCCGGGCGAGCCGTCGCCGGCGTCGGCCGTCCACTCGCGCAGCAGGGTCTGCGGTCGCTCGACCGTGGTGCCGGTGCCGACCTTCTTCGGTCGGCGCTGCTCGGGCAGCCGGGTGATCTGCAGCCGTCGGCCGCCGAGCGTCAGCTCCAGCTGCACCTGGGTCAGCCGCTTCGGGTCGGCGTGGTCGCTGCGCAGCCGGTTCGCTCGGCGGGCGTTCGGCGTCTCGCCGTAGAGGGCGAAGCAGACCGCGTCCAGCACGCTGCTCTTGCCCGCCCCCGTCGCGCCGCGCAGCAGGAACAGCCCGCCGGTGGCGAGCGCGTCGAAGTCCACCGTCTCGCTGCCCGCGAACGGGCCGAAGGCGGTGACGGTGAGCTTGTGCAGCCTCATCGGGGCAGGTCCGCCTTCCGGTCGGTGGTCTCCCGGACGCGCTCGAAGCCCTCGCGCAGCCAGCCGAGCTCGTCCGGTTCCGGCTCGGTGCCGGGGCGGACGTGCCGCAGGAAGCCCTCGGCGATCTCCAAGTCGTTCCGGCCGCTGACCCTGGCCGCGTACGACTCGGACGGCCCGGCCTCGCTCTCCTCGGGGTCGAACAGCAGCTGGAGGGTGTGCGGGAAGCGACGGCGCAGCTTCTCCATCGGCTCGCTGGGGCGGGCCGCGTCGGTGAGCGTGGCCTGCACCCAGGACTGCTCGTGCTCGGCGTACTTCTCGTCGGTGAGCAGCGCGTCCAGCGTGTCGCGCAGGGTGGCGAGCGGGCGCGGCTGCGGGCAGTCGATCCGCTCGGCCGTCACCGAGCCGTCGGCCGCGAGGTCGACCAGCCACACGGTCTTGCGCTGGCGCGCCTCGGAGAAGGAGTAGGCGAGCGGGGAGCCGCTGTAGCGCAGGTGCGGGGCGAGGGTCTGGCAGCCGTGCAGGTGGCCGAGCGCGGCGTAGTGCACCCCGTCGAACACCGCGGCGGGCACGGAGGCGACCCCGCCGACCGCGATGTCCCGCTCGCTGTCGCTGGGCGCGCCGCCGGTGACGAAGGCGTGCGCCAGCACCACGGCCCTGGTCCCCTCGGGGCGAGCCGCCAGATCGGCCCGGACCCGGTCCATCGCCGCTCCGAGCACCGCCGCGTGCCCGCCCTTGGCCAGCCCGAACCGCTCGCGCACCAGCGTGGGCTCCAGGTACGGCAGCCCGTACACCGCGACCGGCCCGTGTTCGTCCTCCAGCAGCACCGGCTCGGCGCACTCGCCCGGGTCGGTCCGCAGGTGGATCCCGGCCCGCCCGATCAGCCCGGCGCCGACCCCGAGGCGGCGGGCCGAGTCGTGGTTCCCGCTGATGAAGACCGTCGGCACCCCGAGGTCCGCCAGCCGGTGCAGCACGTCGTCGAACAGCGCGACCGCCTCCAGGCCGGGCAGTGCCCGGTCGTACACATCCCCGGCGACCAGCACGGCGTCCACGCCCTCGGACCGGACCACCGCCACCAGGTGGTCCAGGAAGGCGCGCTGGGCGTCGTGCAGGCTCTCCCGGTGGAACGAGCGCCCGAGATGCCAGTCGGAGGTATGCAGGAGTCGCATGGTCCCCGACCATAGCGCCCGGCAAGGACAATCCCGCCCGGATCAGTTGCCGCGGGCGTCCCAGGGGCCCCGGGGTCGTCGCCCGCCGCCACGTCGGCGACCCGGCGCACCGGATGACGGTCTCCTGCCGGGCGGCGTCGTTCGACATCCCCGAGGCGTGGCGCGCCCGGCGCCGGTCAGCCCCTCCCACCCGTGGTCGCTGCTCCGACCCGTCCATCGGAGGAGCGCCAGGATCGAGTCGTTCCGGGTCGTTGGCGGGCGTACTCGGTCGATGGTGGCCGACATGTGGACGGAAATCGCCAGGACTGATCGATGAATGACGACGGGGTCGGGGCTGCCTGACCTTGTTCGATTACTTGGGGTGGATTGTCAGTGGCTCTGTGTATGTTCCGTGGCGTCGGCGGCTCCGAGAGTCGGAGTGGCCGGTGCCGGCCGGTGCTGCCCTGTGCCGGCCGGTGCTGAGCGAGTGAGCGGGAGGAAACCCATGACTGTGCGGGATTCGGCGTACGAGGTGTCGGGCACCGCGGTGGTGCGTGGCGGGCCGGTGCGGGCCCGGCGGGTGCTGGTGCTCGGCGGGCGCAGGCCCGGGGCCGGGGTCGGCGGGGTGCCAGCCGGTGGTCCCGGAGGGGCGCCGCCGCCGGGGGGTGGACGGCCGCCGGGCGGGCGGGCCGGTGGATCCGGGGCCCGCGGGCGGCGCGGCGGCCGGGCCCGGGGTGCGCCGCCGCAGCCGGTGGCGGTCGCGCTCGCCGCGGACGCGGCCGACTTCGCCGGGCTGGCGAAGTACGGGCTGTTCGGTGCCCTCGGGCACCAGGAGTACCTGCGGCGGGCGGAGGAGCAGCTGAGGGGCCTGCACGGGCAGGGGCTGGAGGTGCACCTGCGGGTCCTCGAGGCGGGCGACTTCGAGGACTACTGCGCGGCGCTCGGGCTCGATCCCCGGGCGCCCGCCGCCCGGGTCGCGTACGCGGGCGATCCGGAGCTGGCCGGGGAGCCGTTCGTCTACGCGGGGGAGCGGTTGGTCGAGCTGCTCCCGGTGCTGCTGGACGACCACCGGGCGCGGGTGCGGATGTCCGTCGCCTGCGCGGCGCTGCTGGATGCGGTCGGGGACGATCCGGCCGGGCAGCGACGGATGGCGGCGGTCATGCGGTACGTGACCTCGGTCTATGTGGCACTGGCCGAGGGTGCGGGGGAGGGCTGCCACCTGCTGACGCTGCGTTGCCACGGCCCCGAGGACGGCGAGGAGCTCACCTCGGCGGTGGACGTCTGCGTGGCGGAGGGGCGTCTGCACCCCTCCGGGCGGGACACGGAGGCGTTCTGCGTCACGCTCGCGGCGGGCGTGGCCTCGGGCGGGGAGGGGGCGCTGCTGCTGCACGGCGACCCGTCGAGCGGGCCGCCGGGCGGGGCTTCGAGCGGGCCGTCGGCCGACCGGCCGCCCGGGCCGACGGTGCGCGGATGGGCGCTGGCCGACGGGCGGCTGCGGCCGATGACCGCCCACGAGGTGTTCGACGAACTGGCCGACGACGCGGCGCGCGGGCTGCCGTTCCCGCCCGGGGTGGTCCCGCGGCCGGGGTTCCCGCTGCCGGGCTTCCCGGGGGCCGGCTTCCCGGGGGTCGGGGAAGGGGGCGGGCCGCTGGGGTGATCGGCCCTCCGCATCCACCATGCGGCGCTGGGGACTGTTCATCGACCGCCTGTTCGGGGAAGATCGGAGAAGATCAACAGCAGGAGCGCGCAGTACCCCACGCCGCCGCTCCGGCCGCTCCGCTCCGAACCGTGCTCCGCAGGTCCGGCGAGCCCGACACCGAGAGGGGACGCACGGCATGGGCCGGATCGAGTTCACGGCGGAAGTCGCCGAGCTGCTCGGGAAGGTGCGGCGGCGTCCCACGGCGGGCTGGCCGTGGCGGCCGGGCGAGCAGGTTCCGGACGGGTTGCCGGTGAAGCAGTCCTGGGGCTGGTTGTTCGCCCCGGACGGGCGGGTGCTCACCCTGGTGAACCCACGGGACGGGATCTGCTCGCTGCCCGGCGGCTCGCTGGAGCCGGAGGACGACGGGGACCCGGCCGCGGCCCTGGCCCGGGAGGCGGGCGAGGAGGCCCAGGCCGTGATCGGCCGCCCGTACTACCTCGGCTACCTCTACGACCGGGTCGGTTCGGCCAACGGCGGGCACGAGTGCGCGCGGGTCCGGATGGCGGCGGCGCTGCGAGCGGTCGGCCCGAGCGTGGCCGACCCGGCTTCGGGCCGGCACTACCGGCGGCTGCTGGTCGCGCCGGGGCTCGCGGTCGAGCTGCTGGGCTGGGGCGCGCCCGGGCTGCGCCAGGCCCGGGCGGCGGTCGCCGCGGCCGTCCGCTGGCTCGGCGTGCCCGCCGCCGCGAACGAGACGATCGAGGAGCTGCCGGTCGAGGGCTGCACGGTCTTTCCGGGGTCGGTGTACGCGGGGGGCGACCGGCTGGCGGGGAACTGAGCCGCGCCCTCGGGGCGGGTGGGTCAACGGGGCCGTGGCGCGCCTTCGGGTGGGCAAGGTTCGACGGGCCGTGGCGCACCCTCGGACGGCGTGCCGGTGCTGTGGCGTACCTCCGGGCGGGGAGAGCTGACGGGGCCTCGCCGCCGAACTGGCGCTGCGGTGGCCGTGGGCTGACCAGCGGCTGATGCTGCGCTGACTTCCCCGGAATTTCTCATCTACACGCGATGACCGACGCGCATCGACGTATACCCGTGCCCACCAGCGTGAACTCACGCTCCGTTCGGGGCGGTTCACTCCTGCGCTATCAGACGGACCGTCAATGTCCTTGGCATGAGCGCTTCCGCGCTTGGCTACTGCCTGGTATCCCTTCCTGTGACCCACGTCATACCAGGAGGTGCCATGCTCCGCCCTGCTCGTGCTCTGTCCGTGGCCGCGATAGCGGCTCTCCTCTCCATGACGACGCTCTTCGCGGCGACTTCCGCCGGCGCGGCCGGCGTGAACTTCGTCGCCCTGGGCGACTCCTACTCGGCCGGTGTCGGTGCCGGCGGCTACCTGAGCGACAGCGGTAGCTGCGAGCGCAGCACCAACGCCTACGCCTACCTGTGGAAGAACGCGCACAAGCCGTCAACCTTCAGCTTCGTGGCCTGTTCGGGGGCGAGAACCGGCGACGTCCTCAACAGTCAGATCTCCGCCGTGAACTCCGGCACCACGCTGGTCAGCCTCACGATCGGCGGCAACGACGCGGGCTTCGCCGACACCATGAAGACCTGTGTGCTGGGCTCCGACAGCGACTGCCTCAATGCCGTCAACACGGCCAAGGGCTACGCCCTCAACACCCTGCCCGCCCAACTGGACCGGGTGTACTCCGCGATCCACGCCAAGGCGCCGAACGCCCACGTCGTGGTGATGGGCTACCCGCACCTGTACAAGGTGGGCGGCTCCTGCATCTTCGGCATCGGTGACACCAAGCGCGCCGCCATCAACGGCGCCGCCGACACGCTGGACGGCGTCATCGCCAAGCGGGTCGCCAACGCGGGCTTCACCTTCGGTGACGTGCGGAGCATCTTCACCGACCACGAGATCTGCGGCTCGCTGAGCACCTGGCTGCACAGCACCACGCTGCCGATCGACGAGAGTTACCACCCGAACGCGGCCGGCCAGTCCGGCGGCTACCTGCCGGTCTTCAGCCGCTCCTGAGCCGTACCGCCGTGACGTTCCACCAGGCGCTCCAGCGGGACACCGGCCCCGTCGTCCGGTGCTCGGCTGCCGCCCGGCATCCGATCGATGACCCACGCCATCACCAGGAGGTGCAATGCTCCGCCCTGTTCGTGCCCTGTCCGTCGCCGCCATAGCCGCTCTCCTCACGCTGACGACGCTCTACACGGCGTCCTCCGCCAACGCGGCCGGTGTCAACTACGTGGCGCTCGGCGACTCCTACTCGGCCGGTGTCGGTGCCGGCAGCTACCTGAGCGACAGCGGTAGCTGCGAGCGCAGCACCAACGCCTACGCCTACCTGTGGGCCAACGCGAACTCCCCGTCCTCCTTCTCCTTCGTGGCCTGTTCGGGCGCCAGAACCGGCGACGTCCTCAACAGCCAGATCTCCGCCCTGGACTCCAGCACCACGCTGGTTAGCCTCACGATCGGCGGCAACGACGCGGGGTTCTCCAGCATCATGCAGACCTGTGTGCTGGGGAGCGACAGCGACTGCCTCAACGCCGTCAGCACGGGTGAGGACTACGCCGTCAACACCCTGCCCGGCCAGCTGGACCAGGTCTACTCCGCGATCCGGGCCAAGGCGCCGAACGCCCACGTCGTGGTGATGGACTACCCGCACCTGTACCAGATCGACGGCTCCTGCATCTTCGGCATCGGTGACACCAAGCGCGCCGCCATCAACGAGGCCGCCGACACGCTGGACGGCGTCATCGCCAAACGGGTCGCCAATGCCGGCTTCACCTTCGGTGACGTGCGCGACATCTTCTCCGGGCACGAGATCTGCGGGTCCCTGGACACCTGGCTGCACAGCACCACGCTGCCGATCGACCAGAGCTACCACCCGAACGCGGCCGGCCAGGCCAACGGCTACCTGCCGGTCTTCAGCCAGTCCTGAAGCCCGGCTCCAGCGCTCCGTCAGGTGCGCGACGCAACACCGGTGCCGCCGTCCCCTCCCACAGCTCGGGAGGGGACGGCGGCACCGCCGCGTCAGCCGCCGGCCGGGGCGGGCCGGACCGGCGGGAAGGGGATCCCGGCGAGGGTGGGCAGCAACTCGGCCTCCTCGTAGTCGAGGTGCGCCTCCAGCTCGGCCGACATCCGGTCCAGCTCGGCTCGGAGCAGCTCGGGCTCGGTGACCGTCATCCCGGCCAGCAGCGCCACCAGCTGCTCCTTGATCCGCTTGATCTCCCGGTGCTGCTCGCCGAGCCGCTCCAGCACCTCGGCGAGCTCCGGGTGGCTGCGGGCGAGAGCCGGGAAGATCGCGGCGTCCTCGCCGGTGTGGTGGTGCGTCAGGCCCTGGCAGAACGCCAAGCAGTGCTGCCGCAGTTGCAGGCCGAGCCCGACCGGGCGGCCGGGTGAATGGGCCCGCGCCTCGTCCCGGATGTGACGTAGCTGCGCGCGCAGCCAGGTGTGCGCTTCCAGCAGCTTGTCGGCGAGGCTGTGCACCTCGCGGGGGGCGTCGGTCGGTGCCTCGGATCGTTCCAGGACGACCACCGGCAACTCGCGCTCGGTGTGCGCCTGGTAGTCGCCGTACCCGGGCGCCGACCGGACGACTGCGGCGAACAGCCGCTCCCGGTGAGCGCCCTCGGCGGGTACGGCGATCGCGTCGAAGGCGTTGGTGCCGAGCTCGATCCGGACCACCGGGTGGGCCAGCAGATTGCGGTACCACTGCGGGTGTTCCGGCGCCCCGGCCGCCGAGGCGACGACCAGCAGCAGCCCCTCGGCCCGGACGTACCCGAGCGGGACGGTGTGCGGCCGCCCGGTGTGGGCCCCGGTGGTGGTCAGCAACAGCAGGTCGCCGCCCTGGAAGGGGCCGCCGACCCGGCCGCCGTTGGTGCGGAACTCGTCGATGACGTTCAGATTGAAGGAATTGGCGGGGTTGGAGGAAACAGGCATACGTGTGTGGTGGAGTCTCCGGAGAATTCGAGGGAGTCGCGGCCACACGCGGTACCACGCGAGAACGGGCGGACACCGCGGTGACCGCCTACGTCAGATCAGGGCAGCGGAGAAAGTACTCATCGCGCATCGTCCCCTTGGGTGTCAGGTGCTGGCTCGGCTGCCGACCGGCCCACTGCTCTGTGGTCGACGCCGCGCTGCACGCCCCCATTAGAGCCATGCCGCGGACGCCCTGTCAACGAGCAAGATCGCCACCTGGAGGGGAGTCGACACCACCGTTGGCCCCGCCGGCCCGACGCTACGTCAGCGGACGTAGTCCACCAACCCCGCCGGCCTCAGCCCGGCGGCGTCCGCGGCGGCGAAGGCGCGCGGCAGGTCGCCGGCGAGGGTGTCGGTCCAGTGCATCAGCACGACGTCACCCGGCTGCAGCGGGCCTGGGTGCCAGATGTTGGAGGCGCCCCAGCTGAAGTCGGCGTCGGCGGTCAGCACGGTGCGGATGCCGCAATTGGCAGCGGCCTGCAGGGTGTCGGCGTTCGAGGCGAAGGACGGCGGACGGAACACCACGGGCGCGGTGCCGAACAGGCGGGTCATCGCGTCGCGGGCGTCGCAGACCTCGACCTGCTGCTGCTCCAGCGGCAGCTTGCTGAGGTCGGAGTGCGAGACGCTGTGGTCCTGGATCGAGGAGCCGGGTACCGAGGTGACCCGCTTGAAGAAGTCCGGGTCGGTGCCGGCCGGCATCGGCAGCGGGAAGGCGGTGATCGGGAGGTGGTGGTCGGCGATGAACCGCTCCGCCTCGGGGGCGCGCTGCCAGCCGTCGTCCACGGTGAAGAAGACGACCTTGTCGCTGGTCGGGATCGAGCCCCGCGCCACCGCCGGGGCGGGCGCCGGGCCGTCGACCCGCACGTCGTCCACCGAGAACGGCCCCTGCTGGTACCAGCCGTGTACGTACAGCCGGATGCTGCGGGCGTTCGGGCCGGTGGTGAAGCGGGTGGTCAGCTGCTGCCAGCCGCCGCCGGTGGTCTCGGTCCAGGCGGGGGCGACGTCCCGGCCGGTGCCCGTGGCGCCCAGGTAGACGAAGTTGCCGCGCACCCAGGCCGACGCGGTGTACGTGGTGTTCGGCTGGACTGCGACGGTCTGCGCGCATTCGCCGGTGGAGTCGGCGTCCGCCGGGGTGACGGTGAGCGCGGAGGTCCCGGAGTACGGGGCGGTGGTGGTGACGGCCGCCTCGGCAGGGCCGCCGGTGCAGCTCCAGCCGGGGATGCTGCCCCAGTCCGCGAGGTTGGGGGAGGGCAGCTCGAAGCCGGGGTTGGTGGCCAGGTTGACGGTCGGCCCGGCGGAACCGCCGGTGTCGGCGGAGGCCGCCGGCAGGGCGAAGCCGGCGAGCAGTGCGACGGAGGCGGCCAGCGCGGACAGGCGCGTGGACATCGACACGTGAGGACTCCAGCGTGTGGGGGCACGCCCGTGGGGAGGGCGTGAGCGGAATCAGGACCGTGGAACTCGGGGCGGTGGAGCTCACGACCGTAGAGCTTGGAGTCGTAGAGCTTGGAGTCGTAGAGCTCGGAGCCGTGGAGCGGGAGCTCTCCCGGAGGGGCGGGAGCGGGCTGTATCGGTGCGCCGCACGCGGACCGAAGAGCAACAATGGACTGGACCAATCGGCCCGTCAAGGGAACGGCCGGTGAACCGCACCGAGAACACCCTTGTGTCATAAGGGACAGGACGGTACGTCAGTGATGATGCGGGCCAGTCCGGTTCAGGAGAGGTACAACTCCTCGATGTCGTCCGCGTGGTGCTCCGCGATCGCCGCCCGTCGCAGCTTGAGCGAGGGCGTCAGAAGTCCCTGTTCCAGGCTGAACTCCCGTGGCAGCAAGCGGAAGGCGCGGATCGACTCGGCCCGCGAGACCGCCGTGTTCGCCGCCGCCACCGCGCGCTGGATCTCGACGTGCAACTGCTCGTCCGTGAGCGCCGCCCACGGGTCCAGCTGCTCCCGCCCGTGGGTCTTCAACCAGTGCGCCAGTGCGGCTGGGTCGAGTGTGATCAGCGCGGCCACGTACGGGCGGTCGTCGCCGACCACCAGGCACTGGGAGACCAGCGGGTGCGCCTCGACCCGCTCCTCCAGCGCGGTCGGGGCGAGGTTCTTTCCGCTGCTGGTGACGATCAGGTCCTTCTTGCGCCCGGTGATGGTGAGGTAGCCGTCCCCGTCCAGCCGGCCCAGGTCACCGGTGGCGAACCAGCCGTCCACCAGCGATTCCGCCGTGCACTGCGGGTGGTTGAGGTAGCCGCCGAACACCGAGCCGCCGCGCACCCACACCTCGCCGTCGTCGGCGATCGCCACCGAGGCGCCCGGCACCGGCTGGCCGACCGTGCCGAGCTTCTGCCGTCCGGCCGGGTTCGCGGTGATCGCGGCGGTGGTCTCGGTCAGTCCGTAGCCCTCGTACAGTTGGAGCCCGACGCCGGTGAAGAACAGGCTCAACTCGCGCCGCAGCGAGGACCCGCCGCACATCACGCTGCGCACCCGGCCGCCGAGCACGGCGCGCAGCTTGGGGTAGACGGTCCGCTCGTAGGCGAGGTGGCGCAGCCGCAGCGCGGCGCCCGGGCCGGGGCCGCGGCCGAAGGCCTTCTGCTCCCGGGCGGCCGCCCAGTCGACGGCCACCTGCCGGGCCTGCTCGAAGAGTTCGCCCCGCCCGCCCTCCTCGGCGGCGCGCCTGGCCTGCTGGAAGATCTTCTCGAAGACGTACGGCACGGCGTGCAGGAAGGTCGGCCGGAAGGTCTCCAGGGCGGGCAGCAGCGCGCCGGTGGAGACCTCGGGGATGTGGCCGATCCGGAAGCCGCCGCGGACCGCCGCGATCTGCACGGCCCGCCCGTAGACGTGCGCGAGCGGCAGGAACAGCAGGGTCGCGGGTTGGCCGCCGCCGGTGTCGCGGAAGACGTCTCCCCAGCCGTCGAGCAGCGCGTCGGCCTCGGCGGCGAGGTTGCCGTGGGTGATCAGGCAGCCCTTGGGCCGGCCGGTGGTGCCTGAGGTGTAGACGACGGTGGCGATGTTGGCGGCGGCGACGCCGAGCCGCTGGCGGTGCACCAGCGCGTCGGGTACGTCCAGGCCGTCCTCGGTGATCGCGGCGACGCAGTTGCGGTCGAGCTGCCAGATGCCGGTCAGGTCGGGCAGCGCGTCGCAGACCGCGCCGACGGTCATCGCGGCGTCCTCGTCCTCGACCAGGCAGGCCACCGCCTGGGTCTCGGCGAGGATCCAGCGCACCTGCTCGGCTGCGGCGGTGGGGTAGACCGGGACGGTGATCGCGCCGATCGACCAGAGTGCGTAGTCGAACAGCGTCCACTCGTAGCGGGTGCGGGACATCAGGGCGACCCGGTCGCCGTAGCGCACGCCGCGGGTCAGCAGGCCCTTCGCGAGGGCGAGCACCTGGTCCCGGAACTCCCGCGCGGTGACGTCCTGCCACCGCCCGTCGCCGGTCCGCCAGGACAGTTGGACCATCTCGGGCGTGCGTTCGGCGGTGTCGTACAGGGAGTCGGCGAGTCCTCCGGTGGCCTCGCGTCCGGGCGGGGCAGGCGTGGTGAACTCGCGCACAGTCCTCCCCAGTTCGCGTCTCGCGGCGCTGTCTGTCGGTCCCGGCGGACGGGCGTCGGGGTGGCGGCGCCCGGTCGTGGGGGTGGAGCGAAACTATCGGATCGTCCTGTCACTGCCCAGGGTTGTGGCGGTGACGCGACGAGATCGGCACGGGTCCGCTCGGATGGTGCCGTGATCGTGGAGGTGAGGGGGAGGATTCGGGGAGTTGGTGCGCGCACGGTGTGACCTGGACATTCGGGGTGTCGGTGGACGATCCGGGCGCGATCCGGGTCGGATCGGTCCGGGATCCGTCCAGGATCCGTTCGAGGTCCGGGTGCGGGACGGGCATGAAGCGGGCGCGAGCGCGGGTGGCTCCTGACGTGTCCTGGGCAAGGCGGGGAAGCGGAGTGGTTCGACCCTCGAACGTGTGGTCACGGCGTAGTAGAGTCTCGCAGACCCGTGGCCGGGAGCCCTCCGCAGCTTCCTTCCCATACCTCCGCAAAGTCCGTCCGAGCCCCACTTCGCACACCCGCCGAACCCGCCCGAGCCCGCCGAACCCTCCGCACCCCCCTCACACCGCTTCCCCCCGCTCCCCGTCCGCGCCTGGCACTTCCCGACCGAGGACTCCATGCGTCTGCGCAGCAGCTCGATCCGCGCGAAGATCATCGCGCTGCTCCTGGTGCCCATCGTCGCGCTCGCCGCCCTGTGGGTGTACGCGACGCTCGCCACCACCGGGGATGCCTGGAACCAGCTGGCGATCAGCCGTACGTACAAGGACTACGGTGCCGCGGTCGACCAGTACGCGAGCGACCTGCAGGACGAGCGCCGGGCCGCCGTCCAGCGCCTGGCCGACCCGAACTCGCCGGTCGCCCGGGACGCCTTCGAGCACGCCGCGGCCGCCACCGACCGCAGCCTCACCGTACTGCGGCAGAAGAAGGACGGCGCCCACGGCGAACTCTCCGCCGCCCAGCGGGCCCGCCTGGTGCAGATCATCGCCGCCGCCGACCAGATCGCCCCGCTGCGCGCCCAGATCGGCCGCCTCGCGCTCAACTGGGAGTTCGCGCTCGGGCAGTACAGCGACCTGATCCGGCCGGTGTTCGGCTTCCGGTCGGCCTACGTCGCGCGGCAGAGCGGCCAACTCCCGCGCCAGGGAACCATCCTGATCGAGCTGGTGCGTGCCCGCGAGTACCTCTCGCAGGAGGACGCGGCCATGGAGGGCCTGCGCGCCGGCACCGCCAAGCCCACCGCCGAGCAGTACCAGGTCGCGCTGGACGCCCTGCACAACCAGCAGGCGCTGTTCACCGTCTACATCGCCGAACTCGAACCCGCCGACCAGTCCGACTACATCGCCCTGCGCGGCGGCGAGGCCTGGGGGGCGCTGGCCCGCGCCGAGGCGGACTTCGTCGGCGCCGGCGGCCCCGACCGGGTGGCCTGGGCGCTCAACGGCGACAACTGGCGGCAGACCGCCGACCGTTCGCTCGGCGACCTCGCCTCGATCAACTCCCGGATCGCCGCGGGCCTGGACGATCGAGGGCGGTCCACCGCGATCGCGGCGCTCTGGAGCGGCGGCATCGCCGGCGCGATCGGCCTGGTCGCCGTCGTCCTGACCATCCTGATCTCCTTCCGGATCGGCCGGGGCCTCGCCCGCGAGCTGATCGGCCTGCGCAACGCCGCCAACGAACTGGCGACCACCCGATTGCCGTCCGTCATGCTGCGGCTGCGCCGCGGCGAGCCGGTGGACGTGGCCGTCGAGGCGCCCGAACTGCACTTCGGTCAGGCCGAGATCGGGCAGGTCGGCCAGGCCATCAACGCGGTCCAGCGGGCCGCCGTGGAAGCCGCCGTGGAACAGGCCGAACTGCGGCGCGGCGTCTCGGCGGTGTTCGTCAACCTGGCCCGGCGCAGCCAGGTGCTGCTGCACCGGCAGCTCACCCTGCTCGACACCATGGAACGCCGCACCGAGGACCCGGCGGAGCTGGAGGACCTCTTCAAGGTCGACCACCTCACCACCCGCATGCGCCGGCACGCCGAAGGCCTGATCATCCTGGCCGGCGGCTCGCCCGGGCGCGCCTGGCGCAAGCCGGTCCGGATGGTGGACGTGGTCCGCGCGGCGGTAGGCGAGGTCGAGGACTACGCCCGGGTGATCGTCCGGCCCTTCCCCGGCACCGGCCTGCTCGGCAGCGCCGTCGCCGACGTGACCCACCTGATCGCCGAACTCGTCGAGAACGCCGCGGTGTTCTCCCCGCCGGCTACCCAAGTCACCGTCCAGGGCGAGGTGGTGGCGCACGGCTTCGCGCTGGAGATCGACGACCGCGGGCTCGGACTGAGCGGGCAGCTGCTCGCCGAGATCAACGAACGCCTCGCCGTGGAGCAGGAGTTCGATCTCGCCGACACCGACCGGCTGGGGCTGTTCGTGGTCAGCCGGCTCGCCCGGCGGCACGGCATCCGGGTCCACCTGCGGCCCTCGCCCTACGGGGGGACCACGGCGGTGGTGCTGATCCCGCGCGAGCTGCTGGCGGAGGCACCGGACGGGCTGCCGGAGCCGCCCGCCCAGGGAGCCGCCGGCGCCTCGGCCGTCCGTGCGCCGAAGCGGGCGGCGACGGGACGGGCGGCGGCGGGGCGGCGCGGGCAGCGCGACCTGGTCGCGGTGCCTGGCGACGCCTCGGCGCCCGCTGCTGAGCCTCCGGCCGCTGCGGGCGGGCGGCACCGGGTGAGCGGCGGGCCGCGCCCGTCGGCGCCCGAGGCGGGGCGTACGGCCAACGGGCTGCCGCGCCGGGCTGCGCGGCCCAAGGGCGGGCCGGTGCTGGTGCCCGCGCCGGCGCCGGACGTCGAGGGCGCTCTGGGGACGGGGCGGCACCGGCGGGACGTGGCGGGGGCCGAGGAGGTGCCGACGGTTGCCGATGCTCCGACGGCCGTGCCGGCGGACGCCGTGCCGGTGGCCGCCGCGTCCGCGGACGTCGTGACCGCGGACGCCGTGACGGTGGCCGCTGCCCCGGTGGCCGCCGCGCAGCGGACGCCGGGCGGTCTGCCGCGAAGGGTCCGGCAGGCGAACCTCGCGCCGCAGCTCAAGGAGCAGGCGAAGGAGCGGCTCCGTTCCGAGGCTGCGCCCGAGGACCGCGCGGTTCGGGAGGCCGGGTCGGCCGACGCGTCGGGTGACGTCCGGGAGCTCCGGGAGTCGCGGGAGCGCTCGCCGGAGGAGGCCCGGGCCACCTTCGCCTCGTTCCAGCGCGGCTTCACCCGCGGGCGCGGCGCCACCGGCCCGGCCGATCGGACCGCCCAGGACCGCGCCGCCCAGGACCGTACCGCCCGGGACCGCACCGGCCAGGACCGCAGTGTGCAGGATCGTTCCACCGCGTCAGGCACCCGGCCCACGGCCGTACCCGCCTGGCAGCCGCCGGACCTGTCCCGACGGGCGATCAGCCCGGCACCCGCCCCGACGGCGCTGCCCGCGCCCGCCCCCGAGGACGCCGGCCGGGCGCCGCTCGCCCGCCGGGTGCCGGCCGGGCAGCCGGTGCGGCGGAACCCGACGCCCGCCTCGCCCGTATCACCAGTGGCACCCGCAGTACCCGAAGCATCCGCAGTACCGGTATCACCCGTATCACCCGTATCGCCTGCACCACCCGCTCCAGCGGAAGGAACTGATTCATGACCACTTCGACGCAGCCGTCCGGTGACCTCAACTGGCTCCTGGACGACCTGGTGGGGCGCGTCGCGGCCCTGCGGCACGCGGTGATCCTCTCCAGCGACGGTCTGGCCACCGGCGCCTCCCGCGACCTCGACCGGGAGGACGCCGAGCACCTCGCCGCCGTGGCGGCCGGGTTCCACAGCCTGGCCAAGGGCGCCGGCGGGCACTTCAAGGTCGGCGGGGTCCGGCAGACCATGGTCGAGCTGGACGAGGCCTTCCTGTTCATCACGGCCGCCGGCGACGGCAGTTGCCTGGCCGTGTTGAGCGAGGCCGAGGCTGACATCGGCCAGATCGCCTACGAGATGGCCCTGCTGGTCAAGCGGGTCGGCGAGCACATGGCCGCCGAGCCGCGCACCGAAGCCGCCGCGCCGAGGAGCTGAGGGGTCCGATGGCGGATCCGAAGGCGGACGGACCGGAGCGCCCCGGGGTGCTTGACGGCCCCGAGGCGCTCGACGGGCCGGAGGCGCTCGACGGCCCCCAGGTGTCGGTGGACTCGGCCGAGCCCACCGATGAGGAGCAGGCGACCCCGGGCGGACCCGAGGTCGACCTGTTCCAGCCGCGCACCCCGGCCGACGACCGCTGGTTCGACGACGAGGCCGGGCCCGTGGTGCGGCTCTACTCGATGACCCGGGGCCGCACCCGGCCGGTCGAGGAGGGTCTGTTCGACCTGATCTCGCTGATCACCGCCAAGGACCCCGGGCCGGACGCGGGGGCCGTGCCGGCGCACGTCCTCGACCCGGAGCACCAGACCCTGCTGGCCTGGTGCCGCCACGATCCGCTGTCCGTCGCGGAGCTCGGCTCCTACACCGACCTGCCGGTCAGCGTCGTGCGCGTCCTGCTCGGCGACCTCTACGACGCCGACCTGATCAGCGTCACCCGACCCGTTCCGCTCGCCGAGCTGCCGGACGAGCGCCTGCTGCGAGACGTGATCAATGGACTCCGTGCGCTCTGACCACACCCCTGCGGACCCGTCCTCGGCGCCGCGCGGGAACGCCAACGACCCGCAGTGGCGCGGCGGTCCGGCCGTCGCGGTGAAGATCCTGGTCGCGGGCGGGTTCGGTGCGGGCAAGACCACCCTGGTCGGCGCTGTCAGCGAGATCCGGCCACTGCGCACCGAGGAGGAGCTCAGCGAGCTGGGCCGCCCGGTGGACGACACCTCGGGCGTCGAGGAGAAGAGCACCACCACGGTGGCCATGGACTTCGGCCGGATCGACCTGCGGCCCGGCCTCGCGCTCTACCTGTTCGGCACCCCAGGGCAGGACCGGTTCTGGTTCGTCTGGAACGAGTTGGCGCGCGGCGCGCTCGGCGCCGTGGTGCTCGCCGACACCCGGCGGCTGGCCGACTGCTTCCCCTCGGTCGACTTCTTCGAGCAGCGCGGCATCCCGTTCGTCGTCGCGGTCAACTGCTTCGAGGGCACCGAACGGTTCGCCCCCGACGAGGTCCGGGACGCCCTCGACCTCGACCCGGAGATCCCGGTGCTGCTGTGCGACGCGCGGCTGCGGGAGGACGGTAAGGAGCTGTTGGTCGCCCTGGTCGAGCATGCCGCCGCCCTCCGCCGCCGGGCTCCCGCCCGGGCCTGACGGTCCGGGGCCTGACGGTCCGGGGCCTGACGGTCCGGGGCCTGACCGTCCGAGACCTGACCGGTACCGCCTGACCGTCCGCCAATCACCGCTGGTCAAGGCTCCTCAGCCCGCCGGGCGTCTCATTGGGTCGTCCACATCCCGGACGGTCAACGTGCTGAAGGTTGCCTAGACCGGCTCGGGCGTGGAAGGCTCTGTGGACGAAGGCCGCCCCGGCCATGCCGTCGGGAAGGTTGGAAACGCCCCGTTCGCACGGGTGTTACCGACCGGCGACCAGGCCTTCGACGATCCGACGCGGCACCGTCGGCGCGCACCGACATCGGTGCGTCGCCGGACAGAACGAAGGGGGAGGGCACCGGGGATGACTGTCGGTCAGCGACGAACCACCGCCATGCCCGGACCCGTCGTGCCGGTGCTCACCGTCCGCCGTTACATCGACCACGCGCTGATCTGCAGCGCCTGTTGTCGCTGACGGACTCACCCCGCCCCGGTACGTCCCCCGGCAGCTCCGGCCCACCCGGCCGCCGCCCGACGCACCGCCGACCCCCGTCGACCAGGCCGTAGCGGACCGCCCCTCCGGCGTGTCCGCGGCCGACCAACCGGCCCCGCCCCGCGGAGAAACCAGTGAACATCGTCTGCCCCAGCCCTGCCCCCGGCGTCGCCGGCCGCCCCCGTCCGACCGGGCCGGCTCCCGCGATGTGCGCGGGTCCGCGGACCGGACGGTGGAACGGGCGCGCGCGTCGCGCCGTGGACAGCCGACAGGGTCGCCTCGACCTTGAGCCGTTCTGGCCGTCCCGGCAGCCGCACCTGTTCGATCAGACGTGTCCGGGCTCGCCCAGCGCGTCCCGGCTCTCCGCCCGCTGAACCCGGTTCGGTCCGGTCCAGCAACGGCAGTACGCCCGGTCGACGCGCAGACGACTCCACCCCGTCCGTCACGCGCGAAATGAGCGGCACACCATGTCTTCTTCCTCCACGGCCACCCTGCCCCTGCCCACCGCGACCCCGCAC
Source organism: Kitasatospora sp. NPDC056531 (assembly GCF_042794375.1). Taxonomy (NCBI): domain Bacteria; kingdom Bacillati; phylum Actinomycetota; class Actinomycetes; order Kitasatosporales; family Streptomycetaceae; genus Kitasatospora; species Kitasatospora sp. NPDC056531. Next base: position 26,032 of record NZ_JBHTTU010000004.1, on the reverse strand, counting down.
CTGCGCGCGGTCCGCTCCGTTCCCTCCGTCTCGCCCGTTCCGTCGGTTCCGCCTGTCGCCTCCGTTCCCTCGGTCGCCCCCGCCGCGGGACCGCAGTCCCGGACGGTCGTCCCGCCGGCGCCCGCCTCGTTGCTGGCCGCGCTGCCGGAGGGGGCGGCCGTCGTCGCCGCCCTGCCGCAGGGGCTGCTCGCCCAGTACGGGCCGCAGGCCGGCGGCGCGGCGGGCCACCCGATGGTCGGGTACCTGGTTCTGGTTCCGGCCGAGAGCCCGGTGGCTCCGCCCTCGGGGGTCTCCGAGCCCGCCGTCTCGGGCGGCGTCTCGAATGCCGGACGGCCGGTCCGTTCGGCCGGGCGCGGGATCACCGTCGACACCGAGCGGCGCAACGCCTACGTCGACGGGCGGCTGCTCGACCTCACCTACCTGGAGTTCGAGCTGCTGGCCCACCTCACCGAGCATCCGCAGCGGGTGCACACCCGGGACCACCTGGTCTCGGCGGTCTGGGGCTACGGCCACGTCGGGGACGGACGCACGGTCGACGTGCATGTCGCCCGGCTGCGCCGAAAGCTCGGAACCGCCTACCGGGACACGATCGTGACGGTCCGTCGGGTCGGCTACAAGTACACCCCGGCCGGCTGACCCGGTCCGTGGGCGGCGTCGGGCAGCCGACGGATTGCGGCTGACAGCTGACAGCTGACAGATTTCGAAGTCTGTCAGCTGTCGGCCGCTCGCCGCTCGCCGCCGTCCGGCTCAGCGGCTCAGCGGCTCAGCGGCTCAGTCGGTCGATCTCCGCCAGCTCCGCCTCCGTCAGCGGCCCGCCGGCCAGCGCGTCGAGGTTCTGGTCCAGCTGGGCCACGCTGCTCGCCCCGATGATCACCGAGACCACCCGCGGGTCCCGCAGCACCCAGCACAGCGCCAGCTGCGCCAGGGTCTGCCCGCGTCCCTCGGCGACCTTGTTCAGGGCCCGCAGCTGCTCCAGCTTCGACCCGGTCAGCACCTCCTCGGTCAGGAACTTCCCGACCGACATCCGGGACCCGGCCGGCACCTCGCCGGAGAGGTAGCGGTCGGTCAACAGCCCCTGGGCGAGCGGCGAGTAGGCGATCAGGCTGGTCTGGGTGTCGCCCACCGCGTCCAGCACGCCGGCCTCCTCCACGTGCCGGTTGAGGATCGAGTACGCCGACTGGTTCATCAGCACCGGCGTCCCCAGCTCGCGCAGGATCGCCACCGCCTCCCGGTGCTGCTCCGCCGGGTAGTTGGAGATCGCCGCGTACAGCGCCTTGCCCGAGCGCACCGCGCTGTCCAGCGCCCCCATCGTCTCCTCGATCGGGGTGTCCGGGTCGTAGCGGTGCGAGTAGTAGACGTCGACGTAGTCCAGCCCCATCCGCCCCAGTGACTGGTCCAGGCTGGCCAGCAGGTACTTGCGGCTGCTGCCGTTGCCGTACGGGCCGGGCCACATGTCCCAGCCGGCCTTGGTCGCGATGAACATCTCGTCCCGGTACGGCCGGAAGTCCTGGGCGAACAGGTAGCCGAAGTTGCGCTCCGCGCTGCCGTACGGCGGGCCGTAGTTGTTCGCCAGGTCGAAGTGGGTGACGCCCCGGTCGAAGGCCCGGCGCAGCACCGCCCGCTGCACCTCCAGCGGCTGGGCGTCTCCGAAGTTGTGCCAGAGTCCGAGCGAGACGGCGGGCAGCTGCACGCCGCTGCGGCCGGCCTTCCGGTAGGTCATCGAGGCATAGCGGTCATCCGAGGCGAGGTAGCTCATGCCGGACATCTTGCCAGCCGTCAGCGGCCGATCAAGCCCTCGCCCTGAGGCGCCGCGAACTGCGTTCCGCCGCACTGCCCCTGGCGTGGCGGACGCCGGGCGAGCCTGTCCCGGCCTGTCCCGGCCTGTCCCGGCCTGTTCCGAGCCGGCCCCGAGCGCCGACCCGCCCGCGCAATGCGCCGTGCACCCCCTACCCGGGGTGACGTCTGCCACCGTGCGTGACGTGACGCGCGCCACCGGCCGCGGCGGAATGCCCGTTGGTGGCACGGGGGATGACGAACGGTCGAGGGGCCGTGGCCGCCGGGGGGCGGCGCACGGCCCTCAACCATTTCCGGCATTCGGAGTCCCCGGGCGGAAGCCCCTGGCGTTCTGTACCTACTGGTATGTACAGTGATCCACATGAGCACTCAGGACCGCCTCATCGAGAGCACCCAGGCCCTCCTCTGGGAGCGCGGCTACGTCGGCACCAGCCCCAAGGCCATCCAGCAGCGCTCCGGGGTCGGCCAGGGCAGCATGTACCACCACTTCGCCGGCAAGCCCGACCTCGCCGCCGCCGCCCTACGCCGCAGCGCCGAGCAGATGCGCGGCATCGCCGACGCGGACCTCGCCGCCCCCGGCAGCGCCTACGACCGCATCGCCGCCTACCTGCACCGCGACCGTGAGGTGCTGCGCGGCTGCCGGATCGGCCGGATGGCGCAGGACCCGGACGTCATCGCCGACCCGCAGCTGCGTGCCCCGGTCGAGGAGACCTTCGACTGGCTGCGCGGCCGGATCGCCGATCTGGTCGCCGAGGGCCAGGCGAGCGGCGAGTTCGCCCCCGGCCTCGACCCGGCGGACACCGCCGCCGCCGTGGTCGCCGTCGTCCAGGGCGGCTACGTACTGGCCCGCGCCTCGAACAGCGCCGAGCCCTTCGAGCGGGCCGTCCGAGGCGCCCTCGGCCTGCTCGGTGCGCACCGCCGGGCCTGACACCGGACAGCCGCGACGAACCGGCCGCACAAGCCCGAGCCGCATCGCCCGAGGTTCGCCAGAAGACCACCCCGAGGAGCCCCGCCGTGCACGCCATGCAGTACGAGATCACCCTCCCCGCCGACTACGACATGGGCGTCATCCGCAAACGCGTCGCCGACAAGGGCCACCTGCTCGACGCCCACCCCGGCCTCGGCCTCAAGGCCTACCTGGTCCGCGAGCGGGGCCGGGACGGCTCGCCGGTCAACCAGTACGCGCCGTTCTACCTCTGGCACACCGCCGAGGGCATGAACAGCTTCCTCTGGGGCCCTGGCTTCCGCGGACTGAGTGCCGACTTCGGCCGCCCCGCCGTCCACCACTGGCTCGGCGCGGGACTCGCCGGGGGCTCCCGTACCGCCGCCCCGACCAGCGCCACCCGCGTGACCGTACGACTCCCGGAGACCGCCGACCCGGCCGAGGCCGTCGAGCGGGCCCTCTCCGAACTGCCCGACCACCCGGCCCTGCACACCGCCGTCGTCGCCGTGGACCCGAGCCGCTGGGAGCTGCTCCGGTTCGCCCTCTGGCACGGCCCGGCCCCCGAGGACGAGCCCGGCGCCCGCTACCAGGTGCTGCACCTGTCCCGCCCCGAACTCGACCGGCTGCCGACCGGCCGCCACTGGTGAAAGGACCCGCCACCGCCATGCCCACCGCCACGACCCCTGCCGAGCTCGCACCCGCCGACCTCACGCCCGCCCCGCTCGACCGCGAAGCCGGCTACGCCTTGCTGGCCCAGCTCGCCGGCCCGGTCGCCGCCGCCACGCTCGGAGGCCTGGACGGCGTCGCCCCCGGCTTCCCCGACTGGATCGTCACCAGCCTCTTCGGCGGCACCTACCAGCGCCCCGGCCTCGCCCTGCGCGACCGCCAGATCGCCAACCTGGCCGCGCTCACCGCCCTCGGCGGCGTCGAGCCGCAGCTCGCCGACCACGTGCGCAACAGCCTGCGGATCGGGATGACGAGGGAGGAGATCACCGAGGTCCTGGTGCACCTGGCCCCCTACGTCGGCGTCCCCAAGACCCTGGCGGGCCTCCGGGTCGCCACCGCCACCTTCGCGGCGGCCGACACCCCGGCCGACACCCCGGCCGACACCCCGGCCGACGCCCCCGCAGCGGACGCGGAGGGCACAGCGGGCGCAGCGGACACAGACGGCTCAGAGGGCCGGCGATGACCACCCCAGCCGGCACCACCCGCACGGTCCGGACCGTCCTGGGCGACCTCGACCCCGCCGAGCTGGGCGTCACCGACGCCCACGACCACCTGTTCATCCGCAGCCCCCGGTTCCCCGGCCAGGAGCTGGACGACCCGGCCGCCGCCGAGGACGTCCTGCGCGCGTACGCCGCCGCCGGCGGCCGCACCCTCGTCCAGTGGACCCCGTGGGGCATGGGCCGGGGCGCGGACACCCTCGCCGGGCTGTCCCGCGCGACCGGCGTCCACATCGTCGCCGCCACCGGCGCGCACCAGACGGCTCACTACCCCCAGGGCCGCTTCCCCGCCCCCGGCGACGACGTGAGCGAGCGCACCGCCCCGTACGCCGACCTCGCCGAGCGCTTCGTCACCGAGCTCACCACCGGGCTCCCCGGCGCGCCCGAGGGCGTCCGGCCCGGCTTGATCAAGATCGCCGGCGACGCGGGCCCCAGCACCGGGCACACCCGCCGGACGATGGCCGCCGCCGCCGAGGCGCACCACGCCACCGGCGCCCCGATCGCCGTCCACCTCGAACCCGACGGCGACCCGCACGGCGTCCTGCGCCGGCTCCACGGACGGTACGGAGTCCGCCCCGACCGGATCATCCTCGGCCACCTCACCCGCTTCACCGACCGGACGCTGCACCGCAGCCTGGCCGCCGAGGGCGTGTTCCTCGCCCTGGACAGCCCGTCCCGGATCGGCCACCCCGCCGACCTCCAGGCCTTCGACGTGATCGCCGACCTGGTCGAGGCGGGCCACGCCGACCGGCTGCTGCTCGGCGCCGACACCACCACCCGGACGGCCCGCGAGGTCGGCGGCACAGCCCGGCTGCTCACCGACCTGGCCCCGCGGCTGGCCCGCGGTTTCGGGCCCGAGTTGCCCGACAGGTTGCTGGTCGCCAACCCGGCCGCGGCCCTGGCCGTCGACTGGCCCACCCCTTGAGACCGTCCGGGGCCCTCCGAGACCGTCCGAGGCCCGCGCGGCGCTCCTTCCTGTGGCCGAGTCCGCTCGGCGGGGTTTGAATCCGAGTAAGCCCTGCCGGACCACGCCCCAGAGAGGCGGTCCCGACGATGCATTCGTGGCTCGCTCCCGCCCGGCTCGCTGTCGCGGCCCTCATCGCCGTCGCGCTCTGCTTCTCCGGCTACCACGCGGCGACCGACGTCACCGGGGTGGTGAACTTCTTCAGCTACTTCACCAACCTCGGCAACCTCGCCGGGATGGCGGTCCTGGGCTACGGCGGCTGGGCCGGACTGACCGGCCGTCGGCCCGTGCCGGACGCGGTGCGCGGGGCGGTGGTGCTCTACCTGGCGATCACCGGCCTGGCCTACGGCACGCTGTTGGCGAAGTACCCCGCGCTGCTGGTGATCCCGTGGGTGGACGACGTGGCCCACCGCGCGATGCCGCTCGTGGTGCTCGCCGACTGGCTGATCGACCCGCCCGTCCAGCGCATCCGCCCAACGGTGGTGCTCAGCTGGCTGGCGTTCCCGCTGGTCTACCTGGTGTACGCGCTGATCCGCGGCCACGCCGTCGACTGGTACCCGTACCCCTTCCTCGACCCCGCCCGGCACGGCGGCTACCGCCGGGTCGCGGGCGCGTGCTTCCTGATGACGGTGGCCTTCCTGCTCGTCGGGGCCGCCGTCGCCGCGGTGGGCAACGCCCTCGCCGCCCACCGCGACGCCCGACAGGGCGCGCTGCCGCCCGGCGGTCACGCCCGGCCCGCACCGGCTGACGGAGGCTGACGAAGCCGCCGGCCTGACCGGCCGGCGGACGCGCGACGGGGCCTGTGCCGCATGGAGGAAGGCACAGGCCCCGTCGTCGTGTCGTCCGCCGGACCGGCGGGTCACATGTGGGTGCCGCCGTCGATCCGCAGCTCGGTGCCGGTGACGAAGGAGCCGTCGTCGGAGGCCAGCATGGCGATCACGCCTGCCACCGTCTCCGGACCCGCGAAGCCCTGGCCGATGGCGGGGGAGAGCTTGGCGAGCAGGCTGAAGTCGGCGTCGGCGGGCAGGCCGGGGTTGTTGGTCATGCCGCTGTCGATGCTGCCCGGCGCGACGCAGACCGCGCGCAGGCCCTGCTTCGAGTACTCCGAGGCGATCGCGTGGGTGAAGGACTGGATGCCGCCCTTGGTCGCGGCGTACGCGGCCATGTAGGGGTGGGCGAAGCTCGCGGAGGTGGAGCTGAAGTTGACCACCACGCCCTTGCCGGTCGCGAGCAGCGCGGGGAGCGCCTCGCGGGTCATCAGGAAGGTGCCGGTCAGGTTCACCGCGAGGAGCTTGTTCCAGAACTCCAAGGTGGTCTCGTGGGTGTGCGAGGAGCGGAGGATGCCGGCCGCGTTGACCAGCACGTCCAGGCCGCCGAGCGCCGCGATCGCCTCGGCCACGCCGGATACGACCGCGGCCTCGTCCGAGATGTCCAGGATCTGGATGGTCAGGCGGTCCGCGGTGCCGTCGGCGGTCGCGCGGTCCAGGGTCTTCTTCAGGCCGTCCTCGTTGACGTCGACGGCGACGACCTTCCCGCCCTCGGCGAGGATCCGGTGCACGGTCGCCTGGCCGATGCCAGAGCCGCCGCCGGTGATCAGGACGTTCCGTCCGCTGAAGCGCTCCATGGTGGTACTCCGTTCGTTCGCGGTCTCTCGACCCCGAACGACACGGTACGCCCATGTGGCACGACGTGCCAATAAGTCTCGATGTGACTTTTTGGCGTGATGTGCCATCAGGGTGATCGACTGCGTACGCTGGCCCCTGTGACCGGACGCCCCTCCCTGACCCAGCGCCGCCGTGACGCCACCCGGCTGGAGATCGCCCGCACCGCCGCCGAGCTCTTCGCCGAGCAGGGGGCCGAGGCGACCACCGCGGAGGAGATCGCCCTCGCTGCGGGCATCTCGCTGCGCACCTTTTACCGCTACTTCTCGGTCAAGGAGGACGCCGTCGCGCCGCTGCTGGCGGCCGGCGGGCAGCGCTGGGTGGACCTGCTGGCGGAGAGCTCGGCGGACCTGCCGCTGCGCGAGGCACTGGAGCGCTCGGCAGTCGCGTCGCTGACCCCGGCCGACGACGCGGCGGTCGAGGCGATGCACTGGACCCGCAGTCTGCTGCGCGACCCGCGGTTGGACGGCACCTGGCAGCGGGTCCACGCGGGCTCGGAGGAGCGGCTGCGGGCGGTCCTGGCCGACCGCTGCCCGGCCGGCACCGACCCGCTGGAGCTCCGGCTGGCCGCCGCCGCGGCGACGGCGGCGATCCGGGTCGCCCTGGAGCAGTGGGCCTCCTCGGACGCCCCTGTCACCGGCCCGGGCTCCCCGCAGGACCTCGGCGCCCACTGCATGCGTGAGCTCACGGCGGGGCTGGGGCTCTGGGTGCGGGTGGGCGGGGAGTAGCGGGGGCGGCTGGCGGTCGTCATCTGCTCCCCGCCGGTTCCCAGCCGACTCCCTGCCCGCTTCCCGCTGACTGTCGGGCGGCGGTCAGCTTTCTCCCAGCTCCCGCTAGGGTTGGTGATCGCGCGCCCCGGCAGGGGAACCGGGGTGACCTCCTCGGATGTCCTGAGCGGAGGGGGCGGGGAGTTCGAGGCGTGGGAGCAAGTAGGACATGGGTCTGACGAGCCACAAGGTGCTGGCGCTGGCCATATTGATCGCCGTCGTGATGACGGCCGGCACGGTCTGGCTGTGGCCCAGGCTCGCCGAGAAGTCCTGGCGGGCGGTGTTCGGCCGGATCGGAGCGCTGCTCGCCACCCAGGTCACCGTGCTCGCCGCGCTCGGTCTGGTGGCGAACAACTACTTCGCCTTCTACAGCAGCTGGGACGACCTGCTGGGTACCGGTAGGGCCGGCCCGGTGGTGATCCACAACAAGGCGGACGCGGCCGGCCGTCTCATGGTCGAGACCGTCGGGCACGCCTCGGTGCAGGGCGGGGGAGCGCTGGGCCGCGAGCCCAGCCAGTCCGGTGAGATCCGCAAGGTCCGGATCGACGGCAAGGTCAGCCAGCTGTCCACCGAGGGCTACGTCTACCTGCCGCCCCAGTACTTCCAGCCCGAGTACGCGCAGAAGCAGTTCCCGGCCGTGATCGTCAGCACCGGCTTCCCCGGGATCGCCGAGAACCTGATCACCCGGTTCAACTACCCGGGTGCCGCGCTCAAGCTGCTGCAGGAGGGCCGGATGCAGCCGACGGTCATGGTCCTGATGCGTCCCTCGCCCGCCCTGCCGCAGGACACCGAGTGCGAGGACATCCCGAACGGCGCCCAGTCCGACACCTACTTCAGCAAGGACGTCCCCTCGGCGATCCAGGCGAGCTTCCGGGTCTCGACCGACCCGCAGGCCTGGGCCTTCATGGGCAACTCGACCGGCGGATACTGCGCACTCAAGCTGGCCATGCGCCACCCGGACGTCTTCCCGACCGCCGTCGCCCTGTCCGCCTACTACGACGCCGCCGACGACCCGACCACCGGCGACCTCTTCGGCGGCAGCAAGCAGCGCCGCGACGAGGCCAACCTGATGTGGCGGCTGAAGAACCTGCCCCAGCCGAAGGTCTCCGTGCTGCTTGCCGGCACCAAGAAGGGCGACGGCAACTACCGGCAGGACACCGAGGCCTTCATCGACGCGGTGCACAGCCCGATGAAGGTCTCCTACAGCATGCTGGAGAAGGGCGGTCACAACTTCGAGACCTGGAGCGCGCTGCTGCCGTCCTCGCTGGAGTGGCTGTCCGACCACCTCAAGGTGCCGAACCAGGCCGTCTGACGCCGAACGGACCGAGAACCTCAGCCTGGCTCAGGCCACCCGCTCCAGCGTCCCCGCGTGCAGCTGCCCGACCCGGCCGCCCTCGCCCTCGAAGGTCCAGAAGGCCCGTACGGTCAGCTTGTTGAGGTCCATGACGTGGCTGACGGTGATCCCGCTCTGCTCCGTCCAGCTGACGAAGTAGATCTCCGGCGCGACCTCGGCGACGTGCAGCAGCACGTCCTCCCACTGGCCCGCCGACTCGCCGAGGCCCTCCCAGCGCAGCCGCTTGCCGTCGGCCGAGTAGGTGTTGCGGAAGGCCGCGCCGTTGTCGGCCCGGAAGACGTAGGTACGGCCGGCGAAGGCGGGCAGGGGCGCGGTCATGGTGGGGCGGGACCTCTTTTCGGGAGCGTGGGGCGGACCGTGCGGATCGGGCTCGGGCACTTGTGCACGGCGGAAAATGTCAGGTCTCCAATTTATCCGACCGGGCCGACTTGGGCGGCCCCGCGCCACGGTACGGTCCGCCATCGCGTCACCCGTCGCGGTGTGTGACCGGCACATGGGTGTCGCCCGCCGCACCTACTTCGGCACCGGCGAGCCCTACTACGGCTGATCGCCGCGCTTGTTCGCCGTGCTTGTTCGGCACGCTCGATCGCCGTGCTTGATCGGCGCTGTTGATCAACTCGGTTGCCGCGAAGCGTCGTTGATCGACACCACTGTGAGCTGTGCGACAACCGGCCCGACGGAGTTGTCCGTTCACGGACGGCCTGCCTAGCCTGCAACGGTCGTCCGCCCTCGCGGACCCCGCCGCCGGGACGCCGAGTCCTGTCCGCCCGCCGGCGGGTAACCGAGCACCACAGCGGACATCGGCACCTACTACGGTGCCAACTCGGTCGACTGGTACGTCAACGGCGTCAAGGTGTTCTCGGACGGCAAGGGTGTCGGCGCCAACTGGTCGGCGTACCTGATCCTCAACCTCTCGGTATGCGCGGGCAAGTACCACCCCGCGCCGCAGGGCAACACCCCGATCACCTTCTATGTGCGCGTCTACCGCTAATCGCATCTGCATCTAACCGTACGTAGCACGCAGCGCACGTCCCCCCGGAACCAGTCGCTCTCAGGAACCGGCAGCCGTCCCGACCACCGTGAGGTCGAACGGCTGCCGGTTGTTGCGTTCGTCCCGGTCGTCCGGGCTGTGCCCCGTTTCCTCGCGCTGCGGCCGCCCGTGCCATCGCGGGCAGCGTCCGCACCAGGGCGGCGCAGCGGCGGCCGCCGACACGGCGCAACCCGCCCCCGTCCGTCGAACGGGGGACGTCGAACGGGGGACGTTGAACGGGGGATGCCGAACGGGGCTCATCGAACGGGGCCTGTCGAACGGGACCCGCTTCCCGTACTCGTCGCGGAGGTGTGGAGATTGACGCAGCGTCAGGGTGCGAGAACCTGTCCCAGCCGGGTCGCGATCTGGCGCATCACCGGTACCAGCGAGGAGGCGCCGGCCTGCTCCTCCAGAGCCCGGATCCGGGCCTCCGGGCCGGACACCGAGAGCGCGGTGGGCGTCGGCGCGCCGGGGACCGCGAGCGCGATGCAGCGGACGCCGATCTCCTGCTCCTGGTCGTCGACCACGTAGCCGCGCTCGCGCGCCTCGGCGAGCTGGTCCATCAGCTCCTGCGGGTCGGTGACGGTGTACTCGGTGTGTGCCGGCAGCGGGTTGGGGCCCAGGATCGCGCGCGCCTCGTCCTCGGGGAGCTGGGCGAGCAGCGCCTTGCCGACGCCGGTGCAGTGCGGCTGCACCCGCCGTCCGACCTCGGTGAACATCCGCATCGAGCGCCGCGACTGCACCTGCCCGACGTACACCACCTCGCCGCCCTCCAGCACCGCCAGGTTGGCGGTCTCGCCGGTGGCCTCCATGAGCTCGGCCAGGTAGGGGCGGGCCCAGCTGCCGAGCAGGCGGCCGGCCGTCTCGCCGAGGCGGATCAGTCGGGGGCCGAGGGTGTAGCGGCGCGCGGTGTCCTGGCGGACATAGCCCTGCTGGACGAGGGTACGAACCAGTCGGTGGATGGTCGGCATCGGGAGGCCGGAGCTGGTGGAGAGCTCGCTGAGGGTGGCCACGCCGCCGGAGTCGGCCAGCGCCTCCAGGAGTTGGAAGGCGCGTTCGACGGACTGCACGCCGCCGCTCGCGCGGTCGGCACCTGTCGTCGATGCTGTGTCGGGGGTCGCAACCACCGGCGTTCCCTTCGCTGTCGGGGAGGAGTAGAGTCCCGGCGACCTCTTCAACAAACCGTTGAAATTCTGTATCGCGGAAACTAGTCTCCACCTTACAGAATCGAACTCGCCGACAGGCGGGTAACGATCGAGGAAGTTCCCGAGGAAGCTCCCACCGGAGCTCCCTTCGCCAGGCTCAACCGTCTTAGGAGTGTCCTGCTCATGGCTGCAGATCAGGGGCCCGTCGGCGCCTCCCCCGCCGCTCCGGTCGTCACTGTCGCCGGTCCGCGCGTCCACCGGGCGGAGGAGGTGCTCACTCCGGAGGCGGTCGCCTTCGTCGTCGGCCTCCATCGCGCCTTCGAGGGGCGCCGGCAGGAACTCCTGGCCAGGCGGAAGACCCGCCGCGCCGAGATCGCCCGCACCGGCACGCTGGACTTCCTCCCGGAGACCGCCGACGTCCGGGCCGGCGACTGGAAGGTCGCCGAGGCGCCGCGCGCCCTCCAGGACCGCCGGGTCGAGATCACCGGCCCCACCGACCGCAAGATGGTCATCAACGCGCTCAACTCCGGGGCGAAGATCTGGCTCGCCGACTTCGAGGACGCCACCTCCCCGACCTGGGAGAACGTGCTCAGCGGCCAGGTCAACCTGATCGACGCCTTCGAGGGCCGGATCGACTTCACCAGCACCGCCGGCAAGGCCTACACCCTCAAGCCCGCCGCCGAACTCGCCACCGTCGTGGTCCGCCCGCGTGGCTGGCACCTGGACGAGAACCACCTGCTGGTCGACGGCGTCCCGGTGGCCGGCGCGTTCGTCGACTTCGGCCTGTACTTCTTCCACAACGCCGCCCGGCTGCTCGCCAAGGGCATCGAGGACCCCAATTCGGGCCCGTACTTCTACCTGCCGAAGACCGAGAGCCACCTCGAAGCCCGGCTGTGGAACGACGTGTTCACCCACGCGCAGGCCGAACTCGGCATCCCGTACGGCACCGCCCGCGCCACCGTGCTGATCGAGACCATCACCGCCGCCTTCGAGATGGACGAAATCCTCTACGAGCTGCGCGACCACGCGGCCGGCCTCAACGCCGGGCGCTGGGACTACCTGTTCTCGATCGTCAAGAACTTCCGGGACGCCGGCGAGCACTACATCCTGCCGGACCGCAACAGCGTCACCATGGCCTCGCCGTTCATGGCCGCGTACACCCGGCTGCTGGTGCAGACCTGCCACAAGCGCGGCGCCCACGCGATCGGCGGTATGGCCGCGTTCATCCCCAGCCGCAAGGACCCGGAGGTCAACGCCGCCGCGCTGGAGAAGGTCAAGGCGGACAAGGACCGCGAGGCCGGCAACGGCTTCGACGGCTCCTGGGTCGCCCACCCGGACCTGGTGCCGGTCGCCCGCGCCTCGTTCGACGCGGTGCTCGGCGAGCGCCCCAACCAGAAGGACAACCCGGGGCCGTCCGAGCCCGTCACCGCCGCCGAACTGCTCGACATCGCGGGCGCCGGCGGCACCTGCACCCACGCCGGGCTGCACAACGCCGTCCAGGTCGGCATCCGCTACATCGAGGCGTGGCTGCGCGGGCTCGGCGCGGTCGGCATCTTCAACATGATGGAGGACGCCGCCACCGCCGAGATCTCCCGCTCGCAGATCTGGCAGTGGATCCACAACGGGGTCGTGCTGTCCGACACCGGCGAGAAGGCCACCGCCGAGCTGGTCCGCACCCTGGTCGCCGCGGAGCTGGCCGGACTCCGCACCGAGCTGGGTGTCGAGGCCTACGCCGCCGGCCGCTGGCGCGAGGCCGCCCAGCTCTTCGAACAGGTCTCCCTGGCCGAGGAGTTCGCGGACTTCCTGACCCTCCCCGCGCTTCCCCTGCTGGGCTGAGCACCAATCTATCCGCCGGCGCCGCCGCTGCCGCCTGCCGGGCTGTAGCAGTTCCGCCGCCCCTTTGCTCCGTTCCGTACGGCGACGAAATCCACCTGTCCTCTCGTCGCCGTGCGGAACGGTCTTTTTTGTCACGGTCGTTTTGTCGCGGTCTTTGAATCTGTGAGGAGTCCATCCATGGCGCGCATCTTCTTCAACGGTCAGGCAATGGTCGGCGGACCGTTCCACGCCAAGGTCGCCGACGCCCTGATCGGCCCGGCCCGCACCGCCCCCGGCTACCGCTTCTTCTCCATCGACCACAGCGGCGGGACGGACGTCTGCCCGGGGCTGCTGGCCGATCCGGCGGTGGACACCGCGATCGAGGGCGAGCTGTACGACATCAGCCTGGAGCGCCTGCGGGACGTCATCCTGCCCGGCGAGCCGCGCGAGCTGGAGCTGGGCGTGATCGAGCTGGAGGACGGCTCGGCGTGTCTGTCCATGCTGCTCGCCCGGGGCGAGCTGGAGCGTGGCGTGCACCGCGAGATCACCCGCCACGGCGGCTGGCGCGCCTACCTGGCGACGCTCGGGCGTACGGCCTGACGGTTGAGGGCCTGACCGGCAGCCGTTGCCTGCCGTCCGCCCGGCGTGCTCCCGTCCGCCTGACCGTCGGCACCCATGGCGCCCTCGGCCGGCTCGTGCTCGCCGTCCTCTTGCCCTCGCCGGATCCGCGCTGGTCCCGGCCGCCCGGCGCGCGGCCGGGTGAGGGGCGGTTCCCCGGGCACGCCGCAGCCCCGGACCCTCGCCGTGGGTCCGGGGCTCCGGTCCGCGCACCAATGGCAGCGAACAGATGACAGATAACAGATGACGAAATCTGTCATCTGACAGCTGTCCGTCGCCCGCAGGCGCGCGGAGTCCGGGTCACGCACCGTCCCTGGGCGGCCCGGAGTACAGGGAGCGGGCAGGGAAGCAGGGCACTGTCCCGTCAGAGCGGCCGGGAGGCGAGCTCCTTGGCCGCGCGGGCGCAGGCACGGGCGATCCGGTCCTCGTTGACGGTGGTCAGCTCGCCCTTCTCGACCACGGCGTTGCCGTTGACGAACAGCACCGCCAGCGGCGGCAGCGCGCCGAAGGTGAGGGCCGCGACCGGGTCGGCGATCGAGGAGTGCATGATCCCGTCGATCTTCCACAGCGCCAGGTCGGCGAGCTTGCCGACCTCGATCGAGCCGATCTCGTCCTGGCGCCCGAGCACCCGGGCCCCGCCCATGGTGCCCAGCCGCAGCGCCTGGCGCCCGGTGAGGGCGGTCGGGTAGCCGTGCAGCCGGTTGATCAGCAGCGCGTTGCGCAGCTCCGTACCCAGCTCGCCGGACTCGTTGGAGGCGGTGCCGTCCACGCCGAGCCCGACCGGCACGCCGGCCTTGAGCATGTCGGGCACCCGGGCGATCCCGGCGGCCAGGCGGGCGTTGGAGGAGGGGCAGTGCGCGACGCCGGTGCCGGTCTCGGCGAACTTGGCGATGTCGGAGTCGTTCATGTGGACGCAGTGCGCCATCCAGACGTCCTCGCCGAGCCAGCCCACCGACTCGAAGTAGTCGGTCGGCCCCATGCCGAACAGCTCCTTGCAGAACTGCTCCTCCTCGGCCGTCTCCGAGCCGTGGGTGTGCAGTCGTACGCCCTTGCGGCGGGCGAGTTCGGCGGACTGGCGCAGCAGGTCGGTGGAGACCGAGAACGGCGAGCACGGCGCCAGCGCGACGTGCAGCATCGAGCCGAAGGAGGCGTCGTGGTAGCGGTCCACGGCGGCCTCGGAGGCGGCCAGGATGTCGTCCAGCTCCTCCACCGCGTGGTCCGGCGGCAGCCCGCCGTCCTTCTTGCTGCGGTCCATCGAGCCGCGCAGCGCGGTGAAGCGCATGCCGAGCTCCTGGACGGCCTCGATGGAGGCGCCGAGGACGTCGCCGCCGTCCTTGGGGAAGACGTAGTGGTGGTCCGAGGCGGTGGTGCAGCCGGACTTGAGCAGGGCGGCGGCCGAGCCCTGGCTGGCGGCGTGCACGAGCTTCTCGTCGATCCGAGCCCAGGTCGGGTAGAGGGCGACCAGCCAGTCGAACAGGATGTTGTCCTGGGCGAGGCCGCGGGTGATCCACTGGTAGAAGTGGTGGTGGGTGTTGACCAGGCCCGGGGTGAGCAGGTGGCCCTCGCCGTTGATCCGGCGCACCACGTTGTCCAGCCACGCCGGGGCGGGGCCGTTTCCGACGGATTCGATCGTGTTGCCGAGGATGACCACGTGGCCCCGGGCGTACTCGGTGTCGGCGGCGTCGACGGTGGCGATCGCGACGTTCTCGATCACGATCCGCTGGTCGGCGGGCGGGGGCTGGACTGCCATGGTTTCACTCCTATGGGGGAGGGCCGGGAGGGGCGGGCACCTGGTGGCACACGCCCCTGCCCGGACCGGTCAGGACGGTGTCGCCGTCGGCACCGTCGCGCCGGAGGTCTGGCCGGATCTGGTCCGGCGGGCGGCTCCGACGTGGTGGAAGAGCAGGTTGAGCAGGACGGCCATCACGCAGCCGGCCGAGATCCCCGAGTGCATCAGGGTCCGGACGGTCTCGGGGAAGGGGTCGTAGAAGGTCGGCACGGCGATCGGGATGATGCCGACCCCGAGCGAGACCGATACCAGGATGGTGTTGGAGCTGGACTCCATGCCAGCCTCCGCCAGGGTGCGGATCCCGCTCGCCGCGACCGTGCCGAAGAGCACGATCCCGGCGCCGCCGAGGACGGGCTGCGGAACCAGGGAGACGACCGAACCGAGCACGGGGAAGAGCCCCAGCAGGATCAGGATGCCTCCGCCGGCCGCGACCACGAAGCGGCTGCGGATCTTCGTCAGCGCCACCAGCCCGATGTTCTGGGCGAAGGCGCTGGCGGCGAAGCCGTTGAAGACGGGGCTGAGCGCGGTGGCCAGTCCGTCGGCCCGCAGGCCGGCGGCCAGCGTGGCTTCGTCGGCCTCGCGGTCGACGATCTTGCCGAGCGCGAGCATGTCGGCGGTGGATTCGGTCATCGAGACCACCATGACAATGCAGAGCGAGGCGATCGCGGCTCCGTCGAACATCGGCGCGCCGAAGTGGAACGGGGAGGGGAGGGCGAAGACCTTCGCGTCCCGGACCGCGCTGAAGTCGGCCAGCCCCAGCGGGAAGGCGATCAGGGTGCCGAACGCCAGACCGATGAGCAGGGACAGCTGCTGCCAGAAGCCGCGCAGCAGCCGGTTGCAGAGCACCACCGCGGCGAGGGTGATCGCGGCGAGGCCGATGGCCCGCATGGAGCCGTACCCGGGGGCGCTCGGCGAGCCGCCGCGCGCCCAGTTCACCGCCACCGGGAGCAGGGACACCCCGATGAGGGTGATCACGGTGCCCTGGACGACCGGGGGGAAGAACCGGATGAGCTTGCAGAAGTACGGCGCCGCGAGGAAGCACAGGGCCCCCGCGACGATCACCGCTCCGAAGATCACCGGGAGGGCGTCCTTCGGTCCGTGTTCCGTGGCGATGGCGATCATGGGCGCGACGCCCGCGAACGAGACGCCGTTCACGAACGGCAGTCGCGCGCCGATCTTCCAGACGCCGAGGGTCTGGAGCAGGGTGGCCAGTCCGGCGGTGAACAGGCTGGCCGAGATGAGCAGGGCGAGGTCGGCGGCGGAGAGCCCGACGCCGGCGCCGACGATGAGCGGGGGTGCGACGACCCCCGCGTACATCGCGGCGACGTGCTGGAGCCCGGTGGAGAACAGCTTCACCGGAGGCAGCACCTCGTCCACGGGATGGGTGGCGGACCCGGACGCCTTGTCGGGGAGACGGTGTGACGTGCCGTCCGGGCCTGGGGTTCTTGCTGGGGTGGAACCGCCGTCTGAACTGCTGGTGTTGCTGGGTGCCATGTCGAGCCCCTCTTGTGCCCGTGGCTCCCGGCGCGCCCGTGGCGCTGGAGACCCCCCGAGGGCGGGACGGCGGAGCAAGGATCCCTCGGAGTGCTTCTCCAGTGCCCCGGGCCGGCCGCCGCGAGGCGAGCACGAACTCCGGTTGGTGGGGGTGGAGAAACAGGTGGTGCGGGTGGTGCCGATGGTGCGGTCCGCCCGGACTCGACCGGCCCGTGGGGGCCGGAGGGTGCGGCGACTCCGGGCGGAGTCCATGCGCTCGGGGCGGGGGAGGTCAGACGACCGGGATGACCGGCACGACGCCCTCGCGGTGCACGGTGCCCTCGATCAGGCCGTACATGCGGTCCGCGGCGTAGTAGACCTCGTTCTCGTTCTTGAGGCCGAAGGGCTCCAGGTCGACGAGGAAGTGGTGCTTGTTGGGCAGTTCGAGGCGTACCTCGTCCACCTCGGCGCGGTTGTTGAGGACCCGGGTGCCCATCGCGTGCAGGGTCTGCTGCAGCGAGTAGGAGTAGGTCTCGGCGAACGCCTCCAGCATGTGCCGCTTCACGTGGGTGTAGGAGCGGTTCCAGTTGGGCTGGGCCTCGCCGTCCCGGCCGCTGTAGCCGTACTTCCAGCGGGCGGTGACCTGGGTGGCGAGGATGCGGTCGTACGCCTCCTGCAGGGTGGTGTACCTGTCCTTGATGTAGCCCCAGAACTCCGAGTTGGTGGAGTTCATGACGATGAGGTCCTTGAGGCCGGAGATGACCTGGACCTTCTCACCGTCGTAGACGACCTCGGTGGTGCGGGTCTCCTGGCCGTTGCGGACGAAGGAGTGGCCGACCTCCTCCGAGCCGATGAAGCGGGCCGAGTTGTCCGGCGTCTTGATCCGGTCCCAGGCGTACTCCTCGATGCGGATCCGCGCGCTGTGCACGACGCCGCGCTCGGTGTCGTCGACGAAGTGCCGGGCCAGCAGGATGCCGAACGCCTCGGCCGATTCGATGCCGTACTCCTTGGCGAAGGCGTAGACGGTGTTCTTGGTGGTGTCGGTGGGAAGGCAGTTGGCGTTGGACCCGGTGAGGTGGACGTCCTCGAACTCGCCCTGGAGGGAGACCGAGACGTTCAGGTCCTTGATCTCGTGGCGGGTGGAGTCGCGGTAGACCCGGACGATGCGGTTCTCCGCCTTGCCGTACTGGTTCTGACCGAGCACGTGGGCCATGGCAGGCTCCTAAGCTTCCAGGTCGGTCTACTAGCTTCCGCGGTAGACCGAGTATCCGAACGGGTTCAGCAGCAGCGGCACGTGGTAGTGGTGCTGCGCGGGCGCGACCGTGAAGACGATCGAGACCTCGGGGAAGAACGGCGACTCCGTCGACAGCTGCGCGTAGTAGGCGCCGGTGTCGAAGAGCAGCCGGACGACCGAGCCCGCCTCCACGGCCGGCAGGTCCTTGACCCGGCCGTCAGAGTCCGTGGCGGAGGTGCCGAGCACCTTCCAGCCACCCTCGGTGTGCAGTGCGAGCTCGACCGGGACGCCCTCGGCCGGGCGGCCGAGGCTGGTGTCGAGCACGTGGGTGGAGATGCCAGTCATGGGTGAGGTGGCCTTACTGATGGCAGAGGTGGTGGTGCGCCGGTTCTCTGGTGGAGATGCGACATCCGGACGGCATGCGCCGGTCCACGAAGCATTCTTGACGATGCGTCAGGACTCGTCGAGGAGGCGGTTGAGTCGGATGTCGTTGATCTTGCGCAGTTCGCCCCGGACGATCTCCGCCTCGGTGGCGGGGTCGTTGGGGTGGCGATCGCGCAGGGAGGCGAGCATGGTGGCCGCGGTGCGGCCGGTCGCGCAGATCAGGAACACGTGGCCGAACTTCGCCTCGTAGGCGGCGTTGGCCTCGTGCAGTTCGTCGAGGATCGCCTGATCCACGCCCTGGATGCCGGCCTGCTCGCGCTCGGAGGTGGCGTCGCCCGTCTTGGGCTGTCCGATCCGGGCGTGTCCGGCCATCGCGTCGCGCAGGTCCGCGTCGGTCAGTCCGGCCATCGCCGCCGCGTTGGCGGCGAGCAGGGCCTCACGGCTGGACCAGGGCTTGGCCTCCGCGATCGCGGAGGCCCAACGGGGGCTGGAGCATACCTCCAGCAGGAGCCCTTCCAGCTCCGCGGCATCGGCCGCGGCCAGGGCGTCAAGGG
Organism: Kitasatospora sp. NPDC056531; assembly: GCF_042794375.1. Taxonomy (NCBI): domain Bacteria; kingdom Bacillati; phylum Actinomycetota; class Actinomycetes; order Kitasatosporales; family Streptomycetaceae; genus Kitasatospora; species Kitasatospora sp. NPDC056531. The sequence continues at coordinate 7,284 of NZ_JBHTTU010000004.1, read as the reverse complement.
CGTGGGGGTGGTTGGTCACGAGTGGACCTCCTGAAGAGTGGTGCCACCCGGAAAAGCTAGATCGACCCCACCCGGCCGTCAACAGTTTGTTGAACGGTTGGTGGTTACGTTTTGAACCGGCCCGTGATGCCGGGCCCTTTCGTGTGCGATTCGCCAAGTGTGCCCCGCCCTGGGTCGATCCACACTTTCCCCGGCGGCGGGGTCACTCGTTTCGCAGGCCGTTCAGGAGGGCTTCGCGCCCTCCTGGCGGTTGAGGTAGTTGTACACGGTGAAGCGGCTGACGCCGAGCGCCGAGGCGACCGTCTCGACCCCGTGGCGGACGGTGAAGGCGCCGCGCTCCTCCAGGAGGGCGACGACCCGCTGCTTCTCCCAGCGGTCGAGCTCCGCCAGCGGTCGGCCGTCGAACTGGCGGGTCATCTCGGCCAGCAGCCGGTCCAGCGCACTGCTCAGGTGCGGCAGCCGGACGGCCAGGGCCGGGGTGCCCTCCCACTCCAGGACGACGTCCTCGGCCTTCGCCTCGTCCAGCGGGACGGGCGTCGCGCCGACCGCGTCCAGCAGCGGCTTGACCGCCGCGGCGAGCGGGTGTTCCGCGTGCTCGGTCACGGCGTACCGCCCTCCTCGCCCAGCACGCTGACCTGGACCGAGATCCGGGTCGCCCCGGCGTCCAGGGTCTCCCGGAGCAGTCGGGTCACCGCGGCGAGGACCTGGTCGGCCTCGCCCTCGGCGCCGGTCCCGAAGGGGCCGACCGACACGTCCAGGCCGGCCTCGTCGACGACCTTGCGGGCCGCCGCGGCGTGCTCGGGGAACGTATCCAGTTCGAACGGTTCTGTCGTGAACTCCACCATCAATCGCACGTGCTCACTGTATCGAGCAGGGGTGGTGGCGGGCAGGGGCTGGGTGATCGAACGGCCGTGGACCTGGGTGGCGGGCGCCGTCCAGCTGCTTCAACAAAATGTTGCGACGCCCTTGACACCCACTCGGCGAGCCGGAGATGCTTCCACCACACAGAATCCCTCTTCCGGATCGTGGAAGTTGCGGATGAAGGAAGAGAGTGAGAGGTGATGGACGTGACGGCGGCTGCCAAGCACGGCTTCACGGTCAACCTGTCGATCCTGTTCGGCGAACTCCCGCTGCTGGAGCGCCCCGCGGCGGCTGCCGCGGCCGGCTTCACGGCCGCCGAGCTCTGGTGGCCGTTCGGCACGGAGCACAGCCCCTCCCGGGCCGAACTGGACGCGCTGCGCAAGGCGTTCAGCGACGCGGGGGTCCGGCTCACCGGCCTCAACTTCCTGGACGACCTGAGCCAGGGCGTCCGGGGCACCGTCTCGGTCCCGTCCGAGAAGGAGCGGTTCCGCGCCAACGTCCCGGTCGCGGCGGAGCTCGCCGCCTCGCTCGGTGCCACCGCGCTCAACGCGCTGTACGGCAACCGGGTCGAGGGCGTCGAGCCGGCCGAGCAGGACGCGCTCGCGCTGGAGAACCTGGTCATCGCCGCCAGGGCCGCGCACGAGATCGGCGCGATCCTGCTGGTCGAGGCCCTCAACAAGGCCGAGTCGCCGGACTACCCGCTGGTCTCCGCCGCGGCCGCGGTCGAGGTGGTCGACAGGGTCAACGCCGCCACCGGCCTGGGGAACGCGAAGTTCCTCTGCGACCTCTACCACCTGGCCAAGAACGGCGAGGACCTGGCGGCGGTCATCGACACCTACGCCGACCGGATCGGCCACGTGCAGATCGCCGACAACCCGGGCCGCAACGAGCCCGGCACCGGCGAGCTGGACTTCGAGGACCTGTTCGCCCGGCTCAGCGCCGCCGGCTACAGCGGCTCGATCGGCCTGGAGTACCGCCCCTCCACCGGCGTCAGCGCCGACAGCTTCGGATGGCTGCCGCGCGAGCTGCGCGCCGCCCGCTAGCGCGGCCCGCCCGCGCGATCCGGCAGCGCGGCCCGGCGGAGCGGTCCGGGGGCGTGCCCACGTCCCGTCCGTCCGCCCGGCAAGCCACCACCCACCCCGCACACGTTAGGAACGACGCGATGAGCGCCTCCCGCAAGATTGCCTTCGTCGGCCTCGGCATCATGGGCAAGCCCATGGCCGTCAACCTGGTCAAGGCCGGCCACCAGGTGACCGGTTTCGACCTCTCCCAGGCCTCGATCGACGCCGTCATCGCGGCCGGTGGCCAGGGCGCCGCCAGCATCGCGGACGCGGTGAAGGGCGCCGAGGTCGTCATCACCATGGTCCCGGCCGACCCGCACGTCGAGGCGGTCATCCTCGGCGAGGGCGGCGTCCTGGAGAACGTCGAGGCCGGCACCCTGGTGATCGACATGTCCTCGATCACCCCGCAGACCTCCATCAAGGTCGGCAAGGCCGCCCGGGAGAAGGGCGTGCGCACGCTGGACGCCCCGGTCTCCGGCGGCGAGGCCGGCGCGATCGAGGCAGTGCTGTCGATCATGGTCGGCGGCGAGGCCGCGGACTTCGCCGAGGCCAAGCCGCTGTTCGACGCGCTGGGCACCACGGTGATCCACGTCGGCCCCGACGGCGCCGGCCAGACCGTCAAGGCCGCCAACCAGCTGATCGTCGCGGTCAACATCCAGGTGCTGGCTGAGGCCGTGGTGTTCCTGGAGAACGCCGGTGTCGACCTCGGTGCCGCGCTGGACGTGCTCGGCGGCGGCCTGGCCGGCTCGACCGTGCTCAATCGCAAGAAGGCGAACATGCTCAACCGCGAGTTCGCCCCCGGCTTCCGGATCGACCTGCACCACAAGGACATGGGCATCGTCACCGACGCCGCCCGGGCCGTGGGCGCCGCACTGCCGGTCGGCGCCGTGGTGGCCCAGCTGGTCGCCTCCGCCCGGGCCAACGGCGACGGCTCGCTGGACCACTCGGCGCTGCTGCGCGGCGTCGAGCGGCTCTCCGGCCGCGAGGTCAAGTAGCCCTGACCAGGGCCTTCGGCCCGAACAAGCTCCTCCTGGCGGCGTGTACCTGATCCGGTCGTGCCCGCGCCGCCAGGAGGCCAGACCCGACCGGCGTGCGGGCCGGGGCTCATCCACCCGCCCGCCGGTCGATCCAACCGGTGACGCGCGCACCCTCTCCGGGGGCACTTCGGTCGTGCCTCGCGCGTCGCCTGGCCCCCTCCCCGCCGAGGGGAGCCCCTCGTACGTCGGAAGCGGGACGAGGGGAACGGCGGGGAGGGGGTCGCACCACCCGGGAGGGTCTCGCATCCCCGAGGCCACCGGACCCATGCTTGTCGAACCACCGCCAGACCCCGTACGGAAGTGAGGACCACGCGATGCCCCCCACCCCCCACCAGGGCCATGTGGTCGTAGCTCCGGACAAGTTCAAGGGCACCCTGGAGGGTGCCGAGGTCGCCGCCCGGATCGCCGCCGGCATCCGGCGCGCCGCGCCCGGCACCGAGGTGCGCGAGCTGCCCGTCGCCGACGGCGGCGAGGGCACCCTGGCCGCCGCGCTCGCGGCCGGCTTCACCCGTGTCGCGGCCAAGGTGGCCGGCCCGACCGGCCTGCCGGTGGACGCCGCGCTGGCCGTCCGCGGCGACACCGCCGTGGTCGAGCTGGCCCAGGCCTCCGGCCTCGCCCGGCTGCCCGGCGGCCGCACCGCCCCGCTCGCGGCCGGCTCCTACGGGGTCGGCCAGCTGATCGGCCGGGCGGTCTCGATGGGCGCCAAGCGGATCGTGCTGGGCCTCGGCGGCAGTGCCTGCACCGACGGCGGTGCCGGCATGGTGCAGGCGCTCGGGGTGCGCCTGCACGACGCCGACGGCACCGAACTGCCGCCCGGCGGGGCCGCGTTGCGCAAGCTCGACCGGATCGACGTCGGCCGCCTGGCCGAGCTGCTGACCGGCGTCGAGATCGTGGTCGCCTGCGACGTGGACAACCCGCTGCTCGGCCCGCGCGGCGCGACCGCCGTCTACGGCCCGCAGAAGGGCGCCGACGGGGCCGACCTGGTGGTCCTGGAGGAGGGCCTGACGCGCTTCGCCGACCAGGTCGCCGCGGTCATCGGGCGCGACGTGCGGGAGGCCCCCGGCGCCGGGGCCGCGGGCGGGGTGGGCTTCGCCGCCCTCGCCCTGCTCGGCGCCACCATGCGACCCGGTATCGAGCTGCTGCTCGAACTGCTGGGTTTCGACGAGGCCGTGCGTGGGGCACACCTCGTCGTCACCGGCGAGGGCTGCCTGGACGCGCAGACGCTCCATGGCAAGGCCCCCGCCGGAGTCGCCGCAGCGGCTGCCCGGGCGGGGGTTCGGGTGGCCGCTGTGGCGGGCCGGTTGGAGCTCTCCGAGCCCGAGTGGCGTTCGGCCGGTTTCACCGCCGCGATCGCCCTCACCGACCTGGCCGAGCAGCCGGGGGACAGCATGACCAGGGCCGGTGAGCTGGCTGAGGTCGCGGGGGAGCGGCTGGCCGAGGAGCTGCTGCCGGGCTGAGCCCTCGTACGTTCCTCCATTGACGTTTTGTTGAAGGCGGGCCTAGGCTCCCGGCAATCCTTCGCCTCCACCCGTGTTCCACCACCCCCAACTCCCAGGTTTCGGAGGTCCCCCATGCCTTTCAGCCAGCCGACGGTGATCCGCTCCCGTCGGGCGGTGCTGCCCGACGGTGAGTGCCCCGCGGACGTGCTGATCCGGGACGGGAAGATCGAGCAGGTCGCCGCGTACGGCTCGCTCACGGTCGGCGACAGCCAGCTCGTCGACCTCGGCGACACGGCCCTGCTGCCCGGCCTGGTCGACACCCACGTGCACGTGAACGAGCCCGGCCGGACCGAGTGGGAGGGCTTCGCCTCCGCCACCCGGGCCGCCGCGGCCGGCGGCGTCACCACGATCATCGACATGCCGCTCAACTCGATCCCGCCCACCACCACGGTGGCGGGGCTGGCCGCCAAGCGGAAGACCGCCGAGGGTCAGGCCTGGGTCGACCTCGGCTTCTGGGGCGGCGCCGTCCCCGGCAACGTCCCGGACCTCGAACCCCTGCACCGGGAAGGCGTGTTCGGCTTCAAGAGCTTCCTCGCCCCCTCCGGCGTCGACGAGTTCCCGCACGTCGAGGGCGTCGACCTGGAGGCCGCGCTGGCCGAACAGGCCCGGATCGGGGCGCTGGCGATCATCCACGCCGAGGACCCCGGAGTGCTGGCCGCCGCGCCGCAGCAACCCGGCGCCCACTACCGGGACTTCCTCGCCTCCCGGCCCGCCGACGCGGAGACCGCGGCCGTCGCCCACCTGCTCGAAACCGCCCGGCGCACCGGCGCCCGGGTGCACATCCTGCACGTCTCCTCGGCGGCCGTGCTGCCGCTGCTGCGCCGGGCCCGCGAGGACGGCGTACGGGTCACCGCCGAGACCTGCCCGCACTACCTGACCCTCGCGGCCGAGCAGGTGCCGGACGGCGGCACCGCCTTCAAGTGCTGCCCGCCGATCCGTGACGAGGCCAACCGGGACGCGCTCTGGGAGGCCCTGGGACGCGGTGAGTTCATCGCGGTCGTCTCCGACCACTCGCCGTCCACCCCGGACCTCAAACTGCTGCCGGAGTACGGCGGCAGCGGCGACTTCGCGGCCGCCTGGGGCGGCATCGCCTCGCTGCAGCTGGGCCTGCCGGCCGTCTGGACCGAGGCCCGGCGGCGCGGCCACACCCTGGTCGACGTGGTGCGCTGGATGTCCGCCGGACCGGCCGAGCTGGTCGGCCTCGCCGGCACCAAGGGCACCATCGCGGTGGGCTGCGACGCCGACCTGGTCGCCTTCGAACCCAACGGCGAATTCGCCGTTCACGCAGGGGATTTGCACCACCGCAACCCGGTGACCCCGTACGCGGGGCGGACGTTGACCGGTGTCGTCCGCACCACCTGGCTGCGCGGCCGCGCGGTGGACACCGGCGCCGAGCCCTTCGGGCGTCAGCTCACCCGGCCGGCCAACTCCCTTTCCGACAGCGCTTCTTGAACCGACAGCGCTTCTTGAACGACACCACTTCTTGAACCGGCACCGCTTCTTGAAACCGACACCGCCTGAACCGACACCGTCTTTCTGAGGAGAGTCAGTGACCACTGCCGACACCCCGAGCGCTCCCTTCACCGAGCTGGTCAACCTGGCCTCCCGGCTGCTCGGCGCGGGCGTCGTCGCCACCAATGAGGACACCTTCGCGGACGCGGAGAACCTGCTGGTCGCCGAGCCCGCCGAGTTCCGCCCGCACACCTTCGGTCACAAGGGCCAGATCATGGACGGCTGGGAGTCCAAGCGCCGCCGCGGCGTCTCCGCCGACCAGCCGCACCCCACCGACCAGGACCACGACTGGGCGATCGTCCGGCTCGGCGTCGGCGGCGTGATCCGCGGCCTGATCGTCGACACCGCCCACTTCACCGGCAACTATCCGGAGAGCGCCTCGATCGAGGCCGCCTCCGTACCCGGGCACCCCTCGCCCGAGGAACTGCAGGACGCCGAGTGGACCGTCATCGTGCCGCGCACCCCGCTCCAGGGGGACACCGCCCACGAGTTCGCCGTCCAGGACGACACCCGCTACACCCACGTGCGGCTGAACATCTTCCCGGACGGCGGCGTCGCCCGGCTCCGGGTGCACGGCGAGGTGCTGCCCGACCCGCGCGAACTGGACGGCCTCACCTTCGACCTCGCCGCCCAGGAGTACGGCGGTGTCGCCGAGGCGGCCTCCGACCGCTACTTCTCCTCCCCGCACAACCTGAACGCTCCCGGTCGCGCCTCCGTCATGGGCGAGGGCTGGGAGACCCGGCGTCGGCGCGACAAGGCCAACGACTGGGTGCAGATCGCCCTGGCCGGGGGTGGTGAGGTCCTGGCCGCCGAGGTGGACACCACCCACTTCGTCGCCAATGCCCCCGGCTGGGCCGACCTGATCGGCTTCGACGCCTCGACCGGACAGGACCCGGCCGACGGCGAGTGGTTCGAGATCCTGCCCCGCACCCGCCTGCAGCCCGACACCCGGCACCGCTTCCGGCTCGACGTGGGCCGCCCAGTGACCCACGTGCGGATCAACGTCTACCCGGACGGCGGGCTCGCCCGCCTCCGGCTCACCGGCCGCCTCACCGAGGCCGGCCGCGCGGCCCTCGCGCTGCGCTGGTTCGACGCCGTCCCGGCCGCCGAGGCCGCCGTCGCGCTCACCGCCGCCGGCCTGACCGGCGAGGAGGCCGCCGCGCTGGCCGCCGCCCGCCCGCTGGCGGACCCGGCCGCGGCCACCGCCGCGGTGGGGGGGCTTCGGAAGGCCGAAGGATCCGACAGCGAGCAACTGAACCACCACCTCCCCACACTCCCGCCACTACTTGGTGTTTGCGCCCCCCTCACCCCCCA
>NZ_JBHTTU010000003.1:297918-342802 GCF_042794375.1 Kitasatospora sp. NPDC056531 | reverse complement strand
TCACCGGATCGACGAACACTCCAAGGAGACCGAACATCCTGGCCACGAGGGCAAGGACTCAGCAGGGCTCAGGGGAACTCACGGGATGTCGCACAGCAGACCTCGGCGCTGAGGTCTTCCTCTCCGCGCGCACCTGCGCTGCCGCGGAGCGGGTCCGGGACGAGATTCGTGACCGAGGGCACCAGCGCGTCCACGCCTTCGCCTGCGACCTGACGGACGCCTCCTCGATCCGCGGCTTCGCGGCCGAAGTCGGCCGGCACACCGACCGCATCGACGTGCTGATCAACAACGGCTCCCGCTACCTCACGGGCCCGGACCTCCTCTCCGCCACCGACGCCGACGTCATCGACACCATCGCCTCCGGCGCCACCGGCACCGTCCTGGCCGTGCGGAGCTTCCTCCCCCTCCTGCTCAACTCGGACAAGCCGGACGTGGTGACCATGGTCTCCGCCTGCGGAACGGCCGGGCATCACCGGTCGGAGGCGCACGACGCCTTCTACGCGGCCAAGAGCGCCCAGGCCGGGTTCGTCGGCATCCTCTCCAAGCGCCTGCGGCCGAAGGGAGTCCGGGTGATCTCCCTCTACCCGCCCGACTTCGACAACCCCGACCCGCTGACCGAGGCGTGGCAGACCACCCCGCGCAGGGCCGAGAACGCCCTGACCGCGCAGTCACTGGTCGACTGCGTCCTGTTCGCGGTCGGCCAGCCTCGCGACTGCTTCATCAAGGCGTTCCACTTCGAACAGGTCTGAAGCGGGCTCCTCCGGTCACCGCCCGACGGGCGCCGACGGACTCGGAACCATCGCCCGGAGCAGCTCGAAGGTGCGGATCCGGAGGCCGAAGTCGGGGCAGAGGGTGGTGATCGCGAGTTCGTCGGGGGCGTAGGCGGCGGTCACGGCGGCGAGTCGCTCGGCCACCTCGGCGGGGACCCCGGCCAGGACGGACACGTCCTCCGGGTCCGCCGCCGCGGGCAGTGCCACGGTGGGCGCCAGGGCGTGGAGTTCGTCCCAGGAGGGGAGGGTCCGGCGGCCCGCCGAGGTGGCGCCCAGGGCGAGGCCGGCACGCAGCAGCCGGACGTCCCCCGGGTCGTCCGCGCAGGCCACCCGGACCGCGACGGCGACGCGCGGGACCGCTCCGAGCGGGCCCGGGCGGAACTTCTCCCGGTACAGCTCGACGAGCTCCGGCCGCAGCACGCCGTGGGCGAACTGCGCGAGGCAGAACGGCAGTCCGAAATGGGCGGCGAGGTGCGCCCCACCCGCTCCGGCGCCGGTCAGCCACAGCTGCGGCGGGGTGGAGTCGGGCAGCAGGTCCGTCCTCGCGGCGAGTTGGGCCAGCAGCTGTTCGATCTTCTCGTGGTACGGCGCCTCGCCCTCCCGGGCGAGCAGCCGGGTGACGCTCTCGACCGCACCGGGCCCACGGCCGATGCCGAGGTCGATCCGCCCGGGGTGGAGCCGTTCCAGCAGGTTGAAGGTGGTCGCCACCTTCAACGGCGCGTAGTGGGGCAGCAGGACCGAGGCGGTGCCGACCCGGATGGTGCCGGTCGCCGCCGCGGCGGCGGTGACCAGGATCTCGGGCGAGCCGCAGCCGCTGGTCGCGCCGTGGTGCTCGGCGACCCAGAACCGGTGGTAGCCCAGGCGCTCGGCTGCCACGGCGAGTTGGACCGACTCCCGGGCGGCACCGGCCGGACCGGTGCCGCCGTAGACCAGCACCTGGTCGAACGCGGTGAGCTTCATCATCGGACTCCCGTCCCGGCTTCCGTCCCGGCCTTCGAAACAGCTCCCGGAGCAACTCCCGCCCCGGCGCTCGACCCGGGTTCGTGCGGCCCCGCGCTCTGCCCCGCGCTCTGCCCCGCGCTCTGCCCCGCGTTCTGCCCCGCGTTCTGCGCCTCGTACATCTCCGCGTACAGACCCCCGAGGCGCATCAACTCCTGGTGGTCACCGTCCTCGACGAGCCGGCCCCGGTCGAAGACCAGCACCCGGTCCGCGCGCAGCACGGAGGAGAAGCGGTGGGCGATCAGCAGCGAGACCCGACCGGCCGAGGCCGCCGTCAGCGTGTCGAGCAGTTCGGCCTCGGTGATGGTGTCGAGCGCGGCGGTCGGCTCGTCCATGACCCGTACGCTGGCGGACCGCACCGCGCTGCGGGCGATGGCCAGTCGCTGCCACTGGCCGCCGGAGAACTCCACGCCCCCGGTGAACAGCTTCCCCGCCTGCGTCTCGTAGCCCTGCGGCAGACCGGTGATGTGCTCGTGCATCCCCACCTCACGGGCCGCGGCCTCGACCCGCTCGGCCGAGCGGTCGGCCTCGTGCACCATGCCGAGCGAGATGTTCTCGCCCACCGAGAGCTGGTACTCGACGTAGTTCTGGAAGACGTAGGAGACCCGGTCGCGCAGGCTGTCCAGCCGGAAGTCGGCGAGCGGGACGCCGTCGACCAGGATCGAGCCCTCGGTCGGTTCGTAGAGGCGGCCGATGAGCTTGCCGAGGGTGGACTTCCCCGCGCCGTTCAGGCCGACGATCGCCGTCACCTGGCCCGGTTTCAGCGTGAACGAGACCCGGTCCAGGGCGCGCCGCCCACTGCCGGGGTAGCTGAACGACACGTCGCGGAACTCGACACCGCCGACGATGTCCTGGGGGAACGTCACCTCGCCCTGGCTTTCCGGCGCCTGTTCGATCGCGAGGAACTCGTTCACGTTGCGCAGGTAGAGCTGGTTGACGTACATCCCGGACACCGAGCCGAAGAGCTGCTGCATGCTGGCCTGCAGCATGCCGATCGCCTGGATCACCGCCAGCAGACCGGCCACGTGCCGGGCGTCGCTGCTGCCGACCAGGATCGCCGTGGCCTGCGCGGAGACCGTCAGCAGCGCGGTCAGCACGACCATCGGGACGGCGAGGCCGAAGTTCCGGTTCGCCATCCGCAGGTCCGCGCCGACGATCCTGGCCAGCAGCTGCCGGTGGTTGGTGAGCACCACCGGGGCGAGCCGGAAGGCCAGCACCTCCTTCATCGAGTTCGGCTGCGAGGCCAGGTGCTGCCAGTAGTTGATCCGACGCCGTTCCTCGGAGCGGCCGTGCTCCAGCGCGTGGGTGCGGCGGCCCTGCAGGATCTGCGCGACCACCGTGGGGAACGGGGCGATCATGGCCAGCAGCGCGATCCGGAAGTCCAGGGTCCAGAGGATCGCGCCGACCGAGCCGAAGGTGACCACCGGGGTGGCCGCCTGCACCAGCTGGGAGAGCAGCATCCCCGGCCGGTACGCCACCTCCCGGACGGCCCGCTGCAGCGAGTCCTGCACGCCCGGGTCCTCCACCTGGGAGAGCGTGAAGCGGCTCGCCCGGCTGATGATCTCATCGGCCAGATGGGCCGAGAGCCGGCTCTGGCAGCGCTGCATGGCCCGGTTCTGCAGCAGCGACAGCAGCTGCGAGCCGAGGCCCAGCACCGCCAGCACGACCAGGTAGAACAGGATGCCGCGGACCTGCTCGTGCGAGCCCTCCGCCGTGCGCAGCAGGGCCGTGGCGAAGGCCGCCGTGGTCTTGACCTGCCAGGCCGGCAGGATGCCGACGACCAGCGAGATCAGGAGCACCTGCGCGGTCCCCGAGCGGTCGCAGCGCCAGGACTGGCCCAGCACGGTCAGGACCGGGCGCGGCGCGGCCGCCAGCCGCCGGAGCCGGGAGCGCGCGCTCACCTGGCCTTCCCCGCCGTCGGGCCCCCGGCCGTGGCGACCCGGTCGAGCAGCCGCCGCCACATGCCGTAGGCGGCGTCCTCCTGCTCGCGCCGCAGGCCCATCCGGTTGCAGTGCATGTGGAACAGGCTGCGCAGGATGGACGTGCGGTCCGACCAGAGTTCGCCGGTCTCGGCGAACTTCGCGACCCGGGCGGCGTATCCGGTTCCCGCCGGGCGCCAGGCCGCGCTCACCCGCTCCAGCACCGCGGCCTCGCCACCGGGCGCGGTCCGGCCCTCCCAGAGCCGGCGGGCGACGGTCCGGTACTCCGCGCCGCCGACCTGCGAACCGGTCATCGACCGCACCAGGGCGTGCCGTTCGGCGAAGTCGGGGACCAGCACCTGCCCGATGGCCTCCAGGCTGAGCACGGTGAGCGCGTTGCGCTCCAGCGGGACCTCGCCCGCTGGCACGGGCCCGGCGAGGTGCCGCAGCAGGGCCAGGGTCGCGGCGCTGTCCAGGCAGAACAGCTCCTCGGCCGTGTCGATCAGGTCGGGGCCGCCGTACCGCTCGATCTCGCGGCGGTACGTCGCGAACTCGACGTCCGCGATCCGGCCCTCGACGGCCAGGCCGTGCGCCCACCGGGCGACCTCGGCCAGCAGTTCGGCGGACCGGGCCGGGTCCGCGGCCCGGTAGCGCAGCCGCAGGTGCGGGGCGGGATCGCCGTACCGGAGGTAGAACATGTGCCCGGTCAGGCCGCGTTCGGCCAGCGAGCGCGTCAGCTCCGCCACCTGCTCCACCAGGAGGGCGTCCAGCGCCTCGTTCTCCACGTACAGCTTGGCGAAGACCCACGGCCCGCCGGTCGGCCGGAGCCGCTCGGCCTCGGTGATCCGCCGGCGCGCGACGGCCGCCGCCCTGGGCGCCCGGGCCTGCTGCGCGGACAGCACGGGGACCACGACCTCCGCGGCGAAGGGGGCACCGTCCGTGTCCCGCAGGAAGCCCTCCTCGGGGCCGGGCAGGGCCTCCTCGATCCGCAGCGAGAAGGACGCCGCGTCCCGGGCGGCGGCCAGCCGCAGCTCCTCCCGCGAGGGTTCGCTCTCCAGGTCCAGCAGGATCGTGTTGTCGCCCTGCGCCAGGAAGACGAGGCGCGGCACCTTCCACTGCGCGCGCCAGGCCGCGACGGCCGCGGCGAAGTCCGTCGCCGAACCGGTGCAGCCGGCCGGCAGGTCGGTGGCGCGCAGCAGCCAGCCCGCGCGCTTCAGCACCAGGTCGCCCCGGACGACCCTGGGCAGGAACGGCATGACGGTGCCCAGAGTGCCCCAGTCGAAGGACGGGACGTTGTGGAAGGCCGCTGAGGAGACGTCCAGCAGGAAGCGGGCGACGTTCGGCGCCATCAGCGGGTTGAGCATGGTGTGCTGGGTGACGTGCAGGTCGCACCCGAGGGCGGGACTGTGCAGGTACAGCCGGCCCTCGCGCACACCGACGACCACGTCGTCGAGCGCGATCACCTCCTGCGGGCCCCGCCCCGGTGCCACGTTGACCGGCAGTTCCAGCGCCCGTACCGCCGGACGGACCGAGACGTTCGCGGCCCGGGCCTTCTCCGGCAGGTAGGTCAGCTCGACCACCGCGACCCCGGGCAGCAGCGCCGCCTCCGCCTCGGCCAACTCCCGCAGCCGCTCGCGCTCCTCGGCGCCCAGCAGGTCGTGGAACCGGGCGAAGGTACGCCCGCCGTTCGCCACCGCGGTGACCACCCCGCGCCAGCGCGAACCCGGGGCCGTCGGCGGCGCCAGCTGCAGGTGCACGTCGACCGCGGGCCTCGACGGCCGGTCGTCGACACCGGTCGAGAGCTCGGCCATCCACCGCTCGTCGAGGACCGCCTCCACGCTGCCGCGGCTGAGCGCGTCGGCAACGAGCCGGTGCAGCACCGCCTCCCGCTCGTCCCTGCTCCGGTCGCGCGCGGTCACCGGCTGCAACTCGAAGGAGCGCGGCGGATTCTGATAACTGTTCGGTGCACCGAGGCCGGTCTCCTCGGAGAGCACCTCCAGCACCGGCACCTCGGCCTGCGCACCGTAGCGCTCGGTGAACGCCTTCGCGAAGTCGCCCAGCTGCGACGGGTACCGGTGGCCGGCGCCCATGGTGGCCAGGACCTCGGCGGCTTCCTCCGCCAGCGCCTGGACCTCGGCCGGCAGCTCGGGCGGGGAAGCAGGGTTCAGCCGGGCGTCGACCCGCAGCAGGGGCCCGTCGTAGTCCTCGCTCACCCGCCGCGCCGGCGGGGCGATCCGCTCCTGGAGCGCCTCCAGGCCGCTGACGTCGCCGACGGCGTTGAACTCCGCCACCGCCGCCTCGACGGACGCCAGCGCGGCGACCGCGTCGCCGTCGTGGCTGCTCGCCAACTGGGCCGACAGCGACGGCTGCCCCGAACCCTCCAACAGGGCGGGCCGGTGCGAGGTGATCAGGAACGCCAACTCGACCAGCTGGTCGAGGAGCGCGGTGACCTTCTCCACCGGGACCGTCGGATAGCGCTGCGCCAGCTGCTCCCGCAGCTCGCCGAAGGTCTTCGGGGTGCGCGCCGCCTCCAGCACGAACTGGACGGCCGGGGACCAGCGGACGGAGACCGAGCGTCGCGATCCCCCGCCGTAGGCGTCGGCCGTGGACAGCCAGGCCCGGCCCCGGCCGCGGTGGATCAGGTCGTTGGCGCGCAGCTCCAGTTCGGGCCGGAGCCGCGGCGCGTCGGCGACCGCCTGGAACAGGTGCAGCACCCACCCCATGTCCGGCCTGGCCACCGCCGTGCCGATCGCGGGGACGCCGAGCCGGGCGGGTGCGGCGGTCGAGTCCGGGCCCTGGAACGTGCCCATCGCGACGCCCGCCACCGTGCCCAGCGGGGTCGCCCGCATGCTCATCCGGTTCAGGTACCGGCCCAGGCTCATCATCGCCCGCCGCCGGTCCCGGGCCGAGAGCGTCTCGATCCCCGTCACCGCCCGGGCCAGGTCCGGCGCCGCCAGCGAGATCGCCGAGCGGACCCCGGGCCTCGCCCACAGCTCCAGCAGGCCCTGCAGGTAGCGGTCCTCCCAGCCAGCCGCGTCCGCAGCCGCCTTCCCCGTCCCGGCGGCCAGCAGGTCGGTCAGCCCCCGGGTCGGCAGGGCCGGCGCGCGGAGCAGGAAGAAGTCCCGTGCGACGTAGCTGCGGCTTCCGCCGGACTTCCGGTCGCTGGTCTCGGCGTTCCGACGAGTCACACTCATTCCTTAGCTTTGCTGGGCGACGCGGGTACGGGGCAAGTCGGTTACGGGGGCAACGCGGTCACGGGACCGCGGCGGTTACAAGACCGCGGCGGTCACGGGACAACGCGGGTACGGGCAACGCGGGTACGGGCAACGCGGCTACCGGACAAGGCGGTTCGGCGCGACTCGCCCGGACCGGCGCGGCCCGCGGCCCCGGTCAGGCCGGGGCGAGGAAGAGGAGCTCGTCCCACCCGGTCGCCTGCGGCGCGAGCGCCCCGCAGAGCGCGAGCAGGACGCCGGCCGCACCGTTGACGAAGCCCGGGTCGTCGACCAGCTCGCCGGGCCTGGGCTCGTCCGCCACCACGTACGGGCGGGCCTCGTCCGCCTTCGACAGCACGGCCCGGAGCGAGTCCTCGGCCATGGCCCGGAAGGAGTCCGTACCCGTGACCGCGTGCGCCCGCTGGTAGACCGCCAGCAGCCCGGAGTGGCCGTGGCAGAGGTTGGGCGCGAAGATGTACCGCTCGGCCGGCGACCAGTCCACCACCCGTTGCAGGGCCCCGACCGCGGTCGCCTGGAGGGCGGTGTCACCGAGCACCCCGGCGGCGTTCAGCAGGGCGATGCCGATGCCCGGGGCGCCGAAGCACCAGGCGGCGCGGGCGGAGCGTCGTCCGGTCGGGGCGAGGGGCAGCCCGGTCCCCTCCTCGGCCTGGAGCAGGTTCGGCCAGGCGGCGCCGGGCACGTCGTCCGTGAGCCGGTTCTCGACCAGCCAGGTCGTGGTCCGCGCGATCGCCTCGGTCGGGCCCGACCCGCCGATCCCGGCGCCGGCCGCGACGCACAGCGCCGACACGATGCCCGGAAGGCCGTGCGCGAAGCCCATGTTGTACATCCCGTACGGGGCCTGCTCGTCGTACCCGGGATAGGCGCCGTAGTAGTCCGGCGGCGTGAACCAGCCGGGCCGGTGCCGGCCGTCCGGCTCGGTCACCCGCAGGAGGTACTCCGTCAGCCGCTCGGCCGCGGTGCGGATCGGGTCGCCCGGGGCGGCCTCCAGAGCCGAGCAGAGCCGCACGGCCGCGGCCAGTTGCCCGGCCGCACCCGAGATGACGTCGAAGGCGGAGAGCGGCAGCCCCTCCCCGGGCTCCGGAAGCGAGCGGGCCGCGATCTGCTCGCCGAAGCTGTCGGCGACCCGGCGCAGGGACGGCAGGTAGCGGCGGTCGTGGACCGAGAACTCGAGCAGGACGCTCGCGAAGCCCGCGGTGCCGTTGTAGAGACCCGCCTCGGACAACGGCCGGACGGCGGTGGCCTGCGCGGAACGGCGGAGCAGGGCCTGCGCCGCGTCGATCAGTCCGGGTTCGTCCAGCGCCTTTCCGGCGTGCAGCAGCGACAGTGCCATCCCCGGGTAGCCGTCGGCCAGGCTCGCCGCGTCCTTGAGCGGATCGGGCCACGTCGGCTCCTCGGACGACCCCGCCGCACCGGTGAAGGCCGTCAGCCGATCGGCCACCGCCCGGGCCACCTCCGCGGTCCGCACCTCGAGTTCCAGCACCGCCACTGCGAATTCCCCCAGATTCACATCACCAATGCTCGGCAATGTTCCGGAACGGCGCACCCGAAGTGCGCCCGGTCCGATTGCCGACGAATTCCCGGAAGACTCCCGGCTTTCCCCGGAGACTCCCGGCTTTCCCCGAAGGCTCCCGGCGCAGAACAGCGCCGGGAGCCTCCCGATTCGGCGTCAGCGCCGACCCGGCGATCAGCAGATGGTGGGGAAGCCCACCGTGATCGGGCAGTTGCAGGAGTCGGCACAGGACCAGCAGGTGGTGCCGATGCTGGCGAAACCGTCGGGCGTGGCGGCCACCTTCGGAGCAACAGCCACGCGGACATCGAGGTCGAAGTCTTGCTCCATTTTTACCTCCATCACGAATTCATCCTTCCCGCTCCCCCGGCCGGGTTTCAACAAATTCCGCACGCAGGAGCGGCTGTAGAAGATTTTTTAGCACGCCCTTCGAACGCCGGAGGATCGATTCAAGCCACGCCGGACCGTGACCCAGACCACAGGCCCAAGGAACGGCGCTGGTCAACTGATCACCGGAGGCGACGGTTCGAGCCACCAAGATGGCTGATCTCGAACGTCGACCGTGGTCGAACAACAGGTACGAGATGTCTCTCTTGGACATGTTCGGGAAGCTTGAATATTTCGGCCATATTGCGGTGATCATCCGTAATCAGGCAGAACGGAACGGGCCCGGACACCCCAGGTGTCCGGGCCCGTTCCGTTCCGACGGGACGCCCGCGTCAGTGCGCGGCGGCCTCCCAGTTGGCGCCGATGCCGACGGAGACGTCCAGTGGGGCGCGCAGCGGGTAGGCGCCGGCCATCTGCTCGCGGACGACGGCCTCGACCTGCTCGCGCTCGCCCGGGGCCAGCTCCAGCACGATTTCGTCGTGCACCTGGAGCAGCATCCGGCTGGTGAGGCCGGCGGCGCGCAGGGCCTCGTCCACCCGGAGCATGGCGATCTTGACGATGTCGGCGGCCGAGCCCTGGATCGGGGCGTTGAGGGCCATCCGCTCGGCCATCTCGCGGCGCTGGCGGTTGTCGCTGTTGAGGTCCGGCAGGTAGCGGCGGCGGCCGAGCAGGGTCTCGGTGTAGCCGGTCGCGCGGGCCTCCTCGACGACCCGGTGCAGGTAGTCGCGCACGCCGCCGAAGCGCTCGAAGTAGGTGTCCATCAGGCCCTGGGCCTCGGCCGGCTTGATGCCGAGCTGCTGCGAGAGCCCGTACGCGGACAGGCCGTACGCCAGGCCGTAGGACATCGCCTTGATCTTGCGGCGCATCTCGGCGTCGACCGCGGCGCCGGGGACCTCGAAGACCTGGGAGGCGACGGTGGTGTGCAGGTCCTCGCCGGAGGCGAAGGCCTCGATCAGCGCCTCGTCCTCGGACAGGTGCGCCATGATCCGCAGTTCGATCTGCGAGTAGTCGGCGGTGAGCAGCGACTCGTAGCCCTCGCCGACGATGAAGGCACGGCGGATCGCGCGGCCCTCCTCGGTGCGGACCGGGATGTTCTGCAGGTTCGGGTCCTGCGAGGAGAGCCGGCCGGTGGCGGCGACCATCTGGTTGAAGGTGGTGTGGATCCGACCCTTGGGCGAGACCGTCTTGAGCAGGCCCTCGACGGTGGTGCGCAGCTTGGCCTGGTCGCGGTGGCGCAGCAGGATGACCGGCAGCTCGTTGTCGGTCTGGGTGGCGAGCCAGGTGAGCGCGTCGGCGTCGGTGGTGTAGCCGGTCTTGATCTTCTTGGTCTTCGGGAGGGCGAGGTCGCCGAAGAGGATCTCCTGGAGCTGCTTGGGCGAGCCGAGGTTGAACTCGCGCCCGGCGGCGGCGTGCGCCTCCTCGACGCAGCGCTGGATCTCGGCGGCGAACTGCGTCTCGAGCCGGGTGAGCCATTCGCGGTCGGCGGCGATGCCGTAGCGCTCCATGCGGGCGAGCAGGGCGGCGATGGGCAGTTCCATGTCGTGCATCAGCTCGACGGCGCCGACCTCGGCGAGGCGGGTGTCGAAGAGCGCGGCGAGGTCGAGTACGGCGCGGGCCTGGAGCATCAGCGCCTGGGCGCCTGCGGTCTCGTCCTCCTCCGGTGCGTCGAAGGCGAGTTGGCCGCTCTCGGCGGCGGGGGCCGGGGTGAGCGAGCGGGCCAGGTACTCCTCGGCGAGCACCTCCAAGGTGAAGGTGCGGCGGCCGGGCTTCTCCAGGTAGGCGGCGAGCGCGGTGTCGGCGACGACGCCCTCGATGGTCCAGCCGCGCTCGGCGAAGGCGCGCATGACCTGCTTGGCGATGTGCAGGGCCTTGGGGGCGGCCGGGTCGGCGAGCCAGGCGGCGAAGGCCCGCTCGTCCTCCTCGGCGAGCAGCGCCGGGTCGAACCAGGCGGCCGTCTCCCCTGCGGCGAGGGCGACTTCGGTGACCTCGCCGGTGCCGAGCGCCCACTGGTAGACGGCGGCGAGGGCGACGGTGGTCTTGCCGTCACAGGCGTGCTCGCGCAGCCAGCCGGCCAGCGTGCCCGGGTCGGTGAGCAGTTCGCCGTCGACCTCGACGCCGGGGGCGAGTTCGGCGGCCTCCTCCTCGCCGACGGCCGGGTCGATGCCGTAGACGCGGTCGCGGAAGTTGGCGTTGCGGAACTCCAGCGACTCCATCAGGGTGCCGACGGCGGCCTTGTCGAAGGGCTGGCGGGCCAGGTCCGTCACGCCCAGCGGGAGTTCGACGTCGCGGACCAGCTCGGTGAGCACCCGGTTGCGCTTGACCGAGTCGAGGTTGTCGCGCAGCTTCTCGCCGATCTTGCCCTTCACCTCGTCGGCGCGGGAGACGAGTTCGTCGAAGGAGCCGAACTGGTTGACCCACTTGGCGGCGGTCTTCTCGCCCACGCCGGGGATGCCGGGCAGGTTGTCGGACGGGTCGCCGCGCAGGGCCGCGAGGTCGGGGTACTGGCGCGGGGTGACGCCGTACTTCTCGGCCACCTTCTCCGGGGTGAAGCGGGTGAGCTCGGAGACGCCCTTGGTGGGGTAGAGCACGGTGACGTGGTCGGTGACCAGCTGGAGCGAGTCGCGGTCGCCGGTGACGATGTCGACGTCGTAACCGGCCGCCTCGGCGGCGGTGGCCAGGGTGGCGATGATGTCGTCGGCCTCGAAGCCCTCGACGGTGAGCCGGGGGATGTTCATGGCGTCGAGCAGTTCGCCGATCAGGCCGACCTGGCTGCGGAACTCGTCCGGAGTCTTGGCGCGGTTGGCCTTGTAGTCGGGGAACTCGACGGAGCGGAAGGTCTGCCGGGAGAGGTCGAAGGCGACGGCGAGGTGGGTGGGCGCCTCGTCCCGGACGGTGTTGGCGAGCATCGAGGCGAAGCCGTAGACCGCGTTGGTGGGCTGCCCGGTGGCGGTGTTGAAGTTCTCCACGGGCAGGGCGTAGAAGGCCCGGTAGGCCATCGAGTGCCCGTCGAGCAGCATCAGCCGGGGCCGGGGGCCGGCCCCAGCGCCACCCGTCGCGCCCTTGTCCGTACTCTGCGTAGCCACGTCAACGTCCGTTCCTGCCGATTCCACTACCGGCCACCGATCCTATGGCCCGGCACCGACAAAAGGGGCACCGGCGAAAGCCGCGCCAGGCGGGTGGCGCGGGCACTACCCACGAGTAGGACGGTCGTACGATCACAGCCAGCACGACGACGTGACCCCCGAGCGGCAGGAGTTCCCCCATGACCGACGCGGCCCCCGACACCGCCCCCGTCCTGAAGGTCCCGCAGGACGTGCTGGACCACTTCGCCAAGCTCGGGGTGAGCCCGGAGACCTTCTCCGGCGGCCACCTCGGCGAGAAGCTCGGCATCCGGATCGTCGAGGCCTCCGGCGACCGCGTGGTCGGAACCATGCCGGTGGAGGGCAACCAGCAGCCGTACGGACTGCTGCACGGCGGCGCCTCGGCGGCGCTGGCCGAGACGCTGGGCTCGATCGGCGCGATGCTGCACGCGGGCCCGGGCCGCTACGCGGTGGGCGTGGACCTCAACGCCACCCACCACCGCTCGGCCACCTCCGGTCTGGTCACCGGGGTGGCGACGGCGGTGTTCAAGGGCCGCACCGCCGCCACCTACGAGATCGCGATCACCGACGACACCGGCAAGCGGATCACCAGCTGCCGACTGACCTGCATGCTGCGCGACCTGTAGTCCCGCGGCAGGTCCCGGGACCGCGACAGCGGTACGACTACCAACAGTTGCAGCAAATTCAACATCAAGTCCCTTTCCCGCCCCCTTGTTTGACCTTCCATCGCCCTGGGCAGGCGTTGGTCTGGACAAGGGGGCGGCGGCATGTCCGGAGGCGATCGACACGACCCTCACACTTGTGACGCTGCGTAACAAGTAGGAAATCCAAGAAAACGGCGACTCCGAGACCCCCGGGCGCCCCGGACCTTCTTCGCCACACGCCCCTTGTCCGAAATCCGGACGCGCACGGCCGAAAGCAGAGCACCGGACGCGAGTGTCCGATTATCGACGATGCCAGCTGCAACCCCCATATCTGGCCCTTACATCGCTCTACCAGCAAGTAAGTGCCCGACAGTTCGGGGTCGGTCGAGCCAGAACGACCACATGCTGAGACAATTGCTCCGTGTGCTCATAACAAGAGAATCACAGCCTGCTCACACCACTGCCCGAGCCGCCCAACGACGCCTAGAGTCACGGCCAGTCACCGCGCCATCCGGAATGGGCCCGACCCTCCCGCGCAACCCGGCTCCCGCCACTCAGGCGCGGGCGCCTCCTGAACCGAAGGGGACCCTCGTGCGTCATCGTTCAGCAGTTGTCGTGAGCATTGCCGTGATCGGCGCCCTCAGCCTCAGCGCCTGCGGCTCCCGCGGCGGGAAGTCCGGCGACAACGCCGGCGGCAAGGACAACAGCGCCTCCACCACCGTCGTCATCGGCGTCGACGCCCCGCTCACCGGCGACCTCTCCGCCCTCGGCCTCGGCATCCGCAACTCCGTCGACCTCGCCGTCAAGAACGCCAATGCCACCAACGAGGTCCCCGGCGTCAAGTTCGAGGTCAAGGCCCTGGACGACACCGGCAAGCCCGCCCCCGGCCAGCAGAACGCCACCCAGCTGGTCGCCGACGACAAGGTCCTCGGCGTCGTCGGCCCGCTCAACTCCAGCGTCGCGCAGTCGATGCAGCAGATCTTCGACGACAAGAACCTGGTCGAGATCTCCCCCGCCAACACCGGCGTCGCCCTCAGCCAGGGCGAGAAGTGGGCCAGCGGCGACAAGAAGCGCCCCTTCAAGTCCTACTTCCGCACCGCCACCACCGACGCCGTCCAGGGCCCCTTCGCCGCCCAGTTCCTCTACAACGACGCCAAGAAGACCAAGGTCTTCCTGATCGACGACCAGAAGACCTACGGCGCCGGCCTCGCCGCCACCTTCAAGGGCGAGTTCACCAAGCTCGGCGGCACCCTGGCCGGCGAGGAGCACGTCAACCCCGACGACCGCGACTTCGCCGCCATCGTCACCAAGGTCAAGAGTTCCGGCGCCGACGCCGTCTACTACGGCGGCGAGTACCCCGCGGCCGGCCCGCTCTCCCTCCAGCTCAAGGAAGCCGGCGTCAACATCCCGCTGATGGGCGGCGACGGCATCCAGAGCGCCGACTTCATCAAGCTCAACCCCAAGAGCCAGGGCGACTTCGCCACCGCCGTCGGCCTGCCCGTCGAATCCCTCGACACCGCCAAGAAGTTCATCGCCGACTACAAGGCGGCCGCCTACAAGGACGCCTACGAGACCTACGGCGGCTACTCCTACGACAGCGCCTGGGCCATCATCCAGGCCGTCAAGAACGTCGTGAAGGACAAGGGCAAGCTCCCCACCGGCGCCGACGCCCGCACCGCCGTCCGCGACGCCGTCCAGCAGGTCTCCTTCGACGGCGTCACCGGCAAGGTCTCCTTCGACGAGTTCGGCGACACCACCAACAAGCAGCTCACCGTCTACACCGTCAAGGACGGCAAGTGGGCCGTGGAGAAGTCCGGCACCTTCAGCGGCTGACGGCCCCCGAGAGGTCGACGACCACTCGGGAACGGCTCCACCAGCGCGCGGGGGCGCCACGAGTGCCCCCGCGCGCCCCCACATCCACCACCCACGCGGACACCCCCGAACGCACTACGGAGGCCCAGCGGTGCACGACCTACCGCAGCAGCTGGCCAACGGCCTGATCCTCGGCGCCCTCTACGGGCTCGTCGCGATCGGCTACACGATGGTCTACGGCATCGTCCAGCTCATCAACTTCGCCCACGGCGAGATCGTCATGGTCGGCGGCTTCGGCGCCCTGACCGCCTACCTCGCCCTCCCCGGCGGCACCACCATGTGGCTGGCCCTACCACTCATGCTGATCGCCGGCATCCTGGTCTCCACCCTCACCGCCGTCGCCGCCGAGCGCTTCGCCTACCGGCCACTGCGCAACGCCCCCCGGCTCGCCCCACTGATCACCGCGATCGGGCTGTCCATCTTCCTCCAGCAACTCGTCTTCTCCTTCTACCCCGACGCCAAGAAGGCCCGGGTCTTCCCCAAGATCCCCGGCGACCCCTTCAGCCTCGGCTCCGTCACCATCCAGCGCAGCGACCTCTTCCTGATCATCGCCGCCCCGCTGTGCATGCTCGCCCTCGGCTGGTTCGTCACCCGCACCCGCTCCGGCCGAGCCATGCAGGCCACCAGCCAGGACCCGGACACCGCCAAGCTGATGGGCATCGACACCGACCGCATCATCGTGCTGGCCTTCGCCATCGGCGCCGCCTTCGCCGCCGTAGCCGCCGTCGCCTACGGACTGCGCAGCGGCCAGGTCGACTTCCGGATGGGCTTCATCCTCGGCCTCAAGGCCTTCACCGCCGCCGTCCTCGGCGGCATCGGCAACATCTACGGCGCCATGCTCGGCGGCATCGCCCTCGGCCTCGCCGAAGCCCTCGCCACCGGCTACATCCAGCACCTGCCCGGCATGGACCTCTTCGGAGGCGGCGCCTGGAAGGACGTCTGGGCCTTCGTACTCCTCATCCTCGTGCTCCTCGTCCGGCCACAAGGCCTGCTCGGCGAGCGCGTCGCGGACAGGGCGTGACCACCATGACCACCACCAGCACCGAAACCACCCCGGTCATCCCCCTGCCGGCCCGCGCCGCCGCGGCCCTCACCGGCCTCGGCGCCCTCGCCGTCGCCGCCTCCGCCGCCATGTCCTGGACCTGGACCAGCGACTTCCCCGGCGACCTCACCTACTTCGGCTCCCCGGCCGGCCTCCAGTGGCTCGCCATCGTCGCCGGCGTCCTCACCCTGCTGCTCCTCCTCGCCGGCCAGGGCGTCCCCGGCCTGCGCTGGGCAGCCCCCGCCCGCAGCAACAACGCCGTCCTGTACGCCGCCACCGGCGCCCTCACCGTCGCCGCCTACTCCGTCGCCGCCATCTCCGTCGAACTCGGCGGCCTCGCCAACCTCGAACCCGGCGGCTGGGTCCTCGCCGCCGGCGGCCTGATCACCGTCCTCGGCGCCCTCGGGCTGCCGCTGGAGCGCCGCACCCACGTCCCGCTGCGAATCGTCGACAAGCGGCTCTTCCTGCTCGTCCCGGCCGCCCCCATCGGCTGGTTCGCCGCCCACGCCATCCCCGACGACCAGCCCGTCGCCCCGGTGATGACCGCCCTGTCCGGCGCCCTCGCCATCGCCACCGGCGCCGTCCTGCTCCTCCAGCTCGGCCACCTCGCCAACAGCGGACTGCGCCTGGGCAAGATCGAGCGCCCGCTCGAAGCCCCCCGCCAACTCCCCTCCTGGGTCGAGGTTCTGATCATCGTCCTGGCCTTCGGACTCGGCCTCTACGCGATCACCTTCGGCATCGACACCGAGTACGGCGAACTCTTCACCGGCTACCTGCTGCTCGCCGGCTTCGTGGTCGCCGCGCTCGGCAAGTCCGGCCTGCTCGCCCGGCTGCGCGCCCTGACCGTCAAGCACCGCCCGGTCACCACCGGCGCCGCCTTCGCCGCCGCGGCCAGCTTCCCGTTCACCCAGAGCAGCGACCAGTACACCTCCGTCGCCACCAACATCCTGATCTTCGCCACCGTCGCCCTCGGCCTCAACATCGTCGTCGGCCTGGCCGGCCTGCTCGACCTCGGGTACGTCGCCTTCCTCGGCGTCGGCGCCTACGCCGCCGCCCTGGTCTCCGGCTCCCCCGCCTCGCCCATCCACGTCCAGTTCCCGTTCTGGGCCGCGATGCTCACCGGCGCCGTCGTCTCCATGATCTTCGGCGTCCTGATCGGCGCCCCCACCCTGCGGCTGCGCGGCGACTACCTCGCCATCGTCACCCTCGGCTTCGGCGAGATCTTCCGCATCACCATGCTCAACCTCAACGGCACCACCGGCCCCAAGATCACCAACGGCTCCAACGGCATCCCCCGCATCCCCGACCTGGAGATCCTCGGCTTCGACCTCGGCAAGACCCACACCGTCGCCGGCATCGAACTCGGCCGCTTCTCCAACTACTACCTGCTGATGCTGCTCGTCACCGCCCTGGTCGTACTGGTCTTCGCCCGGGTCGGCAACTCCCGCATCGGCCGCGCCTGGGTCGCCATCCGCGAGGACGAGACCGCCGCCGAAGCCATGGGCATCAACGGCTTCCGCCTCAAACTGCTCGCCTTCGCCATGGGCGCCTGCCTCGCCGGCCTCGCCGGCACCGTCCAGGCCCACGTCAGCTACACCGTCACCCCCGACCAGTACACCTTCGCCGAAGCCCTGCCGCCCAACTCCGCCTTCCTCCTCGCCGCCGTCATCCTCGGCGGCATGGGCACCATCAGCGGCCCACTGGCCGGCGCCACCCTCCTCTTCCTCATCCCGAAGAAGCTCGAATTCCTCTCCGACTACCAGCTCCTCGCCTTCGGCGCCGCCCTCATCGTCCTGATGCGCGTCCGCCCCGAAGGCCTCATCCCCAACCGGCGCCGGCAGCTGGAGTTCCACGAGGCCGCCATCCCGGCCCAACCCACCGGCGACGACACCACCGCACTCACCAAGGCAGGGGCGTGACCCACCCCATGACCACCGCTGCTGCTCCCCTGGACGAAGCGCCCCAAGGCGTCAAGCCCCTGCTCGAAGTCACCGGCGTCACCATGCGCTTCGGCGGCCTCACCGCCGTCAACGACGTCTCCCTCACCGTCGGCGAGGGCGAGATCATCGGCCTGATCGGCCCCAACGGCGCCGGCAAGACCACCTTCTTCAACTGCCTCACCGGCCTGTACGTCCCCACCGAAGGCCGCGTCTCCTACCGCGGCGCCGTACTGCCCCCCAAACCCCACCTGGTCACCCAGGCCGGCATCGCCCGCACCTTCCAGAACATCCGGCTCTTCGCCAACATGACCGTCCTGGAGAACGTCCTCGTCGGCCGCCACACCCGCACCAAGGAAGGCATCTTCTCCGCCATCCTGCGCGGCCCCGGCTACCACCGCGCCGAAGCCGAGAGCCGCGAACGGGCCATGGACCTGCTCGACTTCACCGGCCTCGCCGACAAGGCCGAGCATCTCGCCCGCAACCTGCCCTACGGCGAGCAGCGCAAGCTGGAGATCGCCCGCGCCCTCGCCTCCGACCCCGGACTGCTCCTGCTCGACGAACCCACCGCGGGCATGAACCCCCAGGAGACCCGGGCCGCCGAGGAGCTCGTCTTCGCCATCCGCGACAAGGGCATCTCGATCCTCGTCATCGAGCACGACATGCGCTTCATCTTCAACCTCTGCGACCGGACCGCCGTCCTGGTCCAGGGACAGAAGATCGTCGAAGGCGACCGCGAGACCGTCCAGAACGACGAACGCGTCATCACCGCCTACCTCGGCGCCCCGCTCGAAGACACGAGTGTCTCGGAGACCGCTACGGAGAACGACCAGTGACCGCACTCCTCGAGGTCGAGGACCTCCGCGTCGCCTACGGCAAGATCGAGGCCGTCAAGGGCATCAGCTTCACCGTCAACCAGGGCGAGGTCACCACCCTCATCGGCACCAACGGCGCCGGCAAGACCACCACCCTGCGCACCCTCTCCGGCCTGCTCAAGCCCACCGCCGGCCGGATCACCTTCGACGGCCAGGACCTCTCGACCGTCCCCGCCCACAAGATCGTCGCCCTGGGCCTGGCCCACTCCCCCGAAGGCCGGCACATCTTCCCCCGGATGACCATCGAGGAGAACCTCCTCCTCGGCGCCTTCCTGCGCAGCGACGCCCCCGGCATCGCCGCCGACGTGGAACGGGCCTACGGCCTCTTCCCGATCCTCGGCGAGCGCCGCAAGCAGGCCGCCGGGACGCTGTCGGGCGGTGAGCAGCAGATGCTCGCCATGGGCCGGGCGCTGATGAGCCAGCCCAAGCTGCTCATGCTGGACGAGCCCTCGATGGGGCTCTCGCCGCTGATGATGCAGAAGATCATGGCCACCATCGTCGAGCTCAAGGCGAGCGGTACGACCATCCTCCTGGTCGAGCAGAACGCCCAGGCGGCATTGTCGCTCTCCGACCGCGGCTACGTCATGGAAACCGGCCGCATCGTCCTCTCCGGGACGGGAGCCGACCTCCTCCACGACGAGTCCGTCCGCAAGGCCTACCTCGGCGAGGACTGAGCCGCTGAACCGCTATACGCGAAGGGGCCCGGCAGATCCGATCTGCCGGGCCCCTTCCACAGGTCCTGCTCGTCCTACTCGGACTTGCCCTCTTCCGCCTTCTTGCGGTCCTGGGCCTCGCCCTCCTCGATGACCGCCTCGGCCACCGCCGCCATCGTCATCCGCCGGTCCATCGAGGTCTTCTGGATCCACCGGAACGCGGCCGGCTCGTTCAGCCCGAACTTCGTCTGCAGCACACCCTTCGCCCGGTCCACCAGCTTCCGGGTCTCCAGCCGCTGGGTGAGATCCCCGATCTCCTTCTCCAGCGCCCGCATCTCGGTGTACCGCGACACCGCCATCTCGATCGCGGGGACGAGGTCCGACTTGGAGAACGGCTTCACGATGTACGCCATCGCCCCGGCGTCCCGCGCCCGGTCCACCAGCTCCCGCTGCGAGAAAGCGGTCAGCATCAGAACCGGCGCCAGGTGCTTCTCGTGGATCTGCTCAGCCGCGGAGAGCCCGTCCAGAACCGGCATCTTCACGTCGAAGATCGCCAGGTCCGGCTTCAGCTCCTCCACGAGCCGCACCGCCGTCTCCCCGTCCCCCGCTTCGCCGACGACGGTGTACCCCTCCTCCTCGAGCATCTCCTTGAGGTCAAGGCGGATCAGCGCCTCGTCCTCGGCGATCACAATCCGGGTGATCTGGGGCGAATCGGTCTCAAGCGGCTGCGCCTGCTCGTCGGCGGTGCTCACGGGGCTCCTAGTTCCGGCGGGGTACTGCATGCACGAGGGTACCTAGACACGGTATGTTTGAGACACGACTTCAAGGCGGCCGCCTTCAAATCGTAGGCCCCGATAGCCCAATTGGCAGTAGGCAATGGTCTCAAACACCATACAGTGTGGGTTCGAATCCCACTCGGGGCACTTTTCCTTCGAATCGAAGGAATCCGCCAGTCGGACAGTGGTTAGCGATCTTCACTGATTCGAGTGAAGACTCGACCGTTTGCCAGACTTCCTCACTGGGTTCGCACACGCTCGGTCACATGTACGAGCTCTCTGTGCGCGAGCGGGCTGTCGACCTCCTGCGCGGCGGCATCGGCACCGCCGAGACTGCCCACCGACTGGGTGTTCCCGTTGGCACGGTCTCCTGGTGGAAGCATCGCGATCTTGCCAAGCGGGGCGAACTCCCCGGCCGCAAGCGCTCCACCTGCCTGCGCTGCTACAGCGACAACCTGAACCGCCCCGCGTACTCATACCTGCTCGGGCTCTACCTGGGCGACGGTCATATCAGCCACCCGAAGCAGCATCGAGTTCCCAGCCTTTTCATAACCTGCGACGACAAGTGGCCCGGCATCATGGACGCCGTCGAGGCGGCAATGCGACAGGTTCTGCCCACCCTGACCCCTTGCCGGGTTCGGCGGCCCGGCTGTCACAACGTCAAGGTGTACTCGAAGCACCTTCCCTGCTACTTCCCCCAGCACGGCCCGGGCAAGAAGCACGAACGCGCCATCGTCCTGGAGCCCTGGCAGCAGGAGATCGTCGACACCCACCCCTGGGAGTTCCTTCGCGGCCTCATCCACTCGGACGGCACGCGGATCACCAACTGGACGACCAAGACCGTCCGGGGTGAGGTCCACCGCTACGAGTACCCGCGTTACTTCTTCACGAATACCTCGACCGACATCATCGGCCTCTTCACCGCCACTCTCGACGCCGTCGGCGTCCAGTGGAAGGCCTCGATCCCCCGCCCTACCGGCCAAATCAACATCTCGATCGCCCGCAAGGACTCCGTCGCCCTCATGGACGCCCACATCGGCCCGAAGTTCTGACAGCGCCATGTACGACATGGCCACGCGGCAGCGAGCACTCGACCTCCACGCCTCCGGGCTGACCATCAGCCAAGTCAGCCGCGCGACCGGAATATCCCGATTCGCGATCCGCGAGTGGGCATCCGGTGCCGTCCCCAGTCCACGCATGACGGCCGAGTGCCCGGTCAGCAGCGGCCGTCTCGACCCCCCACACCCGCGCGCCGACTACGCCTACCTGCTCGGCCTCTACCTCGGCGACGGCTGCATCAGCGAGGGCCGCCGCCAGGTGTACGCCCTCCGCATCGCCTGCTGCGACGCCTGGCCCGGTCTCATCGACGAGTGCGAGCGGGCCGTCTCCGCCGTCATGCCGCAGAACAAAGTCCTGCGCGTCCACGCGCCCGGTTGCACCAGCGTCGTCAGCACCAGCAAGCACTGGCCCTGCCTCTTCCCCCAGCACGGCCACGGCCCGAAGCACCTGCGGTCGATCGCCCTCGCGCCATGGCAGCAGGAGATCGTGGACGCCCACCCCTGGGAGTTCCTGCGCGGTCTGATCCACTCCGACGGCTGCCGCATCACCAACTGGGCCACCCGCACGGTCGCCGGAGTCACAAAGCGCTACGAGTACCCGCGTTACTTCTTCACCAACACCTCGGCCGACATCATCGGCCTCTTCACCGCTACCCTCGACGCCGTCGGCGTCCAGTGGAAGCCCGCGTCCCGGTCCAACGGCGCCACGAACGTCTCCATCGCCCGCAAGGACTCCGTGGCCCTCATGGACACCCACATCGGCCCGAAGTACTGACGGCAGCGCAGCGGTTCAGGTGTCCTCGGGCTCGTCCATGTCCAGCCGCTGCTGTTCCTCGCTTTCGAAGCGGGCCTTGGCGGCCTCGTAGGCCGCGCCTGCGCCTGGGCGGTTCATGATCTGTTCGCGGATGTCACGCCAGAGTGCGTGCCTGTGGTCGCTCATCTCAGTAATTGTCTCCCAGGCAAGCAGTTGGGCGGCACCCTCACACGAGGGATGCCGCCCAAGGCCGTCAGACGTCCAGGGTCCCCACGTGGTGGACGCGGACGAGGTTGGTGGAGCCGGCCAGGCCCGGAGGCGAACCGGCCGTGATGACGACGATGTCGCCCTTCTGGCAGCGGCCGAGCGACAGCAGCGCCGCGTCGACCTGTTCGACCATCTGGTCCGTCGTCGGGGCGAACGGGCCGAGGAAGGTCTCCACGCCCCAGGTGAGGGCGAGTTGGCTGCGCACGGCCGGTTCGTAGGTGAAGGCGAGCACCGGGATCGGTGACCGGTAGCGGGTCAGGCGGCGGGCGGTGTCGCCGGACTGGGTGAAGGCGATCAGGTACTTGGCGTGCAGGAAGTCGCCGATCTCGGCGGCCGCGCGGGCGACGGCGCCGCCCTGGGTGCGCGGCTTGCTGCCGGCGGTCAGCGGGGGCAGGCCGGCCGCGAGGATGTCGTTCTCGGCGGCCTCGATGATGCGGCCCATGGTCTTGACGGTCTCGACCGGGTACTTGCCCACCGAGGTCTCCCCGGAGAGCATCACCGCGTCCGTCCCGTCCAACACCGCGTTGGCGACGTCGGAGGCCTCCGCACGCGTCGGCCGGGAGGCGTTGATCATCGAGTCGAGCATCTGGGTCGCCACGATGACCGGCTTGGCGTTGCGCCGGGCCAGTTTGATGGCGCGCTTCTGGACGAGCGGGACCTGTTCGAGGGGCATCTCCACGCCCAGGTCGCCGCGGGCCACCATGATGCCGTCGAAGGCGTCCACGATGGAATCCAGGTTCTCGACCGCCTGGGGCTTCTCGATCTTGGCGATGACCGGGACGTACCGCCCTTCCTCGGCCATCACCCGGTGCACGTCCTCGATGTCGCGCCCGTTCCGCACGA
This sequence comes from Kitasatospora sp. NPDC056531, assembly GCF_042794375.1. Classification (NCBI taxonomy): domain Bacteria; kingdom Bacillati; phylum Actinomycetota; class Actinomycetes; order Kitasatosporales; family Streptomycetaceae; genus Kitasatospora; species Kitasatospora sp. NPDC056531. The sequence continues at coordinate 320,165 of NZ_JBHTTU010000003.1, read as the reverse complement.
AGGAGAGTGCGATCAGGTCGGCTCCGGCGCGCAGCCCCCACCGCAGGTCGGCGATGTCCTTGTCGCTGAGTGCGGGGACGGAGACGGCGACGCCGGGGAGGTTGAGGCCCTTGTGGTCGGAGACGAGCCCTCCTTCGATGACGAGGCAGCGCACCCGCGGTCCGTCGACGGCGACGACTTCGAGGGTGACGCGGCCGTCGTCGACGAGGATGCGTTCGCCGCGGCTGACGTCGCCGGCGAGTCCGGTGTAGGTGGTGCCGCAGATGTCCTTGTCCCCCACGACGCCCTTGTCGGTGGAGATGGTGAACTCGTCGCCGCGTTCGAGAAGTACCGGTCCGTGGGCGAAGGTGTCGAGCCGGATCTTCGGGCCTTGAAGGTCGACGAGGACGCCGACGCTGCGGCCGGTCTCGTCGGCGGCCTTGCGGACGCGGCGGTAGCGTTCCTCGTGTTCGGCGTGGGAGCCGTGGCTGAGGTTGAATCGGGCGATGTCCATCCCGGCGTCGACCAGGGACTTGATCCGGTCGTACGAGTCGGTGGCGGGCCCGAGGGTGCAGACGATTTTTGCTCGGCGCATACAGCTGAGGGTAGGCATTACCGGCGCGTAACCGCGACGCGGGTCCGGGCTGCGGGATGACCTTTGGCGTAAGGCGAGTTGAACAATCTGACACACCCTCGGACCGGTGTGCGACGGCCGTACGGACACCGCCCCCGGATCGCCCTCCGGATCCTCCGCCGATGCGATTCCGTGAAGCGGTGTTCACCCCCGGTTCACCGTCCCGTCCGTCCGTGCTCCCCGCCCGGCGGGACGCTCGTCACCCCCGGGTGACCACCCGGACGACGGAGCGGACGAGGGGGAGGCGCTCGGCATGAGACGCGCTCTGGGGGTGCTCGCGGCCTTAGTGCTGCTGGGCGGTGTGACGTACGCACTGATCCCGGACGACAAGGACCCGAAGAAGCTGGTCACGGTCACCGGGCTGATCGGTTCGGAGAAGCGGGCCTTCTTCGAAAGCCCGGAGGTGAAAGCCGAGTTGGCGAAGCAGGGCCTGGAGGTCCACACCGACTCGACCGGCTCGTGGACGATGAGCGAGCAGGCGAAGAGCAGTTCCACGCTCGACTTCGCGTTCCCGGCGAGCACCGCGCCGGCCCGCGAGATCCAGCGCAACTGGGGGCTGCAGGACTCCCCGCTGGTGCCGTTCTACTCACCGCTGGTGGTGGTGGCGCACGCGCCGGTCGCGCAGATCCTCTTGGACAACAAACTCGCCTCGAACGAGTCGGGCGTCTGGACGTTCAAGATGGACGAGTACGTCAACGACCTGAAGACGACCCACAAGTGGCAGGACCTGACGAAGACCGAGGGCCACGGCGAACTGTCCGGCCCGATCTTCGTCACCACCACCGATCCGGAGAGCTCCTCCTCGGGTGCGCTGTACATCGCGCTGCTGTCGTTCGTCCTGAACAACCACCTGGTGGTCTCGGACGACGCGGGCGTCGACTCCGCCCGGTCCGTCCTGCACCAGGCGACCGCGCTGCAGGGCGGTCAGAAGAGCAGCAGCGACGAGCCGTTCCGGGACTTCCTCGCGGGCGTCGGCAATCCGCTGATCTTCGGCTACGAGTCCCAGGTCGCCGCGATGGCGGTGCAGGGGCAGCCGACCGGGGACATGGTGGTGATGTACCCGGACACCACGGCGTACTCCGACCACACCATCATCGCCCGCACCGAGAACGGGCGGAAGCTCGCGGACCTGCTCCAGAACGACGAGACGCTGCGCGCCCAGGAGGTCAGGTTCGGGTTCCGCCCGCAGGCCAGTAGCGGCGCCTTCGCCGACCAGGTGAAGAACATCAAGCAGCCGGTCTTCGCCCAGGACCTGAACGCGGCGAAGGTCAGGCAGGCGCCCGTGCCGTCGCTGGACAACCTGCTCAAGCTGACCAAGGCGGCGAAGGAGAGCCCGAAGTGAACGTCCGGTTGAAGCACCGCGGTTGGGCCGCGGCCGCGCTGGCGGCCGTGCTCGCGGCGGCCTCCGCCTGCACCTCCTCCAGCCCCGAGCCCGGCCCCGACCCCACGGTCGCCGAGACCGCCCGTCCCGGGGTGCTGCGCATCCTGGCGGGCAGTGAACTGCAGGACCTGCAGCCGGTCCTGGACGAGGCCAGAAAGGCCACCGGGGTGACGGTGCAGTTCGCCTGGACCGGCACCCTGGACGGCGCGGACGCGGTCTCCTCGGGCCGGGCGGACGGCAAGTACGACGCGGTCTGGTTCCCGTCCAACCAGTACCTGCGCCTGGATCCGACCGGGAAGTCCAAGGTGCTGTCGGAGACCCCGGTGATGGTCTCCCCGGTGGCCGTCGGGGTGCGCTCCTCGGTACTGGGCGACCTGGGCTGGGGTGACGGTTCGAAGGTCACCTGGGCGCAGATCGGCGACGCGGCCGCGGCCGGGAAGCTGTCGTACGGGATGTCCGACCCCTCGCGCTCCAACTCCGGCTTCTCCACCCTGGTCGCGGTGGCGGCGGCCTTCTCCGGCGCGGGGGCGGCGCTCACCGAGGCGGACGTGCAGAAGGCGACCCCGCAGCTGAAGCAGTTCTTCACCGGCCAGAAGCTGACCTCCGGCTCCTCCGGCTGGCTGGCGCAGGCGTACACCAAGGCCGAGCCCGGCAAGGTCGGCGCCCTCGTGAACTACGAGTCGGTGCTGCTGTCGCTGAACAAGACGCTGTCGCCCGACCAGAGGCTCACCGTGGTGCGTCCGCAGGACGGCGTGGTCTCGGCGGACTACCCGCTGTCGCTGCTGTCCTCGAGCGCGCAGAGCGAGCGCGAGTCCTTCCAGAAGCTGACCTCCTACCTGCTGAAGCCGGAGGTGCAGCAGCGCATCTCGGAGCTGACGCTGCGCCGCCCGGTGACGGCGGGCACCGCGCCGGCCGCCGGGCTGCCCACCGACCGCCGCCGCGAGCTGCCGTTCCCGGGCACCCGGGCGGTGGCGGACGGCCTGCTGGCCTCGTACCAGAACGAGCTGCGCCGCCCGTCGCGGACGGTGTACGTGCTGGACACCTCGGGTTCGATGGAGGGCTCGCGGCTGAACGCGCTGAAGGCGGCGCTGAGCCGGCTGACCGGTACGGACGACACCCGCGGGGTGCGCCGCTTCCGGGACCGCGAGGAGGTGACGCTGATCTCCTTCGCCTCCCAGGTGAAGTGGACGAAGACGCACGCCGTCCCGGCCTCCGGCGGCCAGCCGGGTCCGGAGGCGGAGCTGGCGTCGATCAACGCGGACGTGCAGTCGCTGTCGGCCTCGGGCGGGACCGCGCTGTACGACTCGCTGGAGCAGGCGTACCGGGTGATCGAGCGCCAGCAGCAGGCGGCGAACGACGACCGGTTCACCTCGATCGTGCTGATGACCGACGGGGAGAGCAACGAGGGCGCCACGGACGGCGACTTCAAGCGCTTCCACGACGGGCTGCCGGCCGGCGAGAAGTCGATCCCGGTGTTCCCGATCAAGTTCGGCGAGGCGGCGGTCAGTCAGCTGCAGGGGGTCGCGGACATCAGCGGCGGCAAGCTGTTCGACGGAGGCGGCTCGCTGGACGGGGTGTTCGAGGAGATCCGTGGCTACCAGTGACGGGTTCGGCCGGCAGGCCCTGCGATACCTGGAGTCGGCCAAGAACCTGGTCGGCTGCGCGGGCGGCGCTGTCGGCCTGGGGCTGCACTTCGCCGGGTTGGGCGGGGCCTGGTGGCCCGGGGTGGTGGCCGGGCTGTACGGGGTCGGCGCGCTGCTGACCCCGGGCCCGCCGCCGCCGGGGCCGACCCGCCAGCCGGATCCGCCCGAGAAGCCCGAGAAGTCCGAGAAGCCCATGGAGTCCGAGAAGCCCAAGGAGTCCGAGGAGTCCGAGAAGCCCGAGGAACTCCGGGTGGTGCCGCCGAAGCCCAGTGTGCCGCCGAGGCCGACGGGAAGGGTGCCGGTGCCCCAGCCGGAGCTGGAGGCGCTCGCCGCCTACCTGGGCACCGTCCCGCTGCCCGCCACCGCCGGGGTCGACGCCCTGCTGGCCGCGCTGTGCGAGACCGGCCCCGGTCCGGTGGCGGAGCGGATCGTCGCGCACCGCCTGCCGGTCGCGGTGGACGGCTACCTGCGGGCACAAACCTGGCTGCCCTGGGCGGGCCCGGACGCACCGGATCCGGCGGCGGAGCTCGCCCGCGAGGTCAAGCAGCTTTCCTCCGAACTCGACTGAGCCGGGCTCCGCCGGCCGGAAATCGACCATCCCGTCCCCGTACTTCCCCTTCCTCCACCCGCCTCGGTCACGAACGAGTCGCCAAGATCTCACCTGTTGGAAACGTCTGGGGGCTATCCAGCGGCCGGGCCCGCACGGCAGACTTCTACGCGCGTTCCTCTACGCGCGTCCACGGCATCCGCGCACGCGCGCCACGCACGCCGCACGTAACCAAAGTTGACGGTCCATCGCCGTCGTCCCCACTCGGGAGAGTCGTCCATGTCCCTGAACCGCCGTGACTTCGTCACCCGGTCCGCAGCCACCGCCGCCGGCGCCGCCTTGGCCGGCGGAGCCGTCGTCGCCGCCGCCCCCGCCGCCGCGGCCGCCGAGCCGGACACGGCGGCCGCCAAGGGCGACAAGCGCCAGCCCCGCCGTCAGGCCTTCACCGTGATGGGCACCACCGACCTGCACGGCCGGGTGCTCAACTGGGACTACTTCACCGACGCCGAGTACGTCGACAAGGCCCACAACGCGGTCGGCCTCGCCAAGATCTCCACCCTGGCCAACCAGGTCCGCGAGGAGAAGGGCTGGGACCGCTGCCTGCTGATCGACTCGGGTGACATCATCCAGGGCACCCAGCTGACCTACTACTACGCCCGGATCGAGCCGATCGCCACCGACGGCGACAACGTGCCGGACCACCCGATGGCCGTGGCCATGAACCTCATGGGCTACGACGCCGCCGCGCTCGGCAACCACGAGTTCAACTACGGCATCCCGACCGTGAAGGCCTTCGAGGACCAGCTGGAGTTCCCGCTGCTGGGCGCCAACGCGCTGCACGCGAAGAACGAGAAGCCCGCCTTCAAGCCGTACGTGATCAAGGAGGTGTGGCTGGACGAGGACACCCCGATCAAGGTCGGCATCCTCGGCCTCACCAACCCGGGCATCGCGATCTGGGACAAGGCCAACGTGGCCGGCAAGATGGTCTTCCCGGGCATCGTGGAGACCGCCGCCAAGTACGTGCCCCGGATGAAGGCCGCCGGCGCGGACGTCATCGTGGTCTCCGCCCACTCCGGCATCGACGAGGCCACCACCTACGGCGACCAGCTCCCCTGGCCCGAGGACGCCTCCGGCGAGATGGCCGAGACGGTCGCGGACATCGACGCGGTGCTGGTGGGCCACACCCACAAGGAGGTCGCGCAGCGCCTCATCGTCAACAAGAAGACCGGCAAGACGGTCGTGCTCTCCGAGCCGCTGTGCTGGGGCCAGCGCCTGAGCTGCTTCGACTTCGAGGTCGAGTTCGTCGACGGCCACTGGAAGGTCGCCTCGGTCTCCTCCCGGGTGCTGAACTCCAACACCGTGCCGGAGAACCCGGAGATCAGCGACGCCATCGTCGGCCAGCACAAGAAGGTCGTCGCGTACGTCAACCAGAACATCGGCACCAGCAAGATCGAGCTGTCGATCGCCGACGCCCGGTTCAAGGCCACCCCGATCGTCGACCTGATCGGCAGGGTCCAGGCGGACGCCGTCAAGGCCGCGTTGGCGGGCGGGCAGTACGCCAACCTCCCGGTCCTGGCCCAGGCCGCCCCGTTCAACCGCACCGCGCTGATCCCGTCCGGCCAGGTCAAGCTGCGCGACGCCGCCGGCCTGTACATCTACGAGAACACCCTGGAGGCCCGCATCCTGACGGGCGCCCAGCTCAAGGACTACCTGGAGTTCTCGGCCAAGTTCTTCCACCAGCTCGCCGCGGGCGCCCCGGTCGACAAGGACGCCCTGACCAACGCCGAGGACACCCCGGACTACAACTACGACTCGATCTACGGCCTGAGCTACGACATCGACATCGCCCAGCCCAAGGGCCAGCGGATCGTCAACCTCAGCTACCAGGGCAAGCCGATCGACCCGGCCGCCCAGTTCGTGCTCGCCGTCAACAACTACCGCGCCAACGGCGGCGGCAACTTCCCGCACGTCGCCAACGCCAAGGCGGTCTGGTCGAACTCCGACGAGATCCGCAACACGATGATCGCCTGGGTCAAGGCCAAGGGCGTCATCGACCCCGCCGACTTCTTCACCAACTCCTGGCGCCTGGTCCGCGCCGGCCAGCCGGTGTTCTAGTCACACCTTTCCACGAAGGCCGTCTGCCCCCGTGCAGGCGGCCTTCGTGCCGTTCTCGGTGGAAGAATGGAGCCATGAGCGAGTTCCAGATTCCCGACCGCCACGCCCGACTGCTTGAGTACGCGCAGAGCCTGACACCCCCGGCCGGATGGAAGATCGAGATCTCCGGCGACGAGATCATCATGATGGCCGGACCGTCCGCGATCCATCAGCGCAACCTCCTACAGATCCGCGAGCAGTTCGACGCACACCGCCCGTCCGACATGATGCCGAGCGAGAACTCCGACCTCGCCTCCCCCAACGTGGGAAAGCTGCGCAACCCCGACCTCACCTACATCCCTCTGGAGTCGAGCGGTAACCAGATCCCGGCCGAAGAAGCGCCCATCGCGGTCGAGATCGTCTCGCCGTCGAATCCTGAGAACGACTTGGTCAGCAAGGTCCGTGACTACCCGCTGATGGGCATCCCGCTCTACCTCCTGATCGACCCGCGCGAGGGCGACATCACCCTCTACTCGGATCTCTCCGACGGCGGCTACCACCAGCAATGGAACGGCAAGTTCGGCGACCGGGTGCCGATCCCGGCCCCCTTCGACTTCGAGCTCGCCACCGACGGCCTCGTCCGCTACCCAGCCTGATCCACTCACCCGGAGAGACGATCGGACATCTGGCGAAGACTTGAGGATATTCATCCGCTCAATCGATCTCCCTACCGTTGAACACATCAGGAACGGCCCCACGGGGGGCCGGTGTTGACCGGGCAAGGGAGAGTTCGATGCGTGCGGTGGTCCAGGAGGAGTTCGGCGGTCCCGAGGTGCTGCGGCTGGTCGAGGTGGAGCGACCGAAGCCGTTGAGCGGCGAGGTGCTGGTGCGGGTGCGGGCCGCCGGGGTGAACCCGGTGGACGTGGCGGTGCGGGCGGGGGCGTTCCCGCTGCTGGGCGAGCCGCCGTTCACGGTGGGCTGGGACATCTCCGGGGTGGTCGAGGAGGCCGGGCCGGGCGCCCGCTACCGGGTCGGCGAAGAGGTGTACGGGATGCCGTTCTTCCCGCGCTCCGCCGGCGGGTACGCCGAGTACGTGGCCGCGCCCTCCCGCCAACTGGCCCGCAAGCCCGCCTCCCTGGACCACACCCAGGCCGCCGCGCTGCCGCTGGCCGCGCTGACCGCCTGGCAGGGCCTGGTGGACCTGGCGAAGGTCGGCGCGGGCGACCGGGTGCTGATCCACCGGGCGGCCGGCGGCGTCGGCCACCTCGCCGTGCAGATCGCCAAGGCCCGTGGCGCGTACGTGATCGGGCTGGCGAGCGAGCCCAAGCACGCCTTCCTCAGGGAGCTCGGCGCCGACGAGGTGATCGACTACCGGACCACCGACTACACCGAGGCGGTCAAGGACGTCGACATCGTCTTCGACTCCTCCTCCGAGGGCACCCGCGCCCTGGAAGTGCTCAAGCCGGGCGGGACCCTCGTCACCATCATGGAGCACTGGAACCGGGAGCTCGCCGCCGCGGTCGAGGCCGCCGGACGGCGCTTCGCGGGCGTCTCCGTCGAGCCCGACTACGCCTCGCTGGAGGCGATCGCCGCCCTGGTGGACGAGGGCCTGGTCCGCCCGCACGTCGCCGCCGCCCTCCCGCTCGCCGAGGCCGGCCGGGCGCACGAGCTGGTCGGCTCCGGTACCGTCCGGGGCAAGGTCGTGCTGACCGTCGACTGAGCGGCGCGGACCGAACAGCGGTGAACGAGCGGAGCACTGGGGGCGGGCGTTGGACATCCTGACCGAGGCACTGGGTTCGATGCGCACGGCGCACCCCGCGTCCGTGCGCACCGACGGTCGGGCGCCCTGGGCGCTGCGTCTGCCCCCGGTGGTCGGGGCCGGTTTCCACGTGGTGCTGTACGGCACCTGCTGGCTGGTCCCGGTGGATCCGGCCGTCGGCGGCGAGCCCGTCCCGCTCAGCCCGGGGGACGTGGTGTTCCTGCGGGACGGCCGGGGCCACGTGCTGGCCGACCACCCGGACACCCCGCCGGTGGACGCCGGGGCCTGCCGGGTCGAGGGCGGTTCGCCGATCGGCACCCTGTCGCTGGGCGGTGACGGCGCCCGCACCAGCCTGCTGTGCGGCAACTACCACCTGGACCAGGGCCGCCCGCACCCGGTGGTCCGCCAGCTGCCGGCCCTGATCCACCTGCCGACCCGGCACGGCCGACATCCCGAACTGGCCTCCGCCGTCCAGCTGTTGGGCGCCGAGCTGGAGAACCCTCGGATCGGCTCGACCGGGATCGTCCCGGCTCTGATCGACGCGCTGCTGCTGTACATCCTGCGGGCCTGGTTCGAGGACCAGCCCGCCGCGACGGCCGCCGGCTGGGCGGCCGCTCTGCGGGACGCCGCCGTCGCGCCCGCCCTGACGGCGATCCACGAGGCCCCGGCGACCCCGTGGACGGTGGAGTCCCTGGCGGACCGGGCGGGCCTGTCCCGGGCCGCCTTCGCCCGCCGGTTCACCTCGATGGTGGGCGAGCCGCCGATGGCGTACCTGACGCGCTGGCGGATGACCACCGCCGCCCGGCTGCTGCGCGAGTCGGAGGCGCCGCTGACGTCGGTGGCGGCGCAGACCGGGTACGGCTCGGAGTACGCCTTCGCGAAGGCCTTCAAGCGGGAGTTCGGCCAGGCCCCCGGCGGTTACCGCCGGGAGGCCCGCGCCGCGTAGCGCACCCGTCTCAGGGGCGGACGTCCTAGAACGGGAACGGCGCCCGCCCGTGCTGCACCGAGATCCACTTCACCGTGGTGAAGGCGTCCACCGTGGACTCCCCGTTGAGCCGCCCGACGCCGGAGTTCTTCTCGCCGCCGAAGGGCACTCCCGGCTCGTCCGCGATGGTCCCGCCGTTGACGTGGATCATGCCGGTCTCGATCCGCTGGGCGACCCGCACACCGCGCTCGGGGTCCGCGGTGTGCACCGCGCCGCTGAGCCCGAAGGGCGTGTGGTTGGCCAGCCGGACGGCCTCGTCCTCGCCGTCGAAGGGCACCAGCAGCACGACCGGGCCGAAGAGTTCGCGCTGCAGGATGGGCGCGTCCTCGGGCAGGTCGGTGAGCACGGTCGGCGCCATCAGGCTTCCGGCCGTGTTCCCGCGCAGCAGCGCGGTGGCGCCGCCGGCGATGGCCTGGTCGACCTGGCTGGTGATCGCGTCGGCGTGGACGGAGTTGATCAGCGGGCCGATGTGGGTGGCCGGGTCCTTGGGGTCGCCGACGGTCAGCGTGGCGATCTTGGCGACGAACTTCTCGGTGAACTCGGCCAGCACGGCGCGGTCGACGAGCACCCGGTTGGCGGCCATGCAGACCTGGCCCTGGTGGACGAAGCGGCTGAACACGGCCGCGTCCACGGCGTAGTCGACGTCGGCGTCGTCCAGCACGATCAGCGCGCTGTTGCCGCCGAGTTCCAGCACCGACCGCTTGAAGTGGGCGGCGGCCACGGTGGCGACGTGCCGGCCGATCTGGTCGGAGCCGGTGAAGGAGATCACCTTGGGCACCGGGTGCTCGATGAAGCTGTCGCCGATCTCGGCGATGTCGGTGATCACCACGTTGAGCAGGCCGGGCGGCAGGCCCGCGTCCTCGAAGATCTTCGCGATCAGGGAGCCGCCGACCACCGGGGTCTCCTGGTGCGGCTTGAGCACCACGCCGTTGCCGAGTGCGAGCGCCGGGGCGACGGTCTTGAGGGCCAGGAACAGGGGGAAGTTGAACGGGCTGATCACGCCGACTACGCCGACCGGCAGCCGGTAGAGCCGGTTCTCCTTGCCGGGGGCGGGCGAGGGCAGCAGCCGGCCCTCCGAGGCCACCGACAGGTGCAGGCACTCGCGCAGCATGTCCTTGACGAGGGACAGCTCGAAGCCCGCCTTCAACGCGGTACCGCCGAGCTCGGCCGTGATCGCCTGGACGATCTGCCCCTCTCGCTCCTCGAACAGCCGCAGCGCGCGCTCGAAGACCAGTCGGCGCTGGTACGGGCTGGTGGCGGCCCAGGCGCGCTGGGCGCGCTCGGCGGCGCGGTAGGCCCGGTCGACCTCGGCGACGGTGGCGACGGTGATGGTGGCCAGCTTGTCGCCGGTGTAGGGGTCGACGTCGACGATGTCCCAGGATCCGCTGCCGCTGCACCATTCGCCGTCGATGTACTGCAGCGCCAACTCGGAGAAGTACGACATCTGATCCCTCTCATGCCCGACCTGATGGGACCTCATCGTACTGACGTGTCATAGCTCCTGGCGTACGGAGTGCAGAAGATCGCGGGTCTGTTCGGGGCTGAGGCCCTCGGCCTGGAGCCCTTCCATCGCCTGGCGGTACGAGGCGACCTCGGCGGGCTTGTCCACGTAGAGCGCGGTGGTGAACTGCTCCAGGTAGACCACGTCGGCGAGCTCGGCCTCGGCGAAGCCCAGCACGCTGAAGGCGCCGCTCTCGGCGGCCAGCCCGGCAGTGCCGAGCGCCAGCACCTGCAGGTGCACGTGGGGCAGTTCGGCGAGTTCGAGCAGCCGGTCGAGTTGGCCCCGCATCAGCCCGGGGCCGCCCCAGGGGCGCCGCAGCGCGGCCTCGTCCAGGACGGCGAGCATCCGGGGCGGGTGCTCGGCGGTGAGCAGGTCCTGGCGCTTGAGGCGGACCTCGACCCGGCGTTCGATGTCCTCGGCGGAGACGCCGTGGCCCTGGCAGCCGGCGGTGATCACGGCGCGGGCGTAGTCGGCGGTCTGGAGCAGCCCGTGGACGAACTGGACCTCGTAGCTGCGGATCTCGGTGGCGGCCTCCTCCAGCCCCAGGTAGTTCTGGAACCAGGCGGGCAGCACGTCGCCGTACTCGTGCCACCAGGAGCTGGCGTTGGCGTCCCGGACGAGTCCGAGGACGGTGGCGCGTTCCTGTTCGGCCTCGACGCCGTACAGGGTGAGCAGGTCGGCGACGTCGCGTTCCTTGAAGCCGACCCGGCCGAGTTCCATCCGGCTGATCTTCGACTCGGAGGCGCGGATCGAGTAGCCGGCCTCCTCGCGGCTGACGCCTCTGGACTCGCGGAGCTTGCGAAGCTGGCTGCCGAGCAGCAGACGCCGTACGGTGGCGCCCCCGCCTGCCTGAGTCGTGCCCAATGAAGTCACCCTCCGCACTCGTGCAGCCCCCCGGCCGTCGGCGGCAGTCTGCCACCTGGCACCGACGAACAACAGCCCGTCCCGGGACGCATTCCGGCCGCTGTGCGAAGGCTGGGAGAAAGCTGTGAGCCGGCCCTCGGTGCACGGACGAACGCGCAGGTGAGAGCCGGGTGAGAACTGGACCACGGGCGCCCGGGGAACGCGACGGCGCCCGCCCTCCAACTGGTCGGGGAAGAGGGCAGGCGCCAGGAGACCGCGTTGGCCCGGCGACGCTGGCGGGGGCAGCGGGTTGAGCTCCCGGCGATGCGGCGCCGGGGGTTCAGGGGGCCGGTCGGACCGTCAGACCACCAGGGGGCGGTCCGTGGGTCGGATCGGGGCGGGAAGCGGGGTCTTGCCGCCCAGGTACTTGTCCACCGCGGCAGCGGCCGAGCGGCCCTCCGCGATGGCCCAGACGATCAGCGACTGGCCTCGGCCGGCGTCTCCGCAGACGTACACGCCATCGACATTGGTGGCGAACCGGCCGTCGCGGGCAATGTTACCGCGCGCGTCGAGGTCCACGCCGAGCTGCTCGACCAGGCCGTTCTTCACGTCCGTCCCGGTGAATCCCATCGCCAGGGTGACCAGCTGGGCGGGGATGACCCGCTCGGTGCCCGGGACGGGCTCGAACCGGCCGTCCTTGAACTCGACCTCGACCAGGTGCAGATCCTGGACGTTGCCGTCCTCGTCGCCGGTGAAGTGGGTGGTGTTCACGGAGTAGATCCGCTCGCCGCCCTCCTCGTGCGCGGAGGTGACCTTGTAGGTCATCGGCATGGTGGGCCACGGCTGGTGCCCGGGGCGCTCGTCGCCGGGCCGCGGCATGATCTCCAGCTGGGTCACCGACAGGGCGCCCTGCCGGTGGGCGGTGCCGACGCAGTCCGCGCCGGTGTCGCCGCCGCCGATCACGACCACGTGCTTGCCCTTGGCGCTGATCGGCGACTCGACGAGGTCGCCCTCCTGCACCTTGTTGGCCAGCGGCAGGTACTCCATGGCCTGGTGGACGCCCTTGAGCTCGCGTCCGGGCACCGGCAGGTCGCGCGCCGTGGTGGCACCGGCGGCGACCACGACGGCGTCGAAGCGCTCGCGCAGCTGTTGCCCGGTGATGTCGTCGCCGACGTGCACGCCGGTGCGGAACCGGGTGCCCTCCGCCCGCATCTGCTCGATGCGGCGGTTGATGTGGCGCTTCTCCATCTTGAACTCGGGGATGCCGTAGCGCAGCAGCCCGCCGATGCGGTCGGCGCGCTCGTACACCACCACGGTGTGGCCGGCCCGGGTGAGCTGCTGGGCGGCGGCCAGGCCGGCCGGGCCGGAGCCGACGACGGCGACGGTCTTGCCGGAGAGCCGCTCCGGGATCTGCGGCGTGACCCCGCCGCGGTCCCAGGCCTTGTCGATGATGGTGACCTCGACGTTCTTGATGGTCACCGCGTCCTGGTTGATGCCGAGCACGCAGGCCGACTCGCAGGGCGCCGGGCACAGCCGCCCGGTGAACTCCGGGAAGTTGTTGGTGGCGTGCAGGCGCTCGATGGCACCGGTCCAGTCGTCCCGGTAGGCCAGGTCGTTCCACTCGGGGATGAGGTTCCCGAGCGGGCAGCCGTTGTGGCAGAACGGGATGCCGCAGTCCATGCAGCGGCCGGCCTGCTTGCCGATGATGGGAAGGAGGCTGCGTTCGACGTAGACCTCGTTCCAGTCCCGGATACGAACGTCCACAGGCCGTCGCTCGGCCAGCTTCTTACCCGTGGTCAGGAAGCCCTTGGGGTCAGCCATGTGCCGCCTCCATCATCTTGCGAGTGGTCTCGGCCTCGGAGAGGCCATCGCGCTCAGCGGCGTCCTTGGCGGCGAGCACTGCCTTGTAGTCGGTCGGCATGATCTTGGAGAAGCGGGAGACCCCGCTGCCCCAGTCGGCCAGGAGTTCGGCGGCGACGGTGGAGCCGGTCTCCTCGTAGTGCTGCTGCACGGTCTCGCGCAGCCACTCGCGGTCGGCGGCGGTGGGGGCCTCGATGCCCACCATGCCGTCGTTGACGTTGGCGGGGCGCAGGTCGAGGACGTACGCGATGCCGCCGGACATGCCTGCCGCGAGGTTGCGTCCGGTCCCGCCGAGGATGACGACCCGGCCGCCGGTCATGTACTCCAGGCCGTGGTCGCCCACGCCCTCGACGACCAGCGTGGCGCCGGAGTTGCGGACGGCGAAGCGCTCGCCGGCCTTGCCGCGCAGGTGGATCCGGCCCGAGGTGGCGCCGTAGCCGATGGTGTTGCCGGCGATCACGTGGTTCTGGGCGTCGTTGCCGATGGCCGCGGCCTCGCGGGCCGGGCGCACGACGACCACACCACCCGAAAGCCCCTTGCCGACGTAGTCGTTGGCGTCGCCCTCCAGCCGCAGGGTGATCCCCTTCGGCACGAAGGCGCCGAAGGACTGCCCGGCGGAGCCGGTGAAGGTGACGTCGATGGTCCCCTCCGGCAGGCCCTCGCCGCGGTACCGCTTGGTCACCTCGTGGCCGAGCATGGTGCCGACGGTGCGGTTGACGTTGCGGATCGGCAGCTGGATGCGGACGGTCTCGCCGCGCTCCAGGGCGTCCTCGGCGAGCTCGATCAGCTGGTTGTCCAGCGCCTTGTCGAGCGCGTGGTCCTGGGTGGTCGTGCGGTGCCGGGCGGCGCCTTCGGGCAGCGTCGGCACGTGGAACAGCGGGGCCAGGTCGAGCCCGGCGGCCTTCCAGTGGTCGATCGCGGCCTGGGCGTTGATGTGCTCGGCGTGGCCGACGGCCTCCTCGATCGAGCGGAAGCCCAGCGAGGCCAGGATCTCCCGGACCTCCTCGGCGATGAACTCGAAGAAGTTGACCACGAATTCGGGCTTGCCGGAGAACCGCTCGCGCAGCACCGGGTTCTGGGTGGCAACGCCGACCGGGCAGGTGTCCAGGTGGCAGACGCGCATCATGATGCAGCCGGAGACGACCAGCGGGGCGGTCGCGAAGCCGAACTCCTCGGCGCCGAGCAGCGCGGCGATCACGACGTCGCGGCCGGTCTTCAGCTGGCCGTCGGTCTGGACGACGATGCGGTCGCGCAGCCCGTTCAGCAGCAGGGTCTGCTGGGTCTCGGCGAGGCCCAGCTCCCAGGGGCCGCCGGCGTGCTTCAGCGAGGTGAGCGGCGAAGCACCCGTGCCGCCGTCGTGCCCCGACACCAGGACGACATCGGCGTGGGCCTTCGACACCCCCGCCGCGACCGTCCCGACGCCGACCTCGGAGACCAGCTTCACGTGGATGCGGGCCGCCGGGTTGGCGTTCTTGAGGTCGTGGATCAGCTGCGCCAGGTCCTCGATCGAGTAGATGTCGTGGTGCGGCGGCGGCGAGATCAGGCCGACACCCGGGGTGGAGTGCCGGGTCTTGGCGACCCACGGGTAGACCTTGTGGCCGGGCAGCTGGCCGCCCTCGCCGGGCTTGGCGCCCTGGGCCATCTTGATCTGGATGTCGTCCGCGTTGACCAGGTACTCGGAGGTGACGCCGAACCGGCCGGAGGCGACCTGCTTGATCGCCGAGCGGCGCTCGGGGTCGTACAGGCGGTCCGGGTCCTCGCCGCCCTCACCGGTGTTGGACTTGCCGCCGAGGCGGTTCATCGCGACGGCGAGGGTCTCGTGCGCCTCGCGGGAGATCGAGCCGTACGACATGGCGCCGGTGGAGAAGCGCTTGACGATCTCGGAGACCGGCTCGACCTCCTCGACCGGGACGGGTTCCCGGCCGAGGCCGTCCAGCTGGAACAGGCCGCGCAGCGTCATCAGGCGGGCGGACTGCTCGTTCACCCGGTCCGTGTACTGCTTGAAGATGTCGTACCGGCGGTTGCGGGTGGAGTGCTGCAGCCGGAAGACGGTGTCCGGGTCGAACAGGTGCGGCTCGCCCTCGCGGCGCCACTGGTACTCGCCGCCGATCTCCAGCGCGCGGTGCGCGGCCGGGATGCCGGAGGCCGGGTACGCCTTGGCGTGCCGGGCGGCGGTCTCCTTGGCGATCTCGTCCAGGCCGATGCCGCCGAGCTTGGTGGTGGTGCCGGCGAAGTAGCCGTCGACCAGCTCCTGGGAGAGGCCGATGGCCTCGAAGACCTGGGCGCCGCGGTAGGAGGCGACGGTGGAGATGCCCATCTTGGACATCACCTTGAGCACGCCCTTGCCGAGCGCCTTGATCAGGTTCTTGATCGCCTTCTCGGCCTCGACGCCCTGGATGCTGTGTGGACTGTCCAGGGCGTTCCGGGCGACGAGGTCCTCGACCGACTCCATGGCCAGG
This sequence comes from Kitasatospora sp. NPDC056531, assembly GCF_042794375.1. Taxonomy (NCBI): domain Bacteria; kingdom Bacillati; phylum Actinomycetota; class Actinomycetes; order Kitasatosporales; family Streptomycetaceae; genus Kitasatospora; species Kitasatospora sp. NPDC056531. Next base: position 304,480 of record NZ_JBHTTU010000003.1, on the reverse strand, counting down.
TACGGGTTGACCGCGCCGGCGCCGTAGCCGATCAGCAGCGCGACGTGGTGCACCTCGCGGACGTCGCCGGCCTCGACCAGCAGCGACACCTGGGTGCGCTGCTTGGTGCGGATCAGGTGGTGGTGGATGGCCGAGGTGAGCAGCAGCGAGGGGATCGGGGCGTGCTCGGCGTCGGAGTGCCGGTCGGAGAGCACGATGATCCGGGCGCCGTCGGCGATCGCGGCGTCGGCCTCGGCGGCGATCTCGGCCAGGCGCGCGGCCAGGCCCTCGCCGCCGGTGGCGACCTTGTAGAGGCCGGACAGCGTGACGGCCTTGAGGCCGGGCTGGTCGCCGTCGGCGTTGATGTGGACCAGCTTGGCCAGCTCGTCGTTGTCGATCACCGGGAAGGTGATGCCGACCGAGCGGCAGGAGGCGGCCTCGGCGGTCAGCAGGTTGCCCTCGGGGCCGAGGTTGGACAGCAGCGAGGTGACGAGCTCCTCGCGGATGGCGTCCAGCGGCGGGTTGGTGACCTGCGCGAAGAGCTGCACGAAGTAGTCGAACAGCAGGCGCGGCTTCTCGCTGAGCGCGGCGATCGGCGAGTCGGTGCCCATCGAGCCGAGCGCCTCGGCGCCGGTCTTGGCCATCGGCGCGAGGATGACGCGCAGCTCCTCCTCGGTGTAGCCGAAGGTCTGCTGGCGGCGGGTGACGGAGGCGTGGGTGTGGGCGATGTGCTCGCGCTCGGGGAGCTTGGCGAGCTGGATCTGCCCGCCGGTGACCCACTCCTCGTAGGGGTGCTCGGCGGCCAGTCCGGCCTTGATCTCCTCGTCCGGGACGATCCGGTTCTCGTTGAGGCAGACCAGGAACATCTTGCCGGGCTGCAGGCGGCCCTTCTGGACCACCTTCTGCTGGTCGAGGTCGAGGACGCCGACCTCGGAGGAGAGCACGACCAGGCCGTCCTCGGTGACCCAGTAGCGGGCCGGGCGCAGGCCGTTGCGGTCGAGCACGGCGCCGATCCGGGTGCCGTCGGTGAAGGTGACGCAGGCCGGGCCGTCCCAGGGCTCCATCAGGTTGGAGTGGTACTGGTAGAACGCGCGGCGGGCCGGGTCCATGGTGGCGTGGTTCTCCCACGCCTCCGGGATCATCATCAGCACCGAGTGCGGCAGCGAGCGGCCGCCGAGGTGGAGCAGCTCCAGGACCTCGTCGAAGGAAGCCGAGTCGGAGTGGTCCGGGGTGCAGATCGGGAAGATCCGCTCCAGACCCTGCCCGTTCTTGTTGGCCGGAATGAGATCGGTCGCGAGCTGGGACTCGCGGGCGCGCATCCAGTTGCGGTTGCCCTTGACCGTGTTGATCTCGCCGTTGTGCGCGACGAAGCGGTACGGGTGGGCGAGCGGCCAGCTCGGGAAGGTGTTGGTGGAGAACCGCGAGTGCACCAGGCCGATGGCGGACGCGTAGGCGCGGTCCGACAGGTCGGGGAAGAAGGGCTCCAGCTGGCCGGTGGTGAGCATGCCCTTGTAGACGATGGTGCGGGCGGACAGCGACGGGAAGTAGACCCCGGCCTCGCGCTCGGCGCGCTTGCGGACCACGAAGGCGATCCGGTCCAGCTCGACGCCGGCCAGGCCGTCCTTTGCCAAGAAGACCTGCCGGAAGCGCGGCATCACGCTGCGCGCGGTGGCGCCGAGCAGGTCCGGGGTGACCGGCACGTCGCGCCAGCCCAGCACCGCCAGGCCTTCCTCCGCCGCGATCGCCTCGATCTGCCCGACAGCGGCGGCGTCGGCGGCATCCTCGTCCGGCAGGAAGGCGATGCCGACGGCGTAGGAGCCGGCCGCCGGGAGCTCGAAGGAGACCTTGCCGCGCAGGAAGGCGTCCGGGATCTGGGTCAGGATGCCCGCGCCGTCACCGGAGTCCGGCTCGGCGCCGGTGGCGCCGCGGTGCTCCAGGTTGCGCAGGACGTTCAGCGCCTGCTCGACGATGGTGTGGTCGGCGATGCCGGTCAGCGTGGCGACGAAACCGACGCCGCAGGCGTCGTGCTCGTTTCGCGGGTCGTACAGGCCCTGAGCAGCAGGTCGCGCATCCGGCACGAGCGCGTAGGGCTGGCGGGCGGCGCCGGCCTGAGGCTCGTTGGCGGAGTGCATGGATGCAGACAGCATCGGCTCTCCCGTCGTCGTCTTTCGGCAAGTTGGTGCAAGTAGGGACGACGTTGGCCCTGATGCGATGGTGCGGTCGTGCGAGTTACATGATGCCCAGAATCCCGAGAAGCGGAATATCCCGTCCACATCGCGGACGGATGCGCAGGTCAAGGGGGGCGTAAGAGAGGACGTGCCACAGCGCGCGTCCCGACGATTGTGCCCAACCACCCCCCGCCTGAAACAGGGGCGAAATCCGATCGCCACACAAGCCGATCACGAGTGCCTGGGAATCCATCCCGAGAGCCCTGCCGACGGATGCGAATCCGCGGCTCCGGGACCCGGATGATGAGACGATGCCGGGCAGCGCGCGACGTCCATGTGTGAAACGTCACGCACTGCCCGGCATAGTCATGCACTGATCCCCGCCTCCAGGCCGGGGTGGGATCACCCCACATGCCCACCGATCAGCCACCCCAGCAGGTACGTCACCCCGGCCGCGGCCCCGCCCAGCACCAGCTGCCGCACTCCGCTGAACCACCAACTGCGTGCCGTCACCCGGGCCACCACCGCGCCGCAGGCGAACAGGCCCAGCGCCGCCAGGATCATCGCCGGCAGCAGCGAAGTCGCCCCCAGCAGGTACGGCAGCAGCGGCAGCAGCGCACCGAGCGCGAAGCACAGGAACGACGAGCCCGCCGCGACCAGCGGCGAGGGAAGGTCATTGGGGTCGATGCCCAGCTCCTCGCGGGCGTGGATCTCCAGCGCCAGCTCCGGGTCGCGGGACAGCTGCCGGGCCACCTCGTGGGCGAGCTCCGGGTCCACCCCGCGCGAGACGTACAGCTGCGCCAGCTCGGCCAGCTCGCCGTGCGGGTTGCGGCTCAGCTCCAGCCGCTCGACCTCGATCTCGGCCTGCACCAGCTCCCGCTGGGAGGCCACCGAGGTGTACTCCCCCGCCGCCATCGAGCAGGCGCCGGCCGCCAGGCCGGCCAGCCCGGTCAGGATCACCGTGCCGTTGGACGCCGCCCCGCCGACCACGCCGGTCATCAGCGCGAAGTTGGACACCAGACCGTCCACGGCCCCGAACACCGCGGGCCGCAGCCAGCCGCCGTTGACGTCCCGGTGGTGGTCCGCGGCGGGTATCCGCGGGTGCTGGGCGGGTTCGGCTTCCAGGGTGGTCGTACTCACGGTTCTTCCCCTCCGTCTTTGTCCGTCGGCTCGACCGTAGCCCGTTTGACCTGGGCATTTCCAGCAAGATAAGGCTGCCCGAACAATGCTGAGGCTGCCCTTCGCAAGCCTCGCGAAGGGCAGCCTCAGTCAGGGAAAGTGCCTGTTCAGATCGGGTTCTTGGCGTCCTTGCCGGGCTTCTCGGCAACCTTTGCAGCCGGTTCCGCGTCCGCCTCCCCGTCCACGAGCCGAGACGGCTTCTCGCCGTCCACCTGCTCGCTCGGCTTCTCGCCCTCCGCCTTCTCCTCGGCCCCGTCCGCCGGCTCGTGCGCCGCCGGGTCGATGCTCGCCGGGTCCTCGCGGCCGGGCCGCAGCTTCCCGACGATCACGAAGTACGCCACCGCGCCGACGAACACCACGATCGACGTCCAGTCGTTCAGCCGCAGGCCCAGGTAGTGGTGCGCCTCGTCGATCCGCAGGTACTCGATCCAGAACCGGCCCACCGTGTACGCGGCCACGTACACCGCGAAGGCCCGACCGTGCCCCAGCTTCCAGCGCCGGTCGACCCAGAGCACCAGCAGCGCCACACCCACGCACCACAGCGACTCGTACAGGAAGGTCGGGTGGTAGACACCGCTCACGACCTCGCCGTCGGGCAGCGTCTTGTGGATCTTCAGACCCCACGGCAGCGTGGTCGCCCGGCCGTACAGCTCCTGGTTGAAGTAGTTGCCCCAGCGCCCCAGCGCCTGCGCGAGTGCGATGCCCGGCGCGATGGCGTCGGCGTACGCGGGCAGCGGCACGCCCCGGCGGCGGCAGCCGATCCAGGCGCCGACCGCGCCCAGCGCGACCGCACCCCAGATCCCGAGGCCGCCCTCCCAGATCTTGAAGGCGTTCCAGGGGTTCTTCCCCTCGCCGAAGTACAGCTGGTGGTCGGTGATCACGTGGTACAGCCGACCGCCGACCAGGCCGAACGGCACGGCCCAGACGGCGATGTCGCCGACGGTGTGCTTGGCACCGCCCCGGGCGACCCAGCGCTTGCTGCCGAGCCAGACGGCGGCGATGACACCGAGGATGATGCAGAAGGCGTAGGCGCGCAGCGGGATCGGTCCGAGGTAGAGGACGCCCCGCGACGGGCTGGGAATGTAGGCGATATCCATGGCAGTTCCGACGCTACAGGGTCCGACGCCCCGGTCGGACACCCCCGGGGTCACAGAAACCGAACAACGCGCCGCCGCCCCCTCCGGACGGGGAGGGGGCGGCGGCGCCGCCGGGGCGGCTCAGCCGGCCGTGGGCGACGGGTTGTTTGACTCCGAAGCAGTGCTGGTCGGCGCCGGGGTCTGCCCGTGCGAGCCCGCCGTGCCGAGCTGCTTGCCCTGGTTCGCGGCGTCCACCCACTTCACCAGATTGGCCGGGGTGATCTCCTCGTTGCCGTTCTTCGGGTAGATCGGCTGGCCGTTGAGCAGCACGGTCGGCGTCGACTTGTAGCTGGACTTGTCGAAGTCCTGCTGCACCGCGGACACCCAGCCGCCGAACTTGTTGTTGTTGACGCAGGCCTGGAACTCGGGCGTGCCCAGGCCGTCGACCTGCTTGGCCAGGTTCAGCAGGACCGCCTTGTTGCCGAAGGCGTCGTTGGTCTCGTCCGGCTGGTTGCGGTACATCACGTCGTGGAAGTCCCGGAAGTGCCCGGCGTCCTGGGCGCAGGCCAGGGCGTTGGCGCCGTTCTTCGAGCCCTTCCCGGGCAGCGACCGGTCGATGAACGACACGATGTGGGCGTTGGTGTAGATCTTCCCGGCGTCTTCCAGCTGGTCGATGGTCGAGGAGAACTCGCGCTCGAAGAGCCCACACGCGGGGCAACGCGGGTCCTCGTACACCGTGAGGACCGACGGCGCGTTGCTCGCTCCGACCGGGACGACCAGGTTCTTGTCCCCGATGGCACCGGCCGGGGCGGCGGTCGGGGTCTCGGGCTTGGAGCGCTCGTTCTGCACCACGACGCCGGTGATCACGGCGGCGGCGATCACCACCAGCACGGCCCCGCCCACCACCAGCTTCTTCCTGCGCCTTGAGGAGGCCTGATCGGCCGCCCGCTGCGCCAGCATCCGCTCGCGGGCGGTGCGCTTGCCTTCTCGGTTCTTCTCGCTCATTGCCTTGACATCCACGGTCGGGGAGCCTTCGTCGGGTGCGGGGGACGGGGGGTCAGCTGGCCAGCCAGCCGTCGGCCGAGAGCCGGGTACGGGGCCGCCGCAACAGCCACCCGGCCAGCAGCAGGAACCCGGTGTCGCGCAGGATCTCCTGCAGGTACTCGGTCTGCGAGGCGTCGACGTGCCCGCCGCCGCCGAAGCAGCCGCAGTCGATCGAGATGCCGCGCGCCCAGGCCGAGGCGATCCCTGCGATGAAGATGAGCAGCAGCAGCGCGGAGACCCCGGCGACCAGCCGGACGCCCAGGCCGATCACCAGTAGCAGCGTGAGCGCCAGCTCCAGGAAGGGCAGCCCGTAGCCGATCGGCTTGACCAGGCTCTCGGGCAGGATCTCGTACGCGCGGACGGCCTGGGCCGCCTCCGCCGGATCGGCGATCTTCGCCAGCCCGGCCCACCCCCACACCACCGCCAAGCCGAGCCGCACGGCGGTGCCCAGCCACTCACTCCAGGCCGGCACCGGCCGACACGCCGCCGACACGGGCACCGGGTCACCGGACTGCACCGCCGGGCCGGCCATCAGGGAACCCCTCTCGGGAAGCTCGTTCACTTCCTGATGAACCGTAAGGGATGAAGGACGGTTCCTCCGTTTTCACGAATTACGCCGTTTGAGTGACACAACATGACGGTCTGTCCGAATCCGGCGAACGCCCGTACGTCAGCGGCAGCCCGGCATCCGCCCCGGGTCGAACAGCTCCAGCCGCCCCTCGCGCGGCACCCGGGCCGCCCGCTCGGCCGCGTCCCACCGCGCCGCCTCCGCACAGGCGACCGCCTCCCGCTCCGCCCGCTCCGCCCCCCGCTTGGCCAGCGCATGCCCCACCGCGGTGTGCGCCCCGACGGCCGCACCCAGAGCCAGCGCGGCGGCCGCCGCCCGCAGCAACACGGCCCGATGAAGACCAGCCACCGACTCACCCCTTCGCTCGCCCGGCAACCCCCGCGCACCTCGTTCGTGCACTCGTCCCTCCACTCAACGCCGGTCAACCCCCACTGATGCGTGTCGCCCCCGCTCTTCACCCGTTCGGGGCCGCCCCCACGCTGACGCCTCCCCCGAACCGCCGACACACCGCTTCCCCCAGATGAGAAAGGCGGGGGGGGGAGGGAGGG
>NZ_JBHTTU010000003.1:263322-297908 GCF_042794375.1 Kitasatospora sp. NPDC056531 | reverse complement strand
CCCTCGGTGGGGGCCCCCCCGTGGGGGCTCTCTCCCCCAACGCCGTCAACGCCTTTTGTCCCCGCCTCCCCCGACGCGGAAGCGAGGGAAAACCCCCCCGCGCCCGTAACACCCCCCACCCCCACCCCCACACCCGCACCAACTCGCCTACAGCCCCCCCCCGCCCCCGGCCACCCACCCTCCCGAACGCCCCCCCCACAACAGACACCCCCCACAAACACCAACGACCCGCCACCCCCGAAGGGACAGCGGGCCGTCAGCCAACCGTTTCTACCGCGCGTCAGCGCCCCCGCGCCCCCGCCGAACCCCCGCCGCCAGCTCACCCGCGAGCCCCCGCACCGCGTCCAGCGCCGCCGCCTCGTCCTCGCCCGCCTCCAGGATCCGCTTGACGAAGGCCGACCCCACGATCACCCCGTCCGCGAACCGGGCGACCTCCGCCGCCTGCTCGGCGGTGGAGACCCCGAGCCCGACGCAGACCGGCAGGTCCGTCGTGGCCCGGGTGCGGGCGACCAGGTCCTCGGCCAGTGAACCGACCGCCGACCGGGTCCCGGTCACCCCCATCACGGCGGCCGCGTACACGAAGCCGCTGCCCGCCGCGGTGACCTCGGCCAGCCGGGCGTCCTTGCTGCTGGGGGCGACCACGAACACGGTGTCCAGCCCGTGCTCGTCCGCCGCCTTGCGCCACTCCTCGGACTCCTCCACCGGCAGGTCCGGCAGGATGCAGCCCGCCCCGCCCGCCGCGGCCAGGTCGGCGGCGAAACGCGCCACGCCGTAGCGGTCGACCGGGTTCCAGTACGTCATCACCAGCACCGCCGCCTCGGGGTGCGCGGCAGCGACCTCCTGGACGGTACGCAGCACGTCCTTGATCCGCACACCACCCCGCAGCGCGATGTCGTCCGCGGTCTGGATCACCGCACCGTCCAGGACCGGGTCCGAGTGCGGCAGGCCGACCTCGACCACGTCGCAGCCGCCCTCGATCAGCGCGTTGACCGCCCGGATGCCGCCGTCGACGGTCGGGAAGCCGGCCGGCAGGTAGCCGATCAGCGCGGCGCGGTCCTCGGCCTTGGCGGCCGCCAGACGGCCACTGAGCTTGCTCGCCATGGTCACTTACCCCCATCGGCCGCGTCGCCGGCCGCCTCGTCGTACAGCCCGAAGTACTGGGCCGCGGTGTGCATGTCCTTGTCGCCGCGCCCGGAGAGCGAGACCAGGATGGTGGCCTCCGGTCCGAGCTCGCGGCCCAGCTCCAGGGCCCCGGCGAGCGCGTGGGCGCTCTCGATGGCCGGGATGATGCCCTCGGTACGGGACAGCAGCCGCAGCGCCTGCATCGCGGCGTCATCCGTCACCGGCCGGTACTCGGCCCGCCCGGTGTCCTTCAGCCACGCGTGCTCCGGCCCGACGCCCGGGTAGTCCAGGCCCGCCGAGATGGAGTGCGACTCGATGGTCTGCCCGTCCTCGTCCTGCAGGACGTACGTACGGGAGCCGTGCAGCACACCCGGGTCACCCTTGGTGAGGGTGGCCGCGTGCTTGGGGGTGTCGGCACCCTCGCCGGCCGCCTCGCAGCCGATCAGCCGCACGCCGGCGTCCGGGATGAACTCGTGGAAGATCCCCATCGCGTTGGAGCCTCCGCCGACGCAGGCGACCACCGCGTCGGGCAGCCGCCCGGTGCGGTCGAGGACCTGCTGCCGCGCCTCCACGCCGATGACCCGGTGGAAGTCGCGGACCATCATCGGGAAGGGGTGCGGTCCGGCGACGGTCCCGAACAGGTAGTGGGTGGAGTCGACGTTCGCGACCCAGTCCCGGAAGGCCTCGTTGATGGCGTCCTTCAGCGTCCGGCTGCCGGACTTGACGGCCACCACCTCGGCGCCGAGCATCCGCATCCGGGCGACGTTGAGCGCCTGGCGCTGGGTGTCGACCTCGCCCATGTAGATGGTGCAGTCGAAGCCGAACAGCGCGCAGGCGGTGGCGGTGGCCACGCCGTGCTGGCCGGCGCCGGTCTCGGCGATGATCCGGGTCTTGCCCATCCGCCTGGTGAGCAGCGCCTGCCCCAGCACGTTGTTGATCTTGTGCGAGCCGGTGTGGTTGAGGTCCTCGCGCTTGAGCAGGATGCGCGCGCCGCCCGCCTCGGCGGAGAAGCGGTGCACGTCGGTCAGCGGGCTCGGGCGGCCGGTGTAGTCCTTGAGCAGCGCGTCGAGTTCGGCGGTGAAGGCCGGGTCGGCCTTGGCCTTCTCGTACTCCTCGGCGACCTGCTCGACCGCGGCGACCAGCGCCTCGGGGATGAAGCGGCCGCCGTACGCGCCGAAGTAGCCGCGGGCGTCCGGCACCTGGGCACCGGGCAGGTAGTCCTTCTCGGACATGGTGGATTCCCTCGGGGAGATGTGGATGACTGTGACGTCCGATCGGCTGGCTTCAGCCGAGCGTCACGCGCCATCGCCGCCCCGGCACCTGCCCCGGCTCGCAACCGATCACGTACCGCACCCGACGCCCCAGCACCCGGCGTGCGGGCGCGCGGCAGCCGCGCGGGCGGCAACCTGGGGCGAGTCGGGTGGCGATCTTCATCGGGCTGTGTCAGTCCTTGTGCCGGACGGCGGGGTGGGTCCCGGCCGCGACCAGGTCGGCCACCGCGGCACGCGGGTCCTTGCCGGTCACCAGGGACTCGCCGACCAGTACGGCGTCGGCGCCCAGGTTGGCGTAGTTGATCACGTCGAGCGGGCCGCGCACACCGGACTCGGCGACCCGGACGATGCCGGCCGGGATGGCGTGCGAGACGTTCTCGAAGGTGTTGCGGTCCACCTCAAGGGTCTTGAGGTTGCGGGCGTTGACGCCGATGATCCGCGCCCCGGCGTCCGCCGCGCGCTTGATCTCCTCCTCGTCGTGCACCTCGACCAGCGGCGTGAGGCCGATCGACTCGGCGCGCTCGATCAGCGACACCAGGGCCGGCTGGTCGAGGGCGGCGACGATCAGCAGCGCGAGGTCGGCGCCGTGCGCGCGGGCCTCCCACAGCTGGTAGGCGGTGACGATGAAGTCCTTGCGCAGCACGGGGGTGTCCACCGCGGCGCGGACGGCGTCCAGGTCGGCCAGCGACCCGCCGAAGCGGCGCTGCTCGGTCAGCACGCTGATCGCGGCGGCACCGCCGGCCGCGTAGTCGCGCGCCAGGGCCGCCGGATCGGCGATGGCTGCCAGTGCGCCCTTGGACGGGCTGGAGCGCTTCACCTCGCAGATCACCCGGACCCCGTCGCCCTTCAGGGCGGCGACGCCGTCCTTGGCCTCCGGGGCCTTGGCCGCCAGCGCCTTCAGCTCGTCCAGGGAGACCCGGGCCTGCCGCTCGGCGAGGTCCTCACGGACCCCTTCGATGATCGAGTCGAGCACACTCACTCAGGAGCCCCCATCGTTTCTGCCAGTTCGCTCATCTGAGCCGGACGGGCTGCGGCCCGTCCGCTCTTCGATGGTATCGGCACCCACTCGTCCGCCGCGCATCCGCCCGAACCGCGTCTCGCGGAACGGGACGCTCCCTCCCTCGGCCGTCGGCTTCCTCCCCACCGGCCCTACGTCCCAGCTCGGACCGGCCGCGGCGCCGGACGCCCCCGCTCGGACCGGCCGCGGCGCCGGACGCCCCTGCTCAGACCGGCTGCGGTGCCAGCCCCGCCCCGACCGGGAGGTTGCGCACCACCGTGAACACCAGCACCAGCAGGAGGATCAGCGCCCAGCGCCGGGCCCCGACCGAGACCCTCGGCGACGGCCCGCCGGTCAGCGCGGCCCAGCCCCAGCGCAGCCAGAGCACCGCCAGGACGCCGAACAGCAGCACGGCCACGGCGTTGTCGTGCAGGGCTCCGGTGAAGTCCCCGTGGGCCAGCGAGTGGACACAGCGCAGGCCCCCGCAGCCGGGGCACCACCAACCGGTGGCGGCCAGGAAGGGGCAGTCGGGGTAGTGCCCGCGGGCGTTCGGGTCCACCACGGCGACGTACCCGGCGGGAATGGCCACCGCCGCCAACGCGGCCAGCGGCGGGCCCAGCCGGCGCAGTACGGGCGGCGGGGCGGAGGCGGTGGGGGCGGCGTTCACGCCCCGATTGTGCCCGCGCCGGGCCCGGACAGAACGAAACGGCGGGCGTGGCGCGCCCGCCGTTCGGTTGTGCGATAGGAGTACCTGTCGTCAGGCGGCGACGGCACGGGCCTCGAGGGCCGCCTTACGGGCCGCGCTCTGCTCCTCGACCGACTTGTACACGTTGGTGCTGGGCTGCTTGCCCATGCCGGCCATCGACATGGCCTTGCCGATGATGCCGCCGACCAGGACGACCGCCAGACCGGCCACGACCAGCAGCGGCGACGGCAGGATCATCGCGACACCCGCGATGCCGAAGCCGACGAAGGAGATGACGACGCCGGTCCAGGCGGCGGGGTTGTGGCCGTGTGCTGCTGCTGCCATCGATGGTGCTCCTAGGCTCTCGGGGCCCAGCCGGGCCTGCGGGGCCGCCGGCGGGTTGACGGGTTCCATTGTGCCGGGCCACACGCGGGCGGCCCAAAGCGGGTGGCGGGTCTATCGCGTCACATGTGCCGCTCGGGCTCAGACGGCGGTGGGGTCCTCGCCGCGGTCCAGGGCCTTCCACAGGTCACCCGGAGTATCGGCCTTCACCGGGGCCTTGCGGGTGGGCGCCTCGTAGCGGCTGCCCATGGCCGGCCAGCCGCGGCCGTAGCGCAGGGTGATCAGCCCGGCCAGGGCCAGCAGCAGCCCGCCGGCCAGGGCGACCCAGGGCCAGGCGCTGTGCGAGACCTCGGTGGCCGTCGAGCCAGCCAGCGCCAGCTTGCCGGAGGCGGCGGAGTCCAGCGCGGCGGTGTCCGAGGCCCCGGCCACCGAGGCGGCGGCCGCGCCGAGCCCGGCCAGCAGGGTCAGCGCGCCGACCGCGAGCCGGCCGACGCCGCGCACCGCGAACACCGCGACGGCCGCGGCCAGGCCCACCAGGGCCAGCCCGCCGGGCAGTTCGGAGATCTTGCCGCCGGTGACGGACACGTCCAGGGTGCCGGCCCGGCCCTCGGCCCAGTCCCGCCCGGCCGCGGTCAGCACCAGCACCGCGCTCAGCACGGTCAGCAGCAGCATCACGCCGAGGGTGCGGCGGCCGGCCGTGGACGTGGCGGGAGCGGCGGGGGCAGGGGTGTGGTCTGCAGCGGTCACCCGTCCACTATCCCCCGGCCGACGCCCGGGTCCGTACCCGGGGTCGGGAACTCGTCCGTCCGCAGCACCACCGTCCGGCCGCCGAGCGGCAGGAACAGGTCGTTGCCGAACGGCACCCGTTCGGCCTCCCGGTACACCCCGCCCGGATCCGGCGCGGTGTGCACGGTGCAGACGGCGGCGGCCGGGTCGACCACCACGTACAGCGGCACACCGCTCCGGGCGCAGGCCCGCGCCCAGGCGTGGTCCCGGCCGGGGTGCGCGACCTCCAGCACCGCCGCCACGTCGGCGGCGCCGTACCGGCCCCGGGGGCCGCGGCCGGCCCCCGGGTCGAGCACCGCGAGGTCCGGGGCGATCGGGCCGGACGCGGCCGGGAAGTCGACCACCACGCCGGAGAGCACCCGGCCGGGGCCGACCGGCTGCTCCCCGAACTGCACGGCGGCGTTGAACACGACCTCCCAGCGCAGCTCGTCGTACGGCACCTCGGGCATCCCGGCCGCCTCCTCACGCCTTAAAGGCCTGTCTGACAATTCCCGCCGGGCCGCCGCTGATTGTCAGACATGGCCTAGAACAGTTCCGGCCTCCGCAGCGTATTGGCGGTGGCGACGGCCCGCAGCACGGCGGCCGCCTTGTTGCGGCACTCGGTGTCCTCGCCGTGCGGGTCGGAGTCGGCCACCACGCCCGCGCCCGCCTGCACGTACGCGGTGCCGTCGCGCAGCACCGCGGTGCGGATCGCGATCGCGGTGTCCGAGTCCCCGGCGAAGTCCAGGTAGCCGACGCAGCCGCCGTACAGGCCGCGCCGGGTGGGCTCCAGCTCCTCGATGATCCGCATCGCCCGGGGCTTGGGCGCACCGGAGAGGGTGCCGGCCGGGAAGCAGGCGGTCAGCACGTCGAAGGCGGTACGCCCGGGGGCGACCTTGCCGGTGACGGTGGAGACGATGTGCATCACGTGGCTGTAGCGCTCGATCTGCATGAAGTCGACCACCTCGACGCTGCCCGGCTCACAGACCCGCCCGAGGTCGTTGCGGCCGAGGTCGACCAGCATCAGGTGCTCGGCCCGCTCCTTGGGGTCGGCGAGCAGCTCGGCGGCCAGCGCCGCGTCCTCGTGGGGGGTGGCGCCGCGGTGCCGGGTGCCGGCGATCGGGTGCACCATCGCCTCGCCGTCGGTGACCTTGACCAGCGCCTCCGGGCTGGAGCCGACCACGTCGAAGCCGCCCTCGGCGCCGCCGTCCGGCCCGGGGAAGCGGAACAGGTACATGTACGGGCTGGGGTTGGTGGTGCGCAGAACGCGGTAGACGTCCAGCGCGGAGGCCGGGCAGGGCGCCTCGAAGCGCTGCGAGGGCACGACCTGGAAGGCCTCGCCGGCCCGGATCCGCTCCTTGACCTCCTCCACCGCCGCCCGGTACGGCGCCCCGCCGAACGGCGAGTGCACCTCGCCGGGGCCGGCCGGGGTGAAGGTGGCCAGGCCCGGGTCGACCGGCTTGAGCAGGTCGGCCTCCATCGCGTCCAGCCGGGCCACCGCGTCCGCGTAGGCCTCGTCCACGCCGCTGGCCAGGTCGTTGTGGTTGACGGCGTTGGCGATCAGCAGCACCGTGCCGTCGGCGTGGTCGAGCACCGCCAGGTCGGTGGCCAGCAGCATGGTCAGCTCGGGCAGCTTGAGGTCGTCCGGGTTGAGGTCGGGCAGCTTCTCCAGCCGGCGGACGACGTCGTAGCCCAGGTAGCCGACCAGGCCGCCGGTCAGCGGCGGCAGGCCGTCGTCGGCGTGCCGCGGGGTGTGCAGCGCCTCCAGGGCGGCGCGCAGCACCTGCAGCGGGTCGCCGGTGGTCGGGATGCCGACCGGCGGGGTGCCGAGCCAGCGGGCGTCACCGTCCTCGCCGACGGTCAGCGCGGCGGCGCTGCGCACGCCGACGAAGGAGTAGCGCGACCAGCTGCGGCCCTGCTCGGCGGACTCCAGCAGGAAGGTGCCGGGCCGCTCCTCGGCGAGGCTGCGGTAGAGGCCGATCGGGGTGAGGCCGTCCGCGAGGAGCCTGCGGGTGACCGGGATCACCCGGGTGTCGACGGCGAGCTTGCGGAAGGCTTCGAGGTCCATGCGGGGCGGCACCTTCTGGAGTTGTGGACGGGGGTGGGGGTCAGGCGAGCGGGAGCACGTCGGCGTCGAAGCAGGTGCGGTCGCCGGTGTGGCAGGCCGCGCCGGTCTGGTCGACCTTCACCAGCAGGGTGTCGCCGTCGCAGTCGAGCGCCACCGACTTGACCGCCTGCACGTGGCCGGAGGTGTCGCCCTTGACCCAGTACTCACGGCGACTGCGGCTCCAGTAGGTGCAGCGGCCGGTGGTGAGGGTGCGGTGCAGCGCCTCGTCGTCCATCCAGCCGAGCATCAGCACCTCGCCGGTGTCGTACTGCTGCGCGATGGCCGGGAGCAGGCCGTCCTCGGTGCGCTTGAGGCGGGCGGCGATCGCGGGGTCGAGGGCGGTGGTGCCTGGGGCGGCGGGTGTGGTCGACATGGGGCCATTGTGTCAGCCCGTCCGGCGGCCCCGGCGGCCCGTCCGGGGGGCGAACGGTTCGGGGCGGGCCCGTTCGGGGTCAGTTCCGCCAACCGCCTGCCGGGCGTGGCCCCGGTGGGCCATCCTCATGGCCATGACCTCCGAGCAGCAGCCGCCCGAAGCCGCCGCCTCCCGTCCGTCCCGGGGCCTGGTGATCGCCGTCGTCGCCGTCCTGGCCGTGCTGCTCGCGGTGGTGGCCACCGTGCTGCTCTGGCCGGAGGACAAGAAGCCGGCCGCCGCGCCGCCCCCGCCCTCGGCGACCCCGACGCCGACGCCGACACCGACCCCCACCCCGACGCCCACCCCCACCAGGCCGCAACCGCCGTACGCCTTCTTCCCGGTGGGCACCTGCTTCGACCACCCCCAGCTGAGCCCGGTGATCACCAAGGCCGAACAAAGGCCCTGCACCGGCGAGCACGACGGCGAGGTCATCGCCAACCTCAAACTGGCCGACGGGCTGAACGGCGAGATCCCGATCGCCCTCGCCATGCGGGACGGCTGCAAGGACGCCGAAACGGCTGCCAAGGCCCGGCAGAACGACGGAAAGACGTACTACCCGCGGCAGTTCGGCCCGGCCGTGGTCAACTACCAGCAGGGCTGGCGGGACTACACCTGCACCCTGACCGCCGGCAACAAGCCGGGCGGCCCCAAGCTGACCGGACAGCTCCACCCATAGGCTGACACCATGTCGAACCACGCCCTCGCCGAACGTCATCGCCTCGCCCAACTCCTCACGGCCGCCGGGCCGGACGCCCCCACCCTCTGCGCCGGATGGACCACCCGGGACCTCGCCGCCCACCTGGTCATCCGGGAGCGCCGCGCCGACGCGGCGGCCGGCATCCGGGTCGGCGCCCTGGCCGGCTGGACCCAGCGGGTGCAGGACGGCTACGCCGAGCGGCCGTACGAGGAACTGGTCCGACTCTTCCGCGCCGGCCCGCCGGTCTACTCCCCGTTCGCCCTGCCCGGCGCGGACGAGGCCGCCAACACCATCGAGTACTTCGTCCACGCCGAGGACGTCCTGCGGGCCGGCGAGGACTGGACCGCCCAACCCGTCCCGCCCGGCCGCGCCGAGGCCCTGTGGCGACGCCTCCCGATGATCGCCCGCCTCGAAGCGGGCCGCCGCTCCCCCGTCCGCCTCACCCTCAGCCACCCCGACGGCCGGTCCCTCACCGTCGGCCCGGCCGGCGCCCCCACCGTCCACCTCACCGGCGACCCGGGCGAACTCGTCCTCTTCACCTACGGCCGCGGCGCCCGCACCACCCTGAACGTGGACGGCGCCCCGGACGCTGTCGAGGCCCTGCGCCACGTCCTGCCCCTGCCGCCGAAATAGATCCGAGGACGGCGTCCCACGACACGAGGTTCCTGCCCGTGCCGTGGGACGCGGCCACAACCGGGTTACGGAGTGAGCCGGTTCGGCCCACGGAACAGGAAGGTCGCCTCGCGGATCGAGGGCAGGCCGAGCATGGCCATCAGCACCCGGCCGAGGCCCATGCCGAGGCCCCCGTGCGGCGGGCACCCGTAGCGGAACGCGTTGAGGTAGTCCTGCATCGGCTCCGTGCTCATGCCCTTCTCGGCGGCCTGCTTGAGCAGCACGTCGTACCGGTGCTCGCGCTGCGCGCCGGTGGTGACCTCCAGGCCCTTCCACAGCAGGTCGAAGCTCAAGGTCACACGTGAGTCGTCGGCAGGCCGCATGTGGTAGAAGGGCCGGACGCCGACCGGGTAGTGCGTGATGAACACGAACTCATGCCCGGTGGCCTCCTCGATGTGGGCCGAGACACCCCGCTCACCCTCCGGGTCCAGGTCTTCCTTGACCCCTGCCGGGTCCCAGCCGCCCTTGCGCAGGATCTCCTGCGCCTCGGCCATGGTGAGGCGGGGAAAGGGCGTCGTGGGCACGGTGACCTCGACGCCGAAGTGCTCCGCGATCGCCTCGCCGTGCGTGTCGGCGACCTTGGCGATCGCGTGGGCGAGCATCTGCTCCTCGAACGCCATCACGTCCCCGACCCCGTCGATCCAGGCCAGCTCCACGTCGACGCCGGTGAACTCGGTGGCGTGCCGGGAAGTGAACGACGGTTCGGCGCGGAAGACCGGCCCGATCTCGAAGACCTTGTCGACGCCGGCCGCGATCGCCATCTGCTTGAAGAACTGCGGCGACTGCGCCAGGTAGGCGCTGCGGCCGAAGTAGCCGAGCTCGAAGACCTCCGCGCCGGACTCCGAGGCGGTGCCCATGAGCTTGGGGGTGTGCATCTCGGTGGCACCCCGCGCGTAGGCGTACTCCCGCATGCCCTGTTCGAGGGTGGTCTGCACCGCGAACACCAGCTGGGTGGCGGGACGGCGGCGCACGTCCAGGAAGCGCCAGTCCAACCGCTGCTCCAGGCCGGTGTGGTCGTCGATCGGCAGCGGCGTGGCGGCCGGGTTCAGGACCTCGACCGCCTCGGGGACGATCTCCAGGCCGCCGAGCTTGACCTGGGCCGCGTCGACGACGCGGCCGGTGATCCTCACGGCGGACTCGGCTGTGAGTGCTTCGAGCCGGGCCTCCAGTGGCCCGTCGTCACGCTCGTGGGTCACCTGCACCATGCCGGTGGCGTCCCGCACGATGACGAACTGCATCTTGCGCTGCAGACGGAGGGTGTTCACCCATCCGCAGACGGAGACGGTACGGCCGACGTGTTCTCGCAGGTCGGAGACACGTACGCGGCTGTGGATCATTGCGGTCCTCCGAAGGACATCGTCATGATCCCTTGGGAGTGCGGGCGAGAAGGGCAACTCGCGGTACCACCGCACTTTCGCCGCCACGAAGTGGCGGCCTCATTCAGGCCTGGTGACGGGGGCCGGCCGGCGGGGCATTGGACCACCACACCAGGCGGGGTCGTTCCTCCCCGCGCTCAGGAGGGTCTTCGCCTCGGGGCGCGAGACCGCCTTCCCAGCTTCCGGCGGCTCTCTCTGCTCGCGTGATCCCTGGCTACTCGTCTCCGTCAACGCGTTGCCCAGCAGGATACGGAGCGTGGGGCAGCGGCGGCAATCAAGAAAAATCCGTTCGAGTCGCCGGCCCGCCCCGGCGCCGACACGCCCAACCCACGGGTCACCGCGCGCCCGCGCTGCGGATGTCGGTGCCCGGGTGCAGACTCGCAGGTGGCCGGGGTCCGACCCGGGCAGCCCGGTCACTCTCCGTCGAAGGGGCACCACTCCATGCTCACCACCGACTTCCCCACCGGCTCGCCCTGTTGGATCGACCTGGGCTGCCCGGACATCCCGGCCACCGCCGAGTTCTACCGCAAGGTCTTCGGCTGGACCTTCCAGGAGGTCCCCGAGGCCGGCGGCTACGGATTCCTGCAGCTGGACGGCAGGAGGGTCGGCGCCCTCGGCAAGCTCGACCGGGGCGCGCGGTCCGCCTGGACCACGTACTTCCTCACCGCCGACGTGGACGCCACCGTCAAGGCGGCCGAGCAGTCCGGGGCCACGGTCCGGGTCCCGCCGACGGACGTCATGCAGGAGGGCCGGTTCGCCGCCCTCACCGACCCGCAGGGCGCCGAGTTCGCGGTCTGGCAGGCGGGAGACACCCGCGGCCTGGACGCCGTCTCCGAGGACAACGCGCTGTGCTGGTCCGAGCTGCACACCAAGGACCAGGACGGCGGCTACGACTTCTACAAAGCCCTGTTCGGCTGGCGGATGCAGAACTTCGAGCCGTCCCCGGGCATGGGCTACCGGGTGCTCTCCACCGCCGAGGGCGACCAGCAGCAGACGAGCTTCGGCGGCATCGCCCCGACCATGCAGGCCGGCCAGCCGTCCGCCTGGACGCCGTACTTCGCCGCCAACGACGTGGACGCGCTGGTCACCAAGGCGACGGCGGCCGGCGGCTCGGTGCTGATGCCGGCCTCGGACGTGGACAACGTCGGCCGGATCTGCTGGCTGGCGGACCCGAACGGTGCCCCCTTCGCCCTGATCAAGGGCGAGCCGCGCGAGTCGTGAACACGCGGAAGGGCCCGCTGCGATGGCGGGCCCTTCAAGACGAACACGTCAGCGGACGGGGTGCCCGGCCTCCCGCAGCGCGTTCTTGACCTCGCCGATCCGCAGGTCCCCGAAGTGGAACACGCTGGCCGCCAGCACCGCGTCCGCGCCCGCCTCCACGGCCGGCGCGAAGTCGGCGAGCTTGCCGGCCCCGCCGGAGGCGATGACCGGCACCGAGACGGCCTTGCGCACCGCCCGGATCATCTCCAGGTCGTAGCCGTCCTTGGTGCCGTCCGCGTCCATGGAGTTGAGCAGGATCTCGCCCGCCCCCAACTCTGCGGCGCGGCCCGCCCATTCGACGGCGTCCAGGCCGGTGCCCCGGCGTCCGCCGTGGGTGGTGACCTCGTAACCCGAAGCAGTCTCCGTACCCTCAGGGCAGCGCCGGGCGTCCACCGAGAGCACCAGCACCTGCCGCCCGAACCGCTGGGCGATCTCGCGGATGAGCTCCGGCCGGGCGATGGCCGCGGTGTTGACGCCGACCTTGTCGGCGCCGGCCCGCAGCAGCTTGTCGACGTCATCGGCGGCGCGGATGCCGCCGCCGACGGTGAGCGGGATGAACACCTGCTCGGCGGTGCGGCGGACCACGTCGTAGGTGGTCTCCCGGTCGCCGGAGGAGGCGGTGATGTCGAGGAAGGTCAGCTCGTCGGCGCCTTCGGCGTCGTAGAGCTTGGCCATCTCGACCGGGTCGCCGGCGTCGCGCAGGTTCTGGAAGTTGACGCCCTTGACCACCCGCCCGGCGTCCACGTCCAGGCAGGGGATGACTCGTACTGCGAGGGTCACGGCTGTTTGCCTTCCAGGGTCTTTGCCAGCCCGGCACGGTACGCGTCGATCTCGACCTCGACCAGCATCCGGGAGTCGATCAGCCCCTCGACCACCACCATGGTGGCCACCGGGCGTGCGGCGTCGAAGAGTTCGCGGTGGGCGCGGCCCACTTCCTCGGCGTCGCGGACGTGGGTGATGTACATCCGGGTGCGGACCACGTCGTCCGCGGTCAGACCGTACGCGGCCAGGGCCGAGAGCCCGACGCCGAACGCGGCGAGGGTCTGCCGGTACGGGTCCCCCTCGTGCTCGATCCGGCCGTCCACCCAGGCGGTGGAGCCGGCCACGTGCACGTGGTCACCCGCGGCGACGGCCCGGGAGTATCCGAACTCATCCTCCCAGGGGGAGAACCCACCGATGCGGCCGCGTACGATCCGACCATCCGTCATCCTGAAACCGCCTCCAGGGCCTCTTCGAGGGTGAACTTCTGCTCGTAGAGTGCCTTGCCCACGATGGCGCCCTCGACACCCTCGCCGACGAGCGTGGCGATGGCGCGCAGGTCGTCCAGCGAGGAGACGCCGCCGGAGGCGACCACCGGTCGGTCGGTGGCGGCGCAGACGTCGCGCAGCAGCTGCAGGTTGGGGCCGGTCAGGGTGCCGTCGCGGTTGACGTCGGTGACGACGTACCGGGCGCAGCCCTCCTGGTTGAGCCGCTCCAGCACGTCGAAGAGCTGGCCGCCGTCGCGGGTCCAGCCGCGGCCGCGCAGGGTGGTGCCGACCACGTCGAGGCCGACGGCGATCTTGTCGCCGTGCTCGGCGATGGCCTTGGCGACCCACTCGGGGGCCTCCAGGGCGGCGGTGCCGAGGTTGACCCGGGTGCAGCCGGTGGCGAGGGCGCGGGCGAGCGACTCGTCGTCGCGGATGCCGCCGGACAGCTCGACCTTGATGTCCAGCTGGCCGGTGACCTCGCGCAGCAGTTCGTAGTTGGAGCCGGTGCCGAAGGCGGCGTCCAGGTCGACCAGGTGCAGCCACTCGGCGCCGGCGTTCTGCCAGGCGAGCGCGGCGGCCAGCGGCTCGCCGAAGGAGGTCTCGGTGCCGGAGGCGCCCTTGACCAGGCGGACGGCCTGGCCGTCCCGGACGTCGACGGCGGGAAGCAGTTCGAGGCGGCTCATCAGTTACACAACTCTCAGACGGTCAGAGGGTGTTGACCCAGTTGGTCAGCAGGGCGGCGCCGGCGTCACCGGACTTCTCGGGGTGGAACTGGGTGGCCCACAGCGGGCCGTTCTCGACGGCGGCGACGAACGGCTGGCCGTGCGTGGCCCAGGTGACCAGCGGCGGGTTGATCCGCGCGCTGTGGGTCTCCAGCTCCCAGTGCCGCACCCCGTAGGAGTGCACGAAGTAGAAGCGGGTCTCCGGGTCCAGGCCGGCGAACATCCGGCTGCCCTCGGGCACGTCCACCGTGTTCCAGCCCATGTGCGGGACGACCGGGGCGTCCAGCGGCTCGACCGTGCCCGGCCACTCGTCGCAGCCGGCCGTCTCCACGCCGTGCTCGACCCCCTTCTCGAAGAGGATCTGCATACCGACGCAGATGCCCATGACCGGGCGGCCCCCGGCGAGCCGGCGGTCGATGATCCAGTCCCCGCGGACCGACTTCAGCCCGCGCATGCAGGCCTCGAAGGCGCCCACGCCGGGGACGAGCAGGCCGTCCGCGGCCATCGCGGTGTCGTAGTCGGAGCTGACCGTGACGTTCGCCCCGGTCCGCTCCAGGGCGCGCTGCGCGGAGCGCAGGTTGCCGGAGCCGTAGTCGAGGACGACGACGTTCTTGCCCATGTGTTCAGGTGTCCAGTCTCTCAGCGGCGGGCGGCGGTTCTACAGACGCATGAGGCCGGAGGCCAGGCACATCACGGAGCCGAAGGCCAGCACCAGGATGACGCCCTTCGGCAGCTTCTGCTTCCAGAAGGAGATCACTCCGCCGGCCAGGAAGAGGCCGACGAACAGGAGGATCGTCGCGGTCTTGTTCACAGCGCACCCTTGGTCGACGGGAGGATTCCGGCCGCGCGCGGGTCCCGCTCGGCGGCGTAGCGCAGCGCCCGGGCCAGCGCCTTGAACTGGCACTCCACGATGTGGTGCGCGTTGCGCCCGTAGGGGACGTGCACGTGCAGCGCGATCTGGGCCTGGGCCACGAAGGACTCCAGGATGTGCCGGGTCATCGTGGTGTCGTAGCTGCCGATCATCGGCGCCATGCCCTCGGGCTCGGTGTGCACCAGGTAGGGCCGGCCGGAGAGGTCCACGGTGACCTGGGCGAGCGACTCGTCCAGCGGCACCGTGCAGTTGCCGAAGCGGTAGATGCCGACCTTGTCGCCGAGCGCCTGCTTGAAGGCGGCGCCGAGCGCGAGGGCGGTGTCCTCGATGGTGTGGTGGGTGTCGATGTGCAGGTCGCCGTCGGTCTTGACGGTGAGGTCGAACAGACCGTGGCGGCCGAGCTGGTCGAGCATGTGGTCGTAGAAGCCGACGCCGGTGGAGATGTCGGTCCGGCCGGTGCCGTCGAGGTCTATCTCGACCAGGACGGAGGTCTCCTTGGTGGTGCGCTCGACGCGTCCGATGCGGGACATACGGGGTTACAGCTCCTGACTGGCAGCGCGCGCGGAGCGCGCTCGATCAAGGGTGGGGGTGGGAGACGGGAGGGCGGTGCGGACGGCGTCCAGGAAGGCGTCGTTCTCGGCGGGCGTGCCGGCGGTGACGCGCAGCCACCCGGGGACGCCGTTGTCACGGACCAGGACACCCTGGTCGAGGATGGCCTGCCAGACGGCGTGGGTGTCGGCGAAGCGGCCGAACTGGACGAAGTTGGCGTCCGAGTCGGTCACCTCCAGGCCCATCGCCCTCAGCGCGTCGACCAGCCGGTCGCGCTCCTCCTTGAGCCGCCCGACGTACCCGAGCAGGGTGTCGGTGTGCTCCAGGCAGGCCAGCGCGGTGGCCTGGGTGACGGCCGACAGGTGGTACGGCAGGCGCACCAGCTGGACGGCGTCGACCACCGCCCGGTCGGCGGCCAGGTAGCCCAGGCGCAGGCCGGCGGCGCCGAAGGCCTTGGACATGGTGCGGCTGACCACCAGGTTGGGGCGGCCCTCGATCAGCGGCAGCAGCGAGGCGCGGTGCGAGAACTCGACGTACGCCTCGTCCACCACCACCAGGCTGGGCCGGGCGGCCTGCGCGGCCTCGTAGAGCCGCAGGACGGTGTCGGCCGACACCGCCGTCCCGGTCGGGTTGTTCGGTGAGCAGATGAACACCACGTTCGGCCGGTGCTCGGCGATGGCGGCGAGCGCGGCGTCCACGTCGATGGTGAAGTCGTCGCCCCGCGCGCCGGAGATCCAGGCGGTGCCGGTGCCCCGGGAGATCAGCGCGTGCATCGAGTACGAGGGCTCGAAGCCCAGCGCGCTGCGGCCGGGGCCGCCGAACGTCTGCAGCAGCTGCTGGATCACCTCGTTGGAGCCGTTGGCGGCCCAGACCTGCCCGCGCGCGACCGGGTGGCCGGTGGTGCGGGTCAGGTACGCGGCCAGGCCCTCGCGCAGCTCGACCGCGTCCCGGTCGGGGTAGCGGTTGAGGTTGCGGGCGGCCTCGGCGACCCGCTCGGCGATCCGGGCCACCAGCTCCTCGGGGAGCCGGTACGGGTTCTCGTTGGTGTTCAGCTGGACGGGTACGTCCAGCTGCGGTGCGCCGTACGGGGACTGGCCGCGCAGCTCGTCCCGGATGGGGAGGTCGTCGATAGCGGTCACGAGCCGGGAACCGTCCAATCGAACCGAGCCTTGACGGCGTCACCGTGACCGGGGAGGTCCTCGGCGTTGGCCAGGTTGACCACGTGCGCGGCGACGTCCGCCAGCGCGTCCCGGTCGTACTCGACGACCTGGACGCCGCGCAGGAACGTCTGCACCGACAGCCCGGAGGAGTGGCAGGCGCAGCCGCCGGTCGGCAGCACGTGGTTGGAGCCGGCCGCGTAGTCGCCCAGCGAGACCGGGGTCCAGCGGCCGATGAAGATCGCGCCGGCGTTGACCACCTTCGCCGCGACCGCGTGCGGGTCGCGGGTCTGGATCTCCAGGTGCTCGGCCGCGTAGGCGTTGACCACGGCGAGGCCCTGGGTCAGGTCGTCGACCAGGATGATGCCGGACTGCCGGCCGCCGAGCGCCTCGGCGACCCGCTCGCTGTGCTTGGTCTTCGCGACCTGCACGGCGAGCTCGGCCTCGACCGCGTCGGCCAGCGCCGGGGAGTCGGTGACCAGCACCGAGCCGGAGGTCGGGCCGTGCTCGGCCTGGCTGATCAGGTCGGCGGCCACGTCGCCGGGCAGCGCGCTGTCGTCGGCGAGGACGGCGATCTCGGTCGGGCCGGCCTCGGAGTCGATACCGATCCGGCCGGCGAACAGCCGCTTGGCGGCGGCCACGTAGATGTTGCCGGGGCCGGTGACCATGGTGACCGGGGCGCACTCCTCGGTGCCCAGGGCGAACATCGCCACCGCCTGGGCGCCGCCGACCGAGTAGACCTCGTCGACGCCGAGCAGCGCGCAGGCCGCCAGGATGGTCGGGTGGACCCGGCCGTCGAACTCCTTCTGCGGCGGGGAGGTGACCGCGATGCCCTGGACGCCCGCCTCCTGGGCCGGCACCACGTTCATCACCACGGAGGACGGGTAGACCGCCAGCCCGCCCGGCACGTACAGGCCGACCCGCTCGACCGGCACCCAGCGCTGGGTGACCGTGCCGCCCGGCACCACCTGGGTGGTGTGCCCGGTGCGGCGCTGGTCCGCGTGCACGGCCCGGGCGCGGCGGATGGACTCCTCCAGCGCGGCCCGCACCTTCGGGTCCAGCGTCTCCAGGGCCTCGGTGAGCTGCTCGGCCGGGACACGGGTCGACTCCAGCCGGACGCCGTCGAAGCGCTCGGTGATCTCGATCAGCGCCGCGACCCCGCGATGGCGTACGTCCTCGGCGATCGGCCGCACCTTCTCCAGCGCGGCCGCCACGTCGAACTCGGCACGGGGCAGCAGGTCACGCGGGTCGTCGAGCGAGCCGCGGAGGTCGATTCGAGAGATCACGCCACCCAGTGTAAGGAGTGGCCGGAACAGGTGGTCCCACATTTCAGTCCGTGATACGAAAGGCGAGACGACCGGGGGGGACGGGGAAAAGCATGGCGGAAAACGCTCCAGAAGGCTGGACCGACACGGAACGGGCACTCTGGGAGGCCTTCCGCGAGGGCGAGGTCTTCGACCGCCGCTGTGGCCAGGACGACATCGACGACCCGTTCGGGGACGCCCTCTGGGGGCCCGGCCGGACGGTCAGCGCCGAGGTGCTCGCCCACCTGCTGCTGGCCGGCCCACGGCCCACCGCCGGGCGTGTCGCCTCACTGCGGATGAGCGGCGTGTACGTCACCGGTGCGCTCAACCTGGCCGGCGGCCACATCGACCGGTACGTCGAAATGCGCGGCTGCCGCTTCGAGCACAAGATCCTCATCTCGGAGGCCTCGGCGACCACCCTGCGCATGGTCGACTGCCTGGTCCCCCGCCTGGAGGCCTCCCGACTCTCCACCACCGGCGACCTCCACCTGGCCCGCTGCCGGATCCCCGACGGCATCCGGCTCACCGACGCCAAGATCGGCACCGACCTGCTGCTCAACCTGGCCGTCATCGGCGGCGACCGCTACGGCCGCGCGGTGTCCGCCGACGGGATCACCGTCCACCAGGACTTCGAGGCCGAACGCCTGGAGACCCGGGGCGAGTTGAGCGTCCGCACGGCCCGGATAGGCGGCCGGTTCTCGCTCCGCGGCGCCCAGCTGCACGCCGACCCGCAGAACCGGGTCTGTCTGAACGCCGTCCGGCTCAACGTCGGCCATACCCTCTACCTGACCAGCTCCGCCGACGGCGGCTGGTTCGGCTCCCGCAGCTACTACGGCTCCGGCTACGGCCAGAGCCCCCCACCCGACGCCCCCAGCACCCCGTTCCGCGCCTTCGGCCAGGTGCGACTCTCCGACGCCCGCTTCGAGGCCGCGTGCCTGATCTCCGGAGAATTCCATCTGGAGGGTGACGACGAGGTCTCACTGCGCCGCATCCACACCCCCGAGCTCCGCTTCACCTGCAAGATCCGGCCCACCGGCACCGTCTCCCTCTCCCGCGCCCGGGTCGGCAACCTGGTCGACACCTCGGAGGCCTGGCCGCTCGGCAAGCACCTGCGGCTGACCGGCTTCGTCTACGAGAACCTCCGCCCGGTCGGCCCGTTCACCGTCCGGCAGCGGATCGCCTGGCTGGAGGGCTCCGCGGTGGAGTTCCAGCCGGAGTCCTACGAGCAGCTCGCCGCCGCCCTGCGCCGCGACGGCGCCGACGACGACGCCCGCGAGGTGCTGTACGCCAAGCAGCGCCGCCGCCAGGAGACCCTCCCGCTACCCGCCCGGATCTGGGGCCGGGTCCAGGACGTCACCGTCGGCTACGGCTACCGCCCCGGCCGCGCCGGCCTGTGGCTGCTGCTCGCCTGGGCACTCGGCAGCATCTGGTTCGCCACCCACCAACCGGACCCGCTCAAGGCCGACGAGAAGCCGAACTGGAACGCGGTGCTCTACACCCTCAACCAGCTGCTGCCGATCATCGACCTCAACCAGGGCGCCTGGAACCCCGGCGGGACCAGTCAGTGGATCTCCGCCGGCCTGGTCGTGGTCGGCTGGCTGCTCGCCTCCACCGTCGTCGCGGGCGCCACCCGGCTGCTCCAGCGCGGCTGACACCGTGGACGGCTTCGAACGGCCCGACACCGTCGTCGGCGTCAACCGCGCGACAAGGCCCGGCCCCGAAGAACTACGCTGTCCGCCGTGACAGAACGGCTGCCGCTCTTCCCGCTGAACACCGTGCTCTACCCGGGCCTCGTGCTGCCCCTGAACGTCTTCGAGGAGCGCTACCGCCGTCTCGTCGCCGACCTGCTCGAACAGCCCGAGGAGGCGCCGCGCCGCTTCGGCGTGCTCGCCATCAAGGACGGCCGCGAGGTCGCCCCGGTCCGACCCGAGGAGGGCCCGGCCGGGCCGCTCGACGGCCTGGGCACCGTCACCGGCGACCCGCTGGAGGCGCTGTTCCACGTCGGCTGCGTCGCCGACGTCTCCTCCGCCCAGAAGCAGTCCGACGGCCGCTACGAGCTGCTGGTCACCGGCACCACCCGGTTCTGGCTGCGCTCGGCGGACGTCACCGGTCCGTACCTGACCGGCGAGATCGAGCCGATCGAGGAGCAGTCCGGCGAGGGCTCCGGCGCCCTGGCCTCCGAGGTCGAGCGGGCGTTCCGGGTCTACCAGAAACGCCTGGCCGGGGCGAAGGAGGCCACCACCATGGGCCGCCCGCAGCTTCCCGACGACCCGCAGGTGCTCTCCTACCTGGTGGCCGCCGCCTCGGTGTTCGAGACCCCGGTCAAGCAGCGGCTGCTCGCCTGCCCCGACACCGCCCAGCGGCTGCGCACCGAACTCGACCTGCTGCGCCGGGAGAGCGCCGTCCTCAGCTGGCTGCCCTCGCTCCCCGCCGTCGACCTCACCCGCCAGTCCTTCAGCCCCAACTGACCCAGGACCCCCGCATGGCCAAGAAGCCCAAGAAGGGCGGCCAGGGCACCCCGGCCACCGTCGCCCTGGAGACCGCCGCCGTCGCCTTCACCGTCCACGCCTACGAGCACGACCCGGCCGCCGCCTCCTACGGCGGCGAGGCCGCCGAGGCCCTGGGCGTCGCCCCCGAGCGGGTCTACAAGACCCTGGTCGCCGACGTGGACGGCACCCTCACCGTCGGCGTGGTCCCGGTCGCCGGCCAGCTCGACCTCAAGGCCCTGGCCGCCGCCGTCGGCGGCAAGCGCGCCGCCATGGCCGACCCGGCCGCCGCCGAGCGCAGCAGGGGCTACGTCCTCGGCGGCATCTCCCCGCTCGGCCAGCGGCGCCCGCTGCGCACGGTGGTCGACGCCAGCGCCCTCGGCCACCCCACCGTCTACGTCTCGGCGGGCAGGCGGGGCCTGGAGGTCGAGCTGGCCCCCGCCGACCTGATCACCCTCACCCGGGCCCACACGGCCGCCATCGCCCGCTGAGGGCCCGGGAAACGGCACGAGGCAAAAGGCCCGGCCCGTACCGGACCGCCGACCTTCCGCCTCGCCCGAGAGCTCAGCCCTGCAGAGAGGACCTCAGCCCTTCCCGCGCTCCCGCGCGGCCGCGTCCGCCGGAGCCGCGTCCACCGGAGCCGCGTCCGCCGGAGCCACCGCCGCCGGGGGAGCCGCGGGGGGAGCCTCAGGGGCCCCGTACGTCCCCGCCGGAGCCCCCCAGTACGGCGGCGGGTCCTCCTCCCGCTTGCCGAACGCCGCGGACAGCGCCAGCAGCACCACCATCGCCGCCATCGGCCACACCAGCAGCGCCCCCAGCGCCCCCAGGTCGATGCTCGCGTCGAAGTGCCCGCCGTTGCCGACCCGCCGGGCCTCCGCGATCAGGTTGTCGCTGGGCCCGAGCCAGCGTCCGATCCGCCAGGCACCGATCGACCCGAGCAGTCCGCCGATGGCGAGCCCCAGTGCGACCGCGATGCCGCCGCCGCGCTTGCGGGTCACCAGGAAGGCCCCGAGCGCCGTCACGATCCCGGCGCCCAGCCCGATCAGCACGAACACCGCGTCGGCGCCCGCCCGCTGCTCGCCCTCGGGGTCCGCGTAGAGGATCCGGTCGCCGTCCACCAGCAGCGGCACCTTCGGCGCCAGCCAGACCCACAGCCCGGCCATCACCAGTCCGACCATCAGGCAGGCGACCACGACGCCCGCCCCGATCCGCAGCTCCGCCAGCAGCGGGTGCTCCACCACGGGCGGGGCCTCCGGCATACCCGGGGGCGGCTCCTCGTCCGAGACCGGCGGCGGCGCGAACGGGTCGGGCACGGCACCCGGCTCCGCCTCCACGTCGGCGTGGGCGGGATCCGGAGGTGTGTTCGGTACGGTCACAGGCCCCATCGTTTCACGACGGCCGCCCGAACGGCCCCACCGCCCGGGCATCGGCGACAGGCCCTACCGCGCGACCGCCCGCCGGTACGCCCAGGTGGCCAGCGCCAACGACACCACGCCGACCGCCGCGCAGACCCCCAGGTCCGCCGCGACCACCGCCCAGTCCGGGTCCGGCGCGAAGGTCCGGGCGAAGGCCTCCACCCCGTACGTCGAGGGCAGCAGGTCCCGCAGCCACAGCACCGGCTGCGGCAGGTGGTCCACCGGCAGCACGCCCAGCAGCAGGGCCGCCGACATGCCGAGCTGCCCCAGCATCGTCGCGATCTCCTGGCGCGGCGCCAGCAGCCCGCAGGCCGCGCCCAGGCCGGACAGCGCGGCCCCGGCCAGCGGCACGACCGCCAGCAGCACCCACAGCTGCCCGAGCGGCAGCCCGAACATCACCGCGCCGATGCCCGCGGTGACCAGCGTCCCCGGCAGGGTGAACGAGGCGTACGCGCCGGCCGCGCCGAGCACCACCGAGGCGGCTGGCACCGGCAGCGTCCCGTAGTGGTCCAGGCCCCCGGTGGCCCGCAGCTTCCCGAAGTACTGGGCGAGCAGGTTGAGCGCGACGAACGCCACCACCAGCACGCTCGACCCGGCGACCACCGACCGCGCCGCCGAGGTCTGCCCGGCCTCCACGACGCCCCGCATCATCACCAGGATGCCGACGGACTGGAAGGTCGCCACGAACAGCAGCGGGATCCGCGCCACCTTGGCCCGGGCGAGCTGCGCCCGGTACACCGCGGCGAGCGAGGGCAGCAGCCGGGCGGCGGGGGCGAGCGGGGCGGGACCGGCCGTCGACCGGTCGGTCCGCGGGGGCACCGAGAGCAGCGTCACTTGGCGAGTCCTCCGTGGCGGCCGCCCAGCTTGAGGTAGGCGTCCTCAAGGCTCGGGGTGGCGAGGGTGAAGTCGTCGAGCGCCGCGAAGGCCGGGCCGGTGGTGACGGCGGCGACCAGCTCGCGGGCCTGCTCGGGGGTGGTGCGGACGGTCCAGCGGCGCCCGGTGCGCTCGGCCCGTTCGGCCAGCGCGGCGACGGCGGGGACGCCGAGCGGCGCCTCGTCCCGCCAGACCAGGTCGAGCCGGACGTCGCCGTCCACCAGCGCCTTGAGCCCGCCGGGCGTGTCGCAGGCGATCACCCGGCCCTCGTCGACCACGGCGACCCGGTCGAGCACGGTCTCCGCCTCGATCACGTTGTGGGTGACCAGCAGCACCGTCGTCCCGCGCTCGGCGCGGCGCCGGTCCACGGCCGACCACACGGCCCGCCGGGCGACCGGGTCCATGCCCGTGGTCGGCTCGTCCAACACGAGCAGCGGCCGCTCCCCCACCAGGGTGGCCGCGAAGCAGGCGAGCCTGCGCTGCCCGCCGGAGAGCTTGGCCAGCGGCCGCGAGGCGATCGGCTCCAGCCCGAGTTCGGTGAGCACCTCCGCCGTCTCGGCGCGGGCCTGCGCCCGGCCGAGCCCGCGCAGCCGCCCGGTGGTCTCGGCGGCCAGCACCACGGTCAGCTCGTCCAGCGCGGTGGACTCCTGCCCGAGGTAGCCGAGCAGCCGCGCCGCCCGCTCGGGGTGCCGCACGATGTCGTGGCCGAGCAGTTCGACCGATCCGGAGTCCGGGCGCAGCAGCCCGGTGAGCTGGCGCACCAGCGTGGACTTCCCGGCCCCGTTCGGTCCGAGCAGCCCGAAGACCTCGCCCTGCCGGACGGTCAGGCTGATCCCGTCGTTGGCCCGGACCTCGGCGGCGGCGCCGCCGCGCCCGGTGCGGTAGGTGCGGACCAGGTCGCGTACGGCGACGCACGGCGAGGTGTCCTGGGGTGCTCGCCCGGCCGTCTCTTTCACGACCGGAGACTCTACGCGCTCACACGGGCGAACCGGACGAGGGGGCCTGATCGCCGGAAACCACCGGTTCGGCTCGGTCTCGCACCGCCATCAGTCGTCCACGACCATGGAGCCGCCGGGCACCCGGGCCGCGAGCTCCTTCCAGAAGCCCGCCCGGATGGCGTAGCGGTCGTGTTCGTCGATCTGGTCGTCCTTGTGCGCGAGCAGCCCGAAGCGGGCGGCGTAGCGCAGCAGCTCGCCGTCGACCCGGTGCGGGATGCGCGGGTAGTCGGGCCAGAGCAGGGTGAGCCGTTCGAGGTCGCCGAGCCGGTCGCTCCAGCGCCGGGCGAAGACCTGCCCGACTTCGTGGGCGTCGCCGCCGATCGAGGTGATGTCCTCCTCCCGGTCGGCCCAGCGCTGCTCGGCGGTGGTCAGCTGGGCCAGGGTCGGCAGGTTGTCCCCGGCGGTGACGGACGGCTCCGGTGCGGGCCGGTCCACCCAGCCCCGGTCGGAGGACCACCGCAGCACCGGCCCGCCCGCCGCGTGCCCGGCGGCGGTGCCGTTGGCGTGTCCGTTGGCGTGTCCGTTGGCGGTGCTGTTGGCGTGCCCGTTGGCCGCCGGGGTGGTCGGCGCGACGGCGGAGACCCGTCCGGCGAGGTCCTTGGGGGTGGGCACCACCCGCAGTGCCGCGGCGGGCTGCGACCCCCCGTCCGCGGCGGGTGCCTCGGGCTCCGGGGCTGCGGCGGCGGGCCGGGCGCCCGGCGGCACCACGGTCGGCAGCGAGGCGGGCGGGGCGGCCAGGATCTTGGCGATCTCCTGCCGGGCGCCGCCGGCCCCGGGCGCGGGGAACACGCTGGAGCTGTCCCGCAGCGAGAAGGACCCCTCGATCCACTCGCGGTCCAGCACCCGCCGCTCGTCGGCCTCGCCGACCAGGTCCTCGGACTGGTTGAAGTCCCCGTCGGCGGCCTGCAGCGCCCACAGGTGCACGGCCACCCCGTGCTCCTTGGCGGTCATCATCCCGGGCAGCAGGTCCCCGTCGCCGGTGATCAGTACGACGTCCGCGCAGGCCCGGTTGCGGGCGAGTTCGGAGAGTTCGGCGTGCATCGCGGCGTCGACGCCCTTCTGCACCCAGCGCCCCTCGGCCCGGGTGAGGGCGCCCAGCCGTACGGTGACCCGGGGCAGGACGCGCAGCCGCCGGTGCTCGGGCATCGGGCGGCGGTCCGGGGCCGCGTCGAACCAGTAGATCCGCAGCAGGGGCAGCCCGGTCTCGGCCTCGGCGCGCTCGCGCAGGGCGCTGATCAGCGCGGTGTGGTTCACGGCGACCTTCGAGCGGGACGGGTCACCGGCGAGCAGGCTGGCGGCGGCGCCCAGCAGGTATCCGGCGTCCACCAGGACGACACAGCGGTCCATCTGCGCACCTCTTTCCGCTCGCCCTCGAAGGTCAGTCAGGGTGGGCGGTCCGCCCGTCGTCCGCGCGTGGTGGGGTGAGGGGCCCCCGTGACCGCCCGATCGTTGGGTCACCTTTTCCCCTTGGTCCGCGCCCCGAACCTCGGCAGATGTCCCGGTCCCGCAACAGCCGCCCCAATGAGTCGCAAAGAAACACGAAGGCGGGCCCCGTTCAACGACGGGGCCCGCCAAACGTCACGGACGGTTGATCCGGTCGACCCTCGGGCTCGGCCGGGTGTCAGCCCTTGAGCTCCGCGGCGACCAGCTCGGCCAGCTGGACGGCGTTGAGCGCGGCGCCCTTGCGCAGGTTGTCGTTGGAGACGAACAGCGACAGGCCGTTCTCCACGGTCTCGTCCACCCGGATGCGGCCGACGTAGCTCGGGTCCTGGCCGGCCGCCTGCAGCGGGGTGGGGATCTCGGACAGCTCGACGCCGGGGGCGCCGGTGAGCAGCTCGACGGCGCGCTCGGTGCTGATCGGGCGCTCGAAGCGGGCGTTGATCTGCAGCGAGTGGCCGGAGAAGACCGGCACGCGCACACAGGTGCCGGAGACCTTCAGCGCGGGGATGCCGAGGATCTTGCGGCTCTCGTGGCGGAGCTTCTGCTCCTCGTCGGTCTCGTTGGAGCCGTCCGCCACGATGGAGCCGGCCAGCGGCACCACGTTGAAGGCGATCGGCCGCCGGTAGACCTTCGGCTCGGGGAACTCGACGGCGCCGCCGTCGTGAGCGAGCGCGGCGGCGCCGTCCACGACCTTGGCGGCCTGGTCCTGCAGCTCGGCGACGCCGGCCACGCCGCTGCCGGAGACGGCCTGGTACGTGGAGACGACGAGGGCGGCGAGCCCGGCCTCCTCGTGCAGCGGGCGCAGCACGGGCATGGCGGCCATGGTGGTGCAGTTCGGGTTGGCGATGATGCCCTTGGGGCGGTCGGCGACGGCCTCGGGGTTGACCTCGGAGACGACCAGCGGGACCTCGGGGTCACGGCGCCAGGCGGAGGAGTTGTCGATGACGACGGCACCGGCCGCGGCCACCTTGGGGGCCAGGGCCTTGGAGGTGGAGCCGCCGGCCGAGAAGATCACGATGTCCAGGCCGGTGTAGTCGGCCGTAGCCGCGTCCTCGACGGTGACCTCGGTGCCCTGCCAGGGCAGCGTGCGCCCGGCCGACCGCGCCGAGGCGAACAGCCGCAGCTGCTCCACCGGAAAGTTGCGCTCCGCCAAGATCTCGCGGACCACGCCGCCGACCTGGCCGGTGGCCCCGACAATGCCGATCTTCATTCCGACTACTCCTCTGAATGGTGCTGTCTACAGCCGCACTCTGCCCATCATGCCTTGTCACGGGCGTCGTACGACCTGCCATTTCACGGTATGAGAGGGGCCACGGTGTGAGAGGCGGCCCGGACAGCCGTCTACTGGTCCAGACCATTCGCCAGCTCAAGCGCGGCCGCGACGTCCGCCCCGCCCGCCGGCAGCAACGGCAGCCGGACGTCCGGGGTCGGGATCCGGCCCTGGGCGTGCAGCACGCCCTTGGTCACCGTCGGGTTGGGCGCGGTGAACGCGGACAGTGCCAGAGCGGTCAGCCGGTGCCCGAGCGCCCGGGCCCGCTCGACGTCCCCGGCCCGCCAGGCCTCGTGCAGCTCGACGAAGCGGGCGGTCGCCAGGTGCGCGGAGGCGAGGATGCCGCCGGCCGCGCCGATCGCCAGCATCGGCGCCAGGAAGGCGTCCTCCCCGGTGAGGAACGCGAAGCCCTCGGGGGTGTCGGCGAGCAGTTCGGCGGCCGTCTGGTCCAGCCCACCGGTCGCGTACTTGACGCCCACCACGCCCCCGATCGCGGCCAGTTCGCGCAGCGCGGCGGTGGAGAGCTGCTGCCCGGTGCGGTACGGGATGTGGTAGACGACCAGCGGCAGCGGGCTGCTCGCGGCCAGCGCCCGGAAGTGCGCGAGCGTCCCGGCCTCGCCCGCCCGGACGAAGGACGGCGTGGTCACCAGCGCCGCCGCCCGCGGCACCCGCGCGGCGAGCGCGGCCAGCGCCTCGCCGACGGCCCGGGTGTCGCCGCCGGAGGCGCCGACGATCAGCTGCGCCCCGCGCGCCGCGCAGGCGGCCGCGGCGACGTCCACCACCGCGTCCCGCTCCTCGGCGGTCAGCGCGGCGGGCTCGCCGGTGGTGCCGAGCGCGGCCAGCCCGGCCGCCCCGGCGTCCAGGACCTCGTACGCGAGCTTCTCCAGCGCGTCGAGGGCGACCGAACCGTCGGCGGCGAAGGGGGTGACCAGGGGGACGTAGATGCCCTTGAGTTCCATACCGACGATCCTGCGGCCGCAGATAGCGCAGGTCCAGTTCACATTTCTGACGCTTCTCGTAAGCTGAGCCGATGCTCGATGTCCGACGCCTGCGCCTGCTGCGCGAACTCGCCCACCTCGGCACCATCGCCGCCGTCGCCGAGGCGCTGTCCTTCAGCCCTTCGGCGGTGTCCCAGCAGCTGTCCGTGCTGGAGAAGGAGGCGGGTGTCCCGCTGCTGGAGCGCACCGGGCGGCGGGTCACCCTCACCCCGGCCGGCCGCAACCTGGTCCGCCACGCCGAGTCCGTACTCGCCCTGCTGGAGCAGGCGGGCGCCGAACTCGCCCACGCCAAGCGGGGACTGGCCGGCCCGCTGCGGATCGGCACCTACCCCTCGGCGGCCCGCGCCGTCATCCCCGCGGTGCTCGCCGAGCTGGCCTCCTGGCACCCGGGGCTGGAGCCGATGGTCACCGAGGTCGACCCGGCGGCCGTCGGCGCGGCCCTGCGCGCGGGCGAGCTGGACGTCGCGCTGGTCCACGAGTACGACCTCGTCCCGACCGACCCGGAGCCGGGCCTCGCGGTCACCCGTCCGGTCTTCACCGAGCCGATGTACCTGGCCGCCCGCACCCCGGCCACGGTCGCCGAGCAGCGCGGCGCGCCCTGGATCATGTCCCCGCCGGGCACGCTGTGCCACACCATGGCCGTCCGCGCCTGCGAGGCGGCTGGCTTCGCGCCCCGGATCCGGCACCAGATCGACGACTTCACCACGGTGCTGGCGCTCGTGGCCGCCGGCCAGGGCGTCGCCCTGGTCCCCCACCTGGGCACGGCCCAGCAGCCGCCGGGGGTCGTCCTCACCCGCCTGCCGATGTACCGCCGCACCCGGGCCGCGTTCCGGGCGGGTGCGGGCTCCCACCCGGCCATCTCGGCCTTCGTCTCGGCGCTGCACACGGCGGTGCCGCCGGGGCTGGGCAGCGGGTCGTAGGGCGTGTCTGACAATTCGCGTCGGATCAGCGCGCGGCGTTGGGGTGCGTGCATCGCAAGGCGGAGGAAGGAGTCCATGCGGAGCATCGGCGACTGACGACAACGCAGCGAGGTGCGTGCCCCGGCGTCGCGCGCCCGGCGGGAATTGTCAGACACGCCCTCAGGCTTTCCGGGTACGCGAGGGGCCCGGAGCGCTCGACCACGTGAGCACCCCGGGCCCCGATCCCGTGCTAGACCGCCAGGCAGCTCGGCCCGAGCAGCTGCTTCAGGTCCCCGAACAGCGCCGGGTCCGACTTCACCCGGTGTCGGTCCAGCCGCAGCACCGTCGTCTTGTTACGGCTCTCCAGCCGCACCCGCACCTCGGTGGTGCCCCGGTGGCTGCCGAGCACCTCGCCGAGCCGGGCCACCAGCGGCGGGGTGACCTTCCCGCTCGGGATGTTGATGGTGATCGGCGCCTCCGCGTGGGCGTTCGACAGGTCCGGGACGGAGAGCTCCATGCCCATCAGCCGCGGCACGTCCTCCCGCTTGTCCAGCTTGCCGCGGACGAACACCACGGCGTCCTCGACCAGTTGGGAGGAGACCAGCTGGTAGCTCGCCGGGAAGAACATGCAGTCGATCGAGCCCGCCAGGTCCTCGACGGTGGCGATCGCCCAGGCGTTGCCCTGCTTGGTCATCTTCCGCTGCAGGCCCGAGATGATGCCGCCGATGGTGACGATCGTCCCGTCCGGCCGCTCCGCGAGGTCCGCGACCGCGCAGTCCGCCTTGTCGGCGAGCACGTGCTCGATGCCGTGCAGCGGGTGCGAGGAGACGTACAGGCCGAGCATCTCCCGCTCCTGGGTGAGCAGGAAGGACTTCTCCCACTCCTCCTCGGAGAACACGACGTCCAGCCCGAAGCTCGGCTCGTCCGTGGTCGCGTCGCCGCCGAAGAGGTCGAACTGGCCCTCGGCCTCCTTGCGCTTCACGCCGACCACGTTGTCGATCATCGGCTCGAACTGGGCGCTCAGGCCCTTGCGGGTGTGCCCGAGCGAGTCGAAGGCACCCGCCTTGATCAGCGATTCGACGGTGCGCTTGTTGCAGACCACCGACTCCACCTTGTCCAGGAAGTCGGGGAAGGAGCTGAACTTGCCCTTGGTCTTCCTGGTCCGGATCATCGAGTCGACCACCGGCCCGCCGACGTTGCGGATGGCGGTGAGGCCGAAGCGGACGGTGTCGTCACCGTGCGGGGTGAAGTCCGAGTCCGACTCGTTGACGTCCGGCGGCAGGACGTTGATGCCCATCTTGCGGCACTCGTTGAGGTAGACCGCCGACTTGTCCTTGTCGTCCTTGACGGAGGTGAGCAGGCCGGACATGTACTCGGCCGGGTAGTTGGCCTTGAGGTAGGCCGTCCAGTACGAGACCAGCCCGTACCCGGCGGTGTGCGCTTTGTTGAACGCGTAGCCGGAGAAGGGGACGAGGACGTCCCACACCGCCTGGATGGCCGCGTCGGAGTAGCCGCGCTCGCGGCAGCCCTTCTGGAAGGGGACGAACTCCGCCTCCAGGATCTCCTTCTTCTTCTTGCCCATGGCCCGGCGCAGCAGGTCCGCCTGGCCGAGCGAGTAGCCGGCGAGGATCTGCGCGGCCTTCTGCACCTGCTCCTGGTAGACGATCAGGCCGTACGTCGGCCGGAGCACCTCCTCCAGGGGCTTCTCCAGCTCCGGGTGGATCGGGGTGATCTCCTGCTGCCCGTTCTTACGCAGCGCGTAGTTGGTGTGGGAGTTGACGCCCATCGGGCCGGGGCGGTACAGCGCCAGCACGGCCGAAATGTCTTCGAAGTTGTCGGGCTTCATCAGGCGCAGCAGCGAGCGCATGGGCCCGCCGTCGAGCTGGAAGACGCCGAGCGTGTCGCCGCGGGCGAGGAGTTCGTAGGTCGGCTTGTCGTCGAGCGGCAGCTTGAGCAGCTCGATCTTCTCGCCCTTGTTCTTCTCGATCGCCTTGACGGCGTCGTCCATGATCGTCAGGTTGCGCAGGCCGAGGAAGTCCATCTTGAGAAGGCCGAGGCCCTCACAAGTCGGGTAGTCGAACTGCGTGATGGTGACGCCGTCGGTGTGCCGGGTCCACACCGGGATGTGGTCGGTCAGCGGCTCGGCGGACATGATGACGCCGGCCGCGTGCACACCGGGCTGGCGGATCAGGCCCTCGATGCCGCGCGCGGTGTCGATGACCTTCTTCACGTCCGGGTCGGTCTCGTACAGCCCGCGGATCTCGCCCGCCTCGCCGTATCGCGGGTGGGAGTTGTCGGTGATGCCGGACAGCGGGATGCCCTTGCCCATGACGTCCGGCGGCATCGCCTTGGTGATCCGGTCGCCCATCGCGTACGGGTAGCCGAGGACTCGGGAGGAGTCCTTGATGGCGGCCTTCGCCTTGATGGTGCCGTACGTGACGATCATGGCGACCTTGTCGGATCCCCACTTCTCCGTCACGTAGCGGATCACGTCACCGCGCCGGCGCTCGTCGAAGTCGATGTCGACATCGGGCATGGAGATGCGCTCGGGGTTGAGGAAGCGCTCGAAGATCAGGCCGTGCGGGATGGGGTCGAGGTCAGTGATGCCCATCGCGTACGCGACCAGCGAACCGGCCGCCGAACCACGGCCGGGGCCCACCGCGATGCCCTGGCTCTTGGCCCACATGATGAAGTCGGCGACCACGAGGAAGTACGCCGGGAACCCCATCTGGATGATGGTGTCCATCTCGTACTCGGCGAGCTTCTTGTGCTCCTCGTCGTACCCGCCCGGGAAGCGCCAGTCCATGCCCTCCCAGACCTTGGACTTGAAGAAGTCCGCCTCGGACTCGAAGCCCTCCGGGATCGGGAAGCGGGGCATCAGGTTCTTGAACTTGAACATGCCCTCGGTGTCGACCCGGGAGGCGACCAGCAGCTGGCTGTTGCGGCAGCCCTCCTGCCAGGCGTCCGAGGAGTCCAGCGCGTACATCTCGGCGGCGGACTTGATGTAGTAGCCGGTGCCGTCGAAGCGGAAGCGGTCCGGGTCGGAGAGGTTCTTGCCGGTCTGGACGCAGAGGAGCAGGTCGTGGGCGCCGGCGTCGGCCTCGGTCGTGTAGTGCGAGTCGTTGGTGACGACCGGGGGGATGTTCAGCTTCTTGCTGATCTCCAGCAGCCCGTCGCGGACCCGCTTCTCGATGTCGAGGCCGTGGTCCATCAGCTCCAGGAAGTAGTTCTCCTTGCCGAAGATGTCCTGGTAGTCGGCGGCGGACTTGACGGCCTCGTCGAACTGGCCGAGCCGCAGGCGGGTCTGCACCTCACCGGACGGGCAGCCGGTGGTCGCCATCAGGCCGCCGGACAGCTCGGAGATCAGCTCCTTGTCCATCCGGGGCCACTTCACCAGCCAGCCCTCGGCGTAGGAGCGCGAGGTCAGCTTGAAGAGGTTGTGCAGGCCCTCCTTGTTCCGGGCCCAGATGGTCTTGTGGGTGTACGCGCCGGACGCGGAGACGTCGTCCCGCTTCTGGTGCGGCTGGCCCCACAGGATGCGCTTGGTGTTCGAGCGGGACTCCGGGGCGACGTACGCCTCGATGCCGATCACGGGGGTGATCCCCGCGTCGGTGGCCTGCCGGTGGAACTCGGCGGCGCCGTACATGTTGCCGTGGTCGGTCATCGCGACATGGGTCTGGCCCAGCCGCTCGACCTCCTTGAACATCTGCTTCAGCCGGGCGGCACCGTCCAGCATCGAGTACTCGGTGTGGACGTGCAGATGCGCGAACGGCTGGTCGCTCAAGGCGGGGCCTCCGGAGGCTTGTGCTGGTCTGGTGGGCCGGCGAACGTGCAGGTCACAGGGGTTACCCCTGGAAATGGATGTGGTCCGGAACACCTCTCGGGGTCCGGACCATCACTCACACGTTCACGCGTCTACTCTAGCCCCCTTCGAACGCCTTCCCCGCGTGGCCGCAAGGGCGCCTAGGCCAGCCCGGCGAGTCGCGCTGCAGCGGCTCTTCTGATCTCGGGGTCCTCTATCGGATCGTCCCGGAGACGGGCCAGGCGCTCGCGCACGTGAGGGCGGTCGGGGGCGTGGGCGACGCCGAGCCGACGGGCTTCGGACTGGCAGTCCCAGAGCGACTCGGTGTACGCCTCGGCCATCCCGGCCGCCCCCATCGCCGCGAGCGCCTCCAGGTAGACATGGCGCTCGTACGAGTGCGGCGTCCACAGCCAGAAACGGCGCAGCAGGGAGATCGCGTCGGCCGTCTTCGACCCGAACCGTGCGAGCCCGCGCGCGAGCATGTCCGGCCCACACCAGGTCCGCTCCACCCAGTCCCGCTCCAGCGCGGCGATCAGTGTCGGGATGTCCTGTTCCTCACCGTGCGCGGACAGCGTGACGAGGCCCTGCACGGCCAGCCAGCGGGTGTCGGAGGCAGCCCAGTCGCGGGCGGCCGACACGGCGAGGGCGCCGAGCTTCCACACGGCAAGGGGCAGCATCGACAGCGGGTACTCGCCATCGGCGGTGCCGAGCGAGGGGACGAGCGGGACGAGCCCGGGCTCCGGATCCCGGTCGTAGAGCACGTTCAGCGCGCCGACCTTACGGTTCTCCGGTTCGGCGGGGTCGGCCAGCAGCTCCAGCAGCGCGCTGCTCGCCAACTCGGCCATCGGATCGGGCTGACTCCTCGGGGGGTCCCCCCAGTCCTCGTCCTCCTCCTCGGCCTCCGGCGGCAAGGCATCCCGAGCTTCTACCGAGCCGGCGAGCGCCAGCAGCTCCAGCACCTTGGTGGCTCGCTCACGGACACCCTCGTCCCCGGCCAACATCTCGATCACCGGCCCGAGCGGCAACTCCAGGTCACGGATCAGCCGGGCGAGATAGACGTCCCGGTCGTCGAGTGTCGAGTCCCAACGCCACTCCCAGCGAATGCACCCGTACACAAGGTCGGCGGCCGACGACGGATCCTCCGCCGCCAGCAGCGCACCCAGCCCCCGACCGCGCTGCAACAGCCCCGGCAGCGTCCCCGCCGGTGCGTACTCGTATCTCCGCTCTGCCACGGGTCCCATCGTGCCGCAGCCGTTGTTGATTCCGTAGTCGGATATCAGCAATCCGGGCATTACGGCCCGGAAGGTCCGTCACGGTGTCGCCAGAGCGCGTGTTGCGCTTCGGTGTCCTGAGTACGGTCTCGCGCTTCCTCCTCGTCCCGCCGGCGGGGGAGGGTTGTGCCACCCGCCCGCCCCGCACCCGCCGTGCGGCGGGTACGGGTGGCGCGGGTCTTCCGGTCGGCTCCACGCGGTTTCGACGCTTGCGCGTCCGGGTCTCCGGCCACTCCGGTACCCGTGGTGCGGGCCACCGCGAGGTCGGCGAGGTTGCGGGCCGCGTTCTCATCCCGGTCGATGACCAGGCCGCAGGCATCGCAAGTGAACACTCGGACGTGCAGTGGCAGCTTGGCTTTCACTGTCTTGCAGTTCGAGCAGGTCTTGCTGGACGGGTACCAGCGGTCCGCGACGATGATCGTGCCGCCGGCCCATCCGGTCTTGTAGGTGATCTGTCGGCGGATCTCGCCGAACCCTGCATCCTGAATCTTCCGGGCCAGTCGGCCGTTGCGGAGCATCCCGGCCACGTTGAGGTCTTCGACGACGACGGAGCGTACTCGCCCGTGATGCCCGTGGTGAGCTTGTGCAGGGCGTCGGTGCGCAGGTTCGCCACCCGGTGGTGCACACGGTTGCGCTCGGCGTTGGCGATCAGCCACCGCTTCGACGGCTTCCGCCCGGTGCGCCGATCCGGGCCCTGGCGGCGCGAGACCCGACGGGAGAGGCGCTTGAGCCTTCTGAGCGCGCTGTCATAGTGGGCCGGGTTCGGTACGTACCGGACCCCGCCGGTGCTGTCCGCCATCACCGCCAGACACTTCACGCCCAGGTCCACACCCACCGCCACATCCGGACATGAGACGGCGCGTTCGGCCTTCCTGACCTCGACCTGGAACGAGACGAACCAGCGTCCCCGGTCATGCCGCACCGTCGCGGACAGGATGCGAGCCGTCCCGTTGGAGATGCGGCGTTCCAGTTTTCGGGTGGACTCATGGGTGCGGATCGTTCCGAGGCGCGGAAGCGTCACATGGCGGCGGTCCGCCTCGACGCGGATGGTGCCGGTGGTGAACCGGCACGCCGGCCGCGCCGTGTGCTTGGACTTCCGGCGCGGCATCCCCACGCGCTTGCCTTTACGCTGGCCACGCTTGGACTTGGCATAGTTGTCGAGCGCGGCCGCCGCGTTCACCAACCCGGTGTTGTACGCCTCCTTGGAGTTCTCCTCCCACCAGCCGGCGAACCTCGGGTCGGCCTTCTTGGCCTGGTTGAACACCTTCCGCAACGCGGACAACGACCACGGCCGCCACGGCGTCAACTCGGCCTCGGGAACTCCGTAGGACTCCTCGGCCTTCCGCTGCCACGACGCCCCGACCCACGACACCGCCCAGTTGTACGCGGCCCGCGCCGCAGTGCGACCGAAGAGCCGCCTCCTGCCCGGAGCTCGGATCCAGCGAGTTCGACCACCACGCTTGACCACACCCCGGCGGGGAACCCTGGCCCCCCACGCGCAGGGGAAGCCGAAACAAAAGGAAGCCCCCGAACCCCCAAAAGGGGAAACCCCTGACACCCGCGCCCACCCCCGAAAAA
>NZ_JBHTTU010000003.1:259057-263312 GCF_042794375.1 Kitasatospora sp. NPDC056531 | reverse complement strand
GGGGTGGGGGGGGGAAGTTTGGTCATGTCCGCTCCGGGGTCAGGAGAAAACACGTGTGCCTTGTTCTTGGGGCCAATCCGACGGGGGTTGGGGCCCCCGGCGGCCCCTCGCGCCAAATCGCGCGGGGGGCCGCCGGACAAAGCCGAATCCCGCCGCACACCGAGCGGGTACGCCATCGGCCGCCCGCGCGCCCTCCAGAAGGTCACGGCATCGCTGCACACAGAGGTTAGCCCCGCCCGGGCGAACCCGGACGGGGCATCTTCGGAGTGTTGTTCAGCGAGGGCTGGGGACGACGAATCCTCGCGCCGGACCGATGCCACGGGACCTGCCCTTGATCATCGCCAGTGCTTCGTCGGTGATGTCCCGCCGGGTGACGACGTCGGTACTGTCGTACACCCGCCATTGCCCGTCCGGCTCGTCCGGGTCTTCGGGGGAGACGATTCCCCGGATGCCCAGACGGCGGAGCGTATTGGCCACCCGCTGGGCTTCGTTCTCATCCATGGATCTTCTCCCTACGGTTTGAGACTGTCTCAGCGAACGGGTGACCGCGTCGTCGACCACGCCTTACGCGTTCGGGTCCCAGGCGAAGAGCCGCTCGAAGATGACCCGGTCGCCGT
The DNA here is from genome assembly GCF_042794375.1 of Kitasatospora sp. NPDC056531. Taxonomy (NCBI): domain Bacteria; kingdom Bacillati; phylum Actinomycetota; class Actinomycetes; order Kitasatosporales; family Streptomycetaceae; genus Kitasatospora; species Kitasatospora sp. NPDC056531. Next base: position 262,695 of record NZ_JBHTTU010000003.1, on the reverse strand, counting down.
CGATCTTCACCGAGTCCAGCGGTGCGCGTCCGTAGAACCACAGGACCAGCTCACCGGCCGTGCCCCGGGCGGAGGCGTCGGCCGGGGCCTGGGCCTCGCCCTCGCCGGCAGCCGGGAGGCGGACGGCGCGGGCGCCGTCCGCCTCGACCGTGAAGCGCCAGGAGCGGCCCTCGGTGGCGTGGTAGTCGACGACGGCCGGCTCGTGCGGCCAGACGCCCGACCACGCGCAGCAGGTGAACAGGAAGTCCTCGACGCCGTCCAGCGCCACCTCCGCCGGCAGCGGCTGCGCGGCGCCCACGGTGAGCTGGGCGTCATAGGTGTGCATCGCGATCTCCTGAAGCTGGTGCCGGGCGACGGCACCGCTGGTCCGCGGCGACTGCGAGGCGCCCCACCACGTCCAGCACTCGGCGTCCGGGCCGACCTCCCGCAGGGTGTCCAGCAGCTCCTGCGTCGACGCGGCCAGCCAGGCCACCAACGCCTCGCGCTCCCGGGGCGCCTGCGCCTCGGCGCGCGCCGCCACGGCCTCGGCCGGCGGGGCGTCGGCCGGACCGGCCTCGACGACGGCGGCCCAGAACGGGCGGCCCGAGCCCAGGTGCCGCGCCAGGTCGAACAGCGTCCACTCGGGACAGGTCGGCACCTGCACGTCCAGGCTGGGCGCGGCGGCGATCGCGGCCCGGAAGGCCGTCGCCCGCTCGTCGATCAGTCGCAGCAGGTCAGGGAGTTCAAGATTCTTCTGCACTACGGCTGTCTATCACCGCACTCCGGCGGCCGAAAGCGAATTTCCCAGCCGCCGCCTGCCGACGCCGCCGTCCGAACCATCCGCCCGAACCGCCGCCGACACCGAACCTCCTTCGAAACCACGGGAGTTCCCCACCCGACTTCACTCCAAGGTGGGGTTTGGCTCAACACCCCACCGCCCGGGTGCCGAGAAGCCAACGGTGTGTCAGTCTCGACAACCGCGCCAAGTACTTGCCGGAACAGCTGGAGGTATGGCTCCATGCTCACGCCCTCCGCGCAGGATGCTCCCCCTACGAGGTGATCAAGCAGGCGCTCGAATCGTACTTGGGTGTCTCACGCACGGGTTCCACCTGATCTTCGACGCCGGGCCGTTTCGTTGCGGTGAAGTCCCCGAAGCGGCGCTGGCGATGTCTCGTGAGACAGCGAAACGGTGGAGAACAGCTCCCGCCCTTCCGTGTCCGGTGGGGCCCAGGTTAGCTACCTTCGCCACCGCCCCGCGCAGGAAGTCGACCCATCCGACTTCGTGCGCAACCAGCACCCGGCAACCCGGCAACCCGGCAACCCGGCAACCCGGCAACCCGGCGACTGCGCCACAGCGAAGCGAGTGACGCCAGTACCTCGGGTCAGGCGGACCGAAGTCCAGCCCGTTCTCATCGAGGGCGTTGAAAACGGTCAGTCGAGCCTCGGAGAAGACGAAGCTCACGGCAACGGTCCCCCGGGCAAGGTCGCTCCCCGTCCATTCGAGAAGCTCAAGGTCCCGCAACACCTGCCCTTGGAGGGACCACAGTTCGGGGTGCGCCTCGTGCCGCCACCGCACGTCGAAGCCGGGCCAGCGAGCCGGCCCATGGGGATCAATGGTGTTCCAGGTGATCGCCAGGTCGTCCAACTTGTAGTGGTTGACCTCGACCTGTTCCCCGTCGAAATCGAGCAGAACGGGGCCGTCGGCGAACCATTCATCGTCTCGGACGTCCCAGACCAACCAGGCCCGCGTCAGCGACCGCCCGATGAGCGTTCGCAACCGTTGGCCCTGGGATGCCACGACGGCGGAAAGCCCGTTGAGCCATTGGGGCTGGTAGTCCTCGATCCTGAACGCATCCACGCCAGGATCCTGCCATTTCTGCCTCCTCCTCCGCCGCCCCTGTCTGCGATCTTTACCGGGTGAAGTTCACGTCGATCACCTGGTAGAAGGCGTGACCCGTGTCGGCCACCTCCCACACGCCGAGGATCACGTGATAGCCGGAACGCTGCGGCAGCTTGACCGAGTGCGGCTTGCTGAGGTGCGGGTCGTTGGAAGCGTCCGGCATGTCCTCGAACTTGATGTCACCGTACGGCTTGTACGTCGCGAACGACTCAGGCTCGAACTGGGCGCGGCTCAGCGGGGCGCTCGGGTCCCAACTCTCCCGGGTACCGTGCACGGCTAAAGCGCGCACGTCACCCATACGAGGCCGTCGTGTTGTGACCACCGTCCGGGAATCGGAGCCGCCATCGGCCAGAACGACACCCCGCCGCCCAGGAAGTCGGCCCATCCGACTTCCCACGCCATCAGTCGGCCTCGCCCTGCGGGGCGAACACGCAGAACTCGTTCCCCTCGGGGTCCGCCAGCACATGCCACCGGATCTCGTCGTCGGGCGCCCGGAGCACCGCTGCCCCCAGGGCCGCCAGCCGGCCCGCATCGCCCCACACATCGAGATGCATCCGGTTCTTGACCGTCTTCCGCTCCGACACCGGATTGATCCAGATCAACGGACCGTTCCCGGCCGGATCGACGATCGGAACCCCCCACCCGTCCGGCAGCTCCACTCCATCGATCGACTGCCTGCGCACATATCCGATCGCCGCACACCACCAGTCGGCCAACCCCTGGTGATCGGTCGCATCCAGTGCCAGGTCCTTGAACCGCGCGGGCGCCGCACTCTCATCGCTCATGCGCACCACCAAAGCATCGAGTACCCTTTCGCCACACCTGAATTGACGCCAGACCAGGAACGGATCGGCCACCCGCGCACTTGGGTCGGCATGGTGATGATGGCGGGTCTGCTTTTCATGGCGATCCTGGTGATCGTGCCCTTCGCGCTGGCCTCGGCGCCACCGCGACCGAGGAGTTGCACGCCTTCTTCAACGCCAACAAGCGCGTCCAGATCGAGCAGCGCCAGGCCCGACTCGTCCTGCGCGACGACGATCACGACGGCGCCCCGCCCCGGACGGGCGTCGACCTGGACGGCGGCACCACCGTCATCCGGCGCTGAAGATCACCTCAGACCTGCCACTCCTCGTCCGAGGGCCAGTTCCGCACCCACTCCGCGAAGCCCCACGCCTCCGGCCCGGGCACCGGGAGGGCGGCGACGTCGGACACCATCCAGACCTCGCCCCGCCGGGGCCCCGTCGTCACCAGCAGCCAGAACGACTGCCCGTCGTCCGAGCCGAGCACCACCGACCCGTGCAGGAAGACCGCGTCGATCCGGGGGTCGTCCGGGTCGACGTCCTCGTCGTCCTCCCACAGCCACGCCTCCTCCAGCGGGAACGGCTCCCCCGGCCGCCGCTCGCCGAGGTCCGGCCAGCCGTCGGGCAGCCAGCCGAGCGGCTGCAGGCCGCCGTCCTCAGCCGGTCCGAGGCCGCAGCCGTTGCTGATCTCCGCGACGAAGGTCCGGTACGGCTCCGGAAGCACGACGCCGTGCTCCGCCTCCCAGCTCGCGACCCCCTCACCCCCCAAGGCCGGCTCCCGCCACTCCGGCGGGAAGGCCGCGCGCAGGGCATCGAGGACGGCCTCGTCGGGGCGCTCATCAGGGGTTCGGGTCACGGCGCCATGCTCGCAGGGAGCACCGACACCGCACCCCGCGGCCCCTCGCGTCCGCCGATGCGAGGGGCCGCGAGAACGACAGGGCCCACCGCTCCGTCCTCGC
>NZ_JBHTTU010000003.1:258763-259047 GCF_042794375.1 Kitasatospora sp. NPDC056531 | reverse complement strand
GTGGTGAGGGGAGAAACAACACCCTACCCTTCTTGTCCTTGCTGTGGGGGGGGGGGGGGGCCCCGCGAGACTGACAGGGCCCGCCGCTCAGTCCTCGCCGTCCGCGACGACGGGCGGAAGCGGGTGGAGGAGCCGGCCTCGCCTTCCCCGTTCGGCCGGGGCCGGGACGGGCAGACCCGGGGCGCCCGGTCCTTCAGCCCCAGCAGCCGGAAGTAGTTCCGCCCGAGGGCCATGTCCCGGAAAGGCTGCGGCCGGGAGCAGGTCGGGGGGGGGGGGGAGGGCGG
>NZ_JBHTTU010000003.1:250620-258753 GCF_042794375.1 Kitasatospora sp. NPDC056531 | reverse complement strand
AGCCCGGGGTCCCTGGGTTTGTAAGCCAGGGAGGGGGGGGGGGTTTCCCCGGGGGGTCCGGTTCGGGGAGGGGTGGGGGGGGGGGGGGGGGGGGGGGGCCCCAACCCCCCCCCCCCCCGACCGTCATTCGGCCCGACGGACCCCCGTCCCGTCGGGTGCCTGATCACGGGCCCGCCCATCGTCGGAGCGACCGCCCGCACATCCCCGCCGTCAGGACGACCGGTAGTACGTCTCGATCGGCCCGCGCGCCTCCTCGAACAGTGCCGGACCGTCCTGCGGCACCACCGGCCAGGCACCCGACTCCGGGTTGAGCTCGACGAGTTGCTCGGTCGCCAGCGCGTACACCACCCGTCCGAGCCCGGAGCGGACGAGCGCCCCCGCGCACATGCCGCAGGGCTGGCAGCTGGTGTACATGGTCGTAGCGGCAGCCGCCTCCGGGGTCAGCTCCCGGGCGGCCCAGCGGGCGAGCTTGAGTTCGGGGTGCGCGGTGATGTCGTCGTCCCGCCGGACGGTGTTGTGGGCCTCGGCCAGGACCGTCCCGTCCGGTGCGGCCAGCAGTGAACCGTACGGCGCGTCGCCCAGTTCGACCGCCCGGGCCGCGACGGCGATCGCGCGCCGCAGCAACGCCTCGTCGGCAACCGTGATCATGGCTGTGCCTCCCCCTGGGCCTTCCAGTGCTCCGACACCGTCACCAGAGCCTGCCACGCCCGGTCGTACCGACGGGTCTCCTCCGGGTCCCCGTGGTACGGATCCAGCACCACGGCCTCGGCGCCCAGCTCGCGCAGCTCCGCGAGGTCGCCCATCACCTGCTCCAAGTCGCCGACCCCGGCGGGCCGTTCGGGATCGTCCACCGGCGCGTTCGTCAACCGCAGCGCGATCCGCGGCGCGAACCCCGGCAGCTCGTGCTCCGCCAGCACCGAGCGCATCCGCGCGATCGGCAGCCGCAGCGGGTGCCAGGCGTCGCCGAACTTCACCGCCCGGCGGAGCGCCGCCTCGCTGTGCCCCCCGATCCAGACCGGCGGCGCGGCGGTGTCCTGCCGCTGCCAGGTCTCCCGTATCGCCCCCAGGTACTCGTCCGCCAGCCGCCCCCGCGCGGCGAACGGCACCCCGAGCGCGGCGAACTCCTGCCGCGCCCAGCCGACTCCGACGCCGAGCACGAACTGCCCGCCGCTGAGCCGGTGCAGGCTGTCCGCCATCCGCGCCACCAGCAGCGGGTGGCGGTACGGCAGCACCAGCACCGTCGTCCCGATCCTCAGCCGCCCGTCGGTCACCCCCGTCAGCCACGACAGGGTCGCGAACGGGTCGTAGAACGGCTCCGGGTAGCGCTCGGCCACGTCCGCGGTCACGGCCACGTGGTCCGACACCATCAGCAGGTCGAACCCGAGGTCCTCCACCACCACCGCCCATGCGTGCAGCACGCCGGGGTCGGTGCCCGGTCCGAAATTCGGTACGTTGACGCCAAGTTGCATGCCCCGAGGCTATTCCCGGGCACACCCCGCCCGGAACAGGATCCTCCCGGTGATCACTGCCGTCCGCCGCGAATCTCCCGGTAATATCGCCCGGTGACCGCGAACCTCGACGACACCGACTGGGCGATCATCGACCGGCTCCAGCAGGAGGCCCGGATCTCCCTCAGCGAGCTGGGCCGCCGGGTCAACCTCAGCCCCTCCGCCACCACCGAACGGGTGAGGAACCTGGAGTCGCTGGGCGTCATCACCGGCTACCACGCCACCGTCGACCTGGCCAAGGTCGGCTACCCGGTGCTCGCCGTCGTCCGGCTGAAGTACCCGGGCAACCGCCACCAGCCGCTGCACCGCGTGCTCGCCGACCGCCGCGAGATCCTGGAGTGCCTGCGCACCACCGGCGACGACTGCTACACCCTGAAGGTGGCCGCGACCTCCATGGAACACCTGGAGACCCTGGTCGACGAGCTCGCCGGCTTCGGCAGCACCACCACCAGCGTCGTCTACAGCCAGACCCTCCCCCGCCGCGGCCCCTCGCGGCCCTGACGGTCAGCCCACCGGTAGGACCGCCCCGGCCGGCACCGGCAGCGGATCCCGAACCGGTCGGCCCGACGCCGGGTCAGTCCTCCAGGTCCGCGAGGAAGTCCACCGCCGCCGCCCAGGCGCGCTCGGCGGCCTCCTCGTCGTAGTCGGGCAGCTCCGGGTCGGTGAACAGGTGCCCGGCGCCCTGGTATCGGTGCACCTCGACCTCCGCTCCCGCGCGCCGCATCCGCAGGTACCAGGCGTTCAGCCAGTCCTCCGGCTCGTACGGGTCCGGGTCGGCCATGTGCAGCTGGACGGGGATCGAGGTCGCCGCGTCCTCCCGCAGGTCGGAGGTGCCGTGCAGGAGCAGCAGGCCGCGAGCCTTCTCGTCCGCGAGGGCCAGGTTCTGCGCGATCGCGCCGCCGAGCGAGAAGCCGGCGTACACCAGCCCGCCCTCGGAGAGCGGGGCGACGGCGGTGACCGCGCGCTTCAGCAGTTCGTCGCTGCCGCCGATCTCCTCCTGGTAGGCGCGCGAGGCCTCGGAGTCGTCGAAGGTCCGACCCTCGAACAGGTCCGGGGTGTGCACGGTGTGCCCGGCGGCGCGCAGCCGGTCTGCGGCGGCGTGCACGGCCGGGCGCAGGCCGTGGGCGGAGTGGAAGAGGACGAGCTGGGCCACGGTTCGGGGTCCTTCACCAGACGAAATCAGGTACCCACCCATGATCCCCCATTCCCGCCGACCCGCCCGGTCGCACGGCCCGACGACCTGACGGCCCCCGGCGGCCGTACGCCGCCGGGGGGCCGAATGCCGGTCAGGCCTGCGGGGTCCAGGCCGCGACCAGGTCGAGCAGCCCGGGGAACCGGGCGTTGAGGTCGTCCACCCGCACGTGGCTGCGGCGCTCCAACCCGTACTGGCGCTGGCGCGTCACCCCCGCCTCACGCAGCGCCTTGAAGTGGTGCGTGAGCGAGGACTTGGGACGGTCGAAGCCGAACCAGCCGCAGGAGTGGTCGAAGTCCTCGGACTCCAGCAGGAGTTTGCGGACGATGGTCAGCCGCAGCGGGTCGCTGAGCGCGCCCATCACGTTCTCCAGGCGCAGCTCCTCGACGGCCGGCTCGGCGAGCGGTTCGGGCAGATCGGACGGCTCCGGAAGCACCTTGAAGACGGGTGCGTCGGCCGTGGTCGTGGTCATAGGCAGCTCCTCAACTCCTCATAACCCGGTTCCTATGCTGTACGACTTTCATCGTACTGCATGCTAAGTTCGACTCGACTCGTACTGCTGGAGAGCCAACAGTCAGATCGGGAGGAACCGTCATGTCCGAGACCAGGACCGCACCCGTCCAGGCCGTCGAGGAGGTGCAGCGCACCGCCAAGGCCACCACCACCCCCGCCGCCGCCAAGCCCGCCGCCCCGCTGTGGTGGGTGTGGCTGGCCGCCTGGCCGGTCACCGCCGTCTTCGTCCTCTCGAACGCGGCCACGCCGCTGTACGTGCTGTGGCAGCACGACATCGGCTTCTCCAAGGGCACCCTGACCGTGGTGTTCGCGTTCTACATCGTCGGCCTGATCGGCTCGCTGCTGGTCTCCGGCGTGGTCTCGGACCGGATCGGCCGCAAGCCCGTCCTGCTACCGGCACTGGCACTCGGACTCGCCGCCTGCCTGATCTTCGGAACGGCCACCAGCGTCGCCGCGCTGATCGTGGCGCGACTGTTCACCGGCATCGCGGTCGGCGCGGTCGTCTCGGCCGGCATGGCCGCGGTCACCGACGTCGCCGGGCCCGAGCGCAAGCGGATCGCGGCCCTGCTCGCCTCCTGCGCGATGGTCTTCGGCGCCGGCCTCGGCCCGCTGCTCGCCGGTGTGCTCTCGGAGCTGGCCCCCGGGCCGACGGTCACCGTGTTCATCGTCGAGGCCGTGGTCCTGGCCAGCGCCGTCCTGGTCGTCCTGCGGATGCCGGTGCGCCGCCCCGAGAACCGCGGCAAGGGCTCCTGGATCCGGGTGCCCGGTGTCCCCGGCGGCAACGGCCGTCAGCTCGCCCTCGGCATCGCGGTCTTCGCCCCCGGCATCACCGCCACCTCGTTCGTGCTCTCGCTCGGCCCGTCGCTGCTGTCCGGCCTGCTCGGCACCACCAACCGGATCGTCGCCGGCGCCATGGCCTTCGTGATGTTCCTCGCCGCCACCGGCGTGCAGTTCGCCGTCCAGAAGCTGCGCCGCCGCACCATCCTGACGGCCGGCGCGGTGAGCACCATGCTGAGCATGGTCGCGCTGATCATCGCCGTGCACTCCGAGGCGGTCGCGGTCCTCGTCATCGCCGCGCTGCTGGCCGGCGCCGGCCAGGGCATGGGCCAGCTCGGCGGCCTGTCGCTGCTCAACTCCACCGTCGCGCCGCAGCGGCTCGCCGAGGCCAACGCCGCCCTCAACGTGGGCGGTTACATCCCGGCCGGCATCCTGCCCGTCTCGGCCGGCTACCTCAGCGACGCGGTGGGCCTGACCAACGGCGCCACGATCTTCGGTGCCGTGCTGACCGCCATCGCAGTGATCGGCGGCCTGGTGGTCCTGTCCACCAAGCGCAACGTGACCGACCCGGCCTGACCGGCCCGTACGAGACAGCACGCCCTCCCGGGGGACGGTGCACCGGCTGCCCAGCGGTGCACGGTCCCCCGGGCGTCTGCCGTTTCCGGCCGACGGACGTCCACCACGGTCACGGCAGACGCCCGCCCACCGCGTCCCCGGAGGGCGGACGTCCGCCGTTCACGGCAGAGGGGCTCTGCGGACGGAGCCGGCTCACTCCGTCCGCAGGGCCCGGAACAAGAGAGCGCTCAGATCTCGCCAACGTGCTACCACGTCGGCCCGTCCACTGAGAACGTCGGAGACATGCTGCGAACCGAAGAACGCGGACACCAGCGAGCGCGCCGCGTGCCCCGGCACGACGTCGGCGCGCACCTCGCCCGCCTCCTGCGCGGAGGTCAGCAGGGACTCCAGCAGGGAGACCCAGTCCACGTACGGGGTAGGCAAATCGGCGTCGATCTGCGGCCGTTCGATCTGCAGCCGGGCACCGGCCTGAACGAGCACGTCGTCCTGGAACGCGACGGCCGCCCGGTCCAGCATCCGGGCGGCGGTCTCCAGCGGACCGAGCTCCTCCCGGGCGACCTCATCGAGCAGTTTCGGCCAACGTGCGTAGTGCTCCTCCACGATCGCCACGGCCAGGGCTTCCTTGGTCGGGTAGTGGAAGTACACGGCGCCCTTGGTCATCTCGACCCGGTCGGCGACGTCCTTGACCGACGTCTGGCGGAAACCCCGCTCGGTGAACAGCTCGGCGGCCCCCATCAGGACCCGCTGCCGGGTCCTGGCAGAACGCTCCTGTTTGGGATCGGAACCCCTTCGAACTGGGGTTTTGGGTGGGGCAAAGGCGATGGCTTGCGGCTCCGGCATGTGGGGAATTCTCCGTCGTCGGTCGGCATGGCGCCGTATCGGGTGGGCAGGGTGTCGCGGGTCGCTCGTGTTCGGTCGTGTTCGATGACAAAAAACTTACCCCTCAAGATTCCTTCCTGAAGGTATATTTCTCGGCGTCGCCACGTGCCGCGTCGGGACGATACCGGCGCATGGGCTGGCACGGCGAGCCAGGAGGGGGATCTGCACATGCATGTCATGCCTGGACTTGGACTGATAACCGGCCGTCCGGGGCCGGAGCACCACTGGAAGGCCATGGAGTTCGAGCGCTGCGTCCCGCGGACGTCCGTCCACAAGGCGGCCGACGTGGAAGTCCTGCTCACGGACTCGCAGCGGCTCGGCCCCGACCGGTTCGCGGTCGCCGCCCGCTGGGACCGCGACCACTACCTCGCCCACCACGGCGGCCCCGCGGCCGACCCGGTGATGCTGGCGGAGACCACCCGCCAGACCGCCATCCACCTGTCCCACCGCTTCCTCGACATCCCGTACGGCATGCCGTTCGTGCTGAGCGAGGCCTCCGTCGACCTGTCCGAAACGCTCCCCCCGGTGGGGCCGGAGCACCTCTCCGTCGGGCTCGACGTCATCTGCCGCGGCCCCGCCGAGGGCGCCCGGCGCCTGCGCCTGGAGCTGGAGGCCGACGTCCTGGTCCGGCACCGCGTGATCGGTAGAACCCGGCTGCGCTGGGAGCCGATGGAGCCCAGCCGCTACGCCATGCTGCGCCGGCGCGGCGGCGGCGAGCCCCTGCTGTCGCCGCTGCCCGAGCCGCCCCGGATCCCGCTGTCGCCGGCCACCGTCGGCCAGGTCGCCGAGCGGGACGTACTGATCGCCGCCGACCCGATGCGGGCCAACGCCTGGTGGCTGCGACTGGACCTGGACCACCCGGTGCTGTTCGACCACGAGTCCGACCACGTGCCGGGCATGGCGCTGGTCGAGGCGTTCCGGCAGGCCGGCCGGGTCGCCGCCGCGGACCGCCGGCCGGGCGCGAGCGGCGTGGCACTGCTCACCGTGAAGTTCACGGCCTTCGGCGAGCTGGACGCACCGGTGGCGATCACCGCCGAGCCGACCGGCTTCGGCCACGGCGTCTTCACCCTGCGCGCCCACCAGGGCGAGCGGGAACTCGCCAACGCCACGGTCCGCTGCGGCGTGGCCGAGCCCGCCCGCACCCTGCTGGGGGCGGCGTGCTGACCACCCTCGGGAACACTTCCGGGCCACTTCCCCGGCGACCCGAGTGACCGTCCGAGCGCTCACCGACCCGACCACCCCCCGGACCACCTCCCGGGCGACCCAAGGGGCCACCGACCTGACCACCCCGCTGACCACCGACCTGCCGGCCGCCGCCGAACCGCTGGACGGCCGGAACACCACCGGCCCCCAGGAGGCGTTCAGCCTGCTCACCAAGCTCGCGCTGCACGACGCCCCCACCGCCGAGGAGCAGCGCGGGCTCACCCCGCAGGTCGCCGCCGCCCTGGTCGACGCGGGCTTCCCGCGCCACTTCGTCCCGTCCCGGTGGGGCGGCACGGCCGGGAGCTTCGCCGGACTGCTCGCCGACGCCTCGGCCGTCGCGCAGGCCTGCGCCGCCACCGGCTGGTGCGCCGCGCTGTTCGCGGCGCACGGCCGGCTCGCCGCCTACCTGCCCGAGCAGGGGCAGCGCGACCTGTGGGCGCAGGGCCCGGACGTCCGGATCGCCGCCTCGATCGTCCCGCCGCAGGGCCGTGCCACCGAGGTGGCCGGCGGCTGGCGGCTGGACGGCGAGTGGCGCACCGCCAGCGGGGTCGACCACGCGGAGTGGGTGCTGCTGGCCTCCTGGACCTTGGGGCCGGACGGCCTCCGGGAGCACCGGATCTTCGCCGTGCCGCGCGCCGAGCTGACCGTCCTCGACACCTGGGACCCGGTCGGCCTGCGGGGCAGCGGCAGCAACAGCGTGGCGGGCGACGGCATCGTCGTCCCCGAGCACCGCTCGTTCACCCTGAGCGCGCTGCTGAGCCCGCTGCCCGACGCGGCCCGCTGCCACCGGGTCCCCTACCCGATGGTCGCCGGGCTGATCTTCGCCGCGCCGGTGCTCGGGGCGGCCCGGGCGGCGCTGCAGGCCTGGACGGACGAGTGCGGGCCGACCGCGCCGGGCAAGCCCGGCCGGAGCCTGCTACTGGCCGCCACATCCGCGCGGATCCACGCGGCGGGCTTGCTGCTGGAGTGCGCCGCCGACCGTGCGGACCGCGGCGCGGTCACCCCCCTCTCGGTGGCCGAGAACCGCCGGGACGCGGCCACCGCGGCCGCGATGTGCCGGGAGGCGGTGGACGAGCTCTTCCACGCCTCGGGCATGCGCGGCCAGTCCTCGGACAGCCGGGTGCAGCGCGCCTGGCGGGACGTCACGACCGCCGCCGGGCACGGCGCCCTGGACCTCGAAACGGCGGCCGGGGCGTACGCGGAAGCGGCCCTGGCGAGCCGGGGCGGGCGATGACGGCACCGGCCCTGCGGTTACGCCCCGCGCTCGCGTTCTTCGACGTGGACGAGACCGTGATCGCCGAGAAGAGCCCGGTCGCGTTCTGGCGGTACTGGCGGGACCGGCACCCCGGCCGGGGGGGGGGGGAGACCCCCCCCCCCTTTTTCTCGAGCTTGTCGGCCCCCCCACCCAAAAAAAAAAAACACCCACACCCCCCCCAGCCCCCCGGCATGTTCCCTCTTCCACCCCACGCCAACAAGGAGCAACCT
>NZ_JBHTTU010000003.1:247885-250610 GCF_042794375.1 Kitasatospora sp. NPDC056531 | reverse complement strand
TTGGGGGGAGGGGGAACACGGTGCTCCGGGGTGTTTTTTTTGGGTTGGTTGGGGGGGGGGGGGGGGGAGTCGGCCCGGGGGGGGGGCCACTTCTAGTCTCTGGGCTTTGTGTCGGGGGGTGGGGCCAACCCCCGACCGGGAGACGATGAACCGCCGGTACTACCGGCGCTACGCGGGCGTGCCGCTGGCCGAACTGGAGACGGCCGGGCGGAGCTGGTACGAGGAGTACCGCCGCGGCGGTTCGGCCTTCGTGCTGCCCGCCCTCGCCGCCGTCGCCGAACACCGGGCCGCGGGCCGCGCGGTCGTGCTGGTCTCGGGCTCGATGCGCCCTCTCCTCGCCGCGCTGGCCGAGGAGTTGGGCGCGGCCCTGGTCTGCACCGAGTTACTGGCGGACGCCGACGGGGTGTTGACCGGCGAGGTGCTGCGCCCGATGATCGGGCAGGCCAAGGCCGAGGCCGCGGTCCGGCTGATGCGCGAGCACGGTGCGGACCCGGCCGACTGCTTCGCGTACGGGGACCACGAGAGCGATCTCGCCCTGCTGCGCGCGGTGGGACGGCCGGTGGTGGTGGGGGACTCCCCGCTGCTGAACGAGGAAGCAGAACGCTCCGGCTGGCCGGTGACCCCGGCCCGCCGGGGTCCGTTGGAGGCGGGACACGCATGATCAGCTCGGCGGACCGGAAGGTTGAGACAACATTCCGTCCCGATGGTATGTATGTGCTCTCGCTCATCATGGAGGGTACGAACGTGGCGAAACAGGAACGGGCGCGACGCACACGGGAGAAGGTTCTGACGGCTGCGGCCGAGGTCTTCGCCGGGCAGGGCTACAGCAGCACGACGCTGAACGCGGTGGCCGAGCGCATCGGGATGACCAAGGGCGCGCTGTACGGGCACTTCCCCTCGAAGAGGTCGCTGGCCGGGGCTCTTGTCAACGAGTCCCGGCACACCTGGGCGAGCCTGCGGGCCGAACACGACGCCCCGGGCGCGGACCCGGGGGCCGTCCTCGAACGCGTCGTGGTGGGCTTCGCCGGCCGGCTGCAGTCGGACGTGCGGCTGCGGGCCGCGCTCCGGCTCGCCGCCGAATGCCCGAATCTGGCGCAGTCGCTCTCTGGCGTCCTCGTCGAGATGCACAACGCCCTGACGGAACTGGTCCGCCGAGCCCAGCGCGGCAGCGGCTTCCCCGGCTACTCGCCGCAGTTGGTCGCCGCCTTGCTGATGATCGTGATGTACGGGCTGCTGAACGCTCCCGCCGGGTGCGCCGAGATCGCGGGCGCACCCGGCGGGCAGCCGCTGTGGCGCCTGCTGTTCACGGCGCTGACCGGGAGCGGGGGGCCGAACTCCGCATGCCCGGAGGACGGTTCTGCGACAGGCCCCGCTTCGGGCCCTGTTTCAGGCTCGTAAAAAATACCTTCGGGAACGAATTCTTGTGTCATGCTGCACCGGGGGCCCCGACTCGCGCAGGGCCCCCGGGCGCACAACCCCTGCACGCGGCAGGGGCGACACCGCTTGGTACGACGCTTTGGAGGAAGCGGATGAGCGTGCTGGACGAGTGGACGGGCCGACGCACCTCGGCACACATGGGCCCCGACGCACCCGGACCGGATCCGGCCGACGACGTCCTGCTCCGCGCGATGGCCGACGCCCGGGACGTCGACGATTTCGACATGCGACACCTCCGGTATTTCCTGACCGTGGTCCGCGCCGGCACCGTCTCGGCCGCCGCCCAGGAACTCCGGATTTCCCAGCCGAGCCTCAGCCAGCAAATTCGACGACTGGAGCAGAGAATCGGTGCGGCGCTGTTCATCCGAAGTTCCCGCGGTGTTGAACTGACCGCCGGCGGCCGGGCATTCCTCCGGGAAATCCAGGGAATTCCCGGACAGCTCCGATCGGCCATCGCCGCCGTCGCCCCGGCGCCGCAGGTGTGGCCCGTCGGAGTATGCGGCGGAGTGCCGGCCGAGGTCCTGATCGAGGTCCAGAACGGCCTTTCCGGGCGCCGCGTCCACAACGGCCACCAGGCCGCCCACCAGCCCGGCGCGAAGCTGCGGATGCGCTCGGTGGACGCCGCCGACCAGGGCGAGCTGCTGCGGCACGGCGAGATCTCCTTCGGCATCGTGCGCCTGCCCATCCCGGTGCCGCACGTGGTCTGCGCCGTGGTCCGGGACGAGCCGCTCGGCGTCGTCATGGCCCGCGAGCACCCACTCGCGACCCGGCCCGAGCTGACCCTGCGGGACCTCTCCCGGCAGCGCCTGCTCTGGTACGACGAGGGCTGCGCGCCCGGGTTCGCCGAGTCCGTACCCGCGCACCTGGCCCGGCTCGGCTGGAACACCGTGCTGCACCCGGCCGACCAGGACCAGCCCGCGCTGTTCCTGCACGCCCTGCGCACCACCGCGGACCTGGTCGCCCTGCGCCCGCGGCGCGCCGTGGAACGCGAGCCGCACCTGGTGTGGCGGCCGCTGCCGACCCCCAGACCGCCGCGCGAGCGCCTCGCCGTCACCGCGGTGCGGGGCAGCCACACCGCCCGCGTCCTGCAGGAGGTGTCCGCCGAGCGCGGCTGGCTGTTCCTCGCCGAGTAATCCCCCCCCCCGGAGGGGGGGGGGGGGAGAAAAGAGGAGGGGGGAAGAAAGAGAGACGGCGGGGGACGAGGGCGTCGAAAGCGGAGCGCGCAGTCATGGTCGTGTAGGTGATAGGCAGACCCCGGGTGACGGGCAGCAGCCGCCCGTACAACTCC